>JABDFL010000005.1 GCA_013286575.1 Candidatus Omnitrophota bacterium
ATGACGGCCCCGGTATTTGATGTTTTTAATCCCATTGGTCATGTGGAATATTGGCTGCAGCAGCCGGTCGGTGATAATGAGCTTGTTGAAGATATGTTCCGTGATTATGATTTTCGTTACGAGAAAAAAGGTCAGGAATTGAATCCGGCTATTGTTTTCCGGTTGGGATTGGTTTGGGCAAAAATGGCTTTGGAAAAAGCAAGGCTTGCTGGTATCAAGAACAGGACAGTGCTTATTACACGTGATGCCCGGAAAGCCAACCCGGAAATTATGGATGCATTGGTGGCAGCCATGCGCTACAGCGGATTGGATGTTGTTTATACAGCGGTAGACACCAGTAATGCAGTCACATCCTATTCCTGGGCTGTTCAGCAGTTTAAGCCGCTAATGAGTATTTTTCATACAGCCAGTCATGTGTCCAGGGCCAGTGATGTTTTTGTCCGTGGGTTTAAGGTCGCTATCATGAATGAAATGGGGGAGGGTGTAAAAAGTCTGACCAGAAAAGAAATCAAACAATATGCCCTTGGGGAAGTTAAAAAGTTATTGAAAAATCCGGAGGCAATGACCTTGCTCCGTGGTCAGAAATTAGGTAATTATGAAGCTGAGGATGTTAAGGAGAATGTTATTCGTTTTAATACCTTGGTGGGAGTCGTAGCAGCTCAAAATGGTTCTTTGTATACATTAGGGGAAGCTTTAAAGAAATCAAATAAACCATTGGCTGTTTTGTCCGAGCTCGAGCAAAGGTATGTTAATACTCTGCCCTTGCAAGGGATAAAGGTTGTTGTTGACGGGTCCCATACAGAGAGCGGAATACTGGCTGTGGAAACCTTTAAAAGATTAGGGGCGCAAGTAATAGAAATCAATACAGATATTCAAGATATTTGGGGTGAGCATAATGCCGATCCATCTGTCAGAAAGAACCTGGCCGGATTAGAGGCCAAGATGAGAGAAACAGGGGCGCATTTTGGCCTTGCTTTTGATTTGGATGGAGATCGGGGGGCTATTCTTGTCCGGGATGCAATCACGAAAGACCCTGAGAAAGAATTTCTCAGTCTGGCCCCTGATAATCTTTTAGGAGTGTTATTGCCGTCTTTGATAAGCCAATGGGGGTATGGTCAGAGCGGAAAAAAAATCGCTATTATTAGGGATGTTCTAGGGACCCATGCCGTCAATGACCGGGGAAAAGAACTGGGTGTCGAAGTTTTCCAGACTGATGCAGGCTATCCATTTTTAAAGGCCAAGAAACAAGTTTTGGAAAAAGAGGGATTTGTTGTTCCCATGTATGGGGAGCGTTCAGGGCATACGTGGCTTAATGTGTCAGGAGAAGTCGAAAATCCTTTGGCGGTGGCTGTTTTATTCGCCGTTTTGGCAAAACAAAAAATGGACCCAAACGCTGCAAATCCTGTATTGGATGTTTATCAGAGCTTAACCATACCCTATTCTCAATCTCCTCGATTTCAGCCCTTGTTTCACCCGGATTTTCTCATTGAATTAGGCAAAAGCAATAATAATCCAACATCCTGGCGGTATGACCCCAATAACCCAACCAATCCTCCTCAGGTGGTCATTGAACTTGGGAAAGATTGGGGTATTAGATTGCTGCAGGATGAGTTTGTGGCCGGCAGGAGTTACAGTACATCCGTCGGACAATTAACAGTAAAAGAATTTAATTCGTATGCTGATCCTAAAGATGAGGGCGGATTATATCGGTATGCGGACATTGTCTTTGAGCAAGACGGTAAATTTGCCGGACGTTTTGTTTTTCGTGCTTCTTCCAATGACCCTACCTTTGTAAACTCTTATGAGGCCCCTCAGTGGAAGGGTGAAGATATCCAAACAACTGGCAAAAGAAAAGCTGCTATAGCCAAGCTTGTTTTGGGCTTTTTGATGGACAGAAAGATTGCACTTGTTACCAAAGAAGAGATAGCAAGTGCGTTGCCCCATTTATCAGCGGCGCAGGTTGATATTGCTTATGGTAAATCCAATCTTGGGCCGGTAGAAGCAGATTTAAATGATAAGGCTATGACTATGAAGTCCGATGCCCTTCTTCCTCAAGAGGATGATGATGTATCGCCACTTGACGCAGCGATGAATACGGGAGAGGATTTGGATATGATGCGATTGATTGGTGCTATTAATGCACTGATACAATCGGGGCCATTGCATTCAGTAAGTATACTGTATGATGGTGAAGCTCTTCCGTCATTGAGCTGGATTTCTGTCTTACATGAAAAATCCAGTGAAAAGCCTGGTCAACATCTGTTTAGATATAGTTATTACAGCTTTGCAGACAATCTCGTTATTAATATCAGTGACGCAGTGAGGGTCGGTTCTCGAGAGGAAACGGTAGATCAGGCGGCTCTGGCTAATCCCGGCGGTATCGACCTTAATTCCAGGAATCTGAAGATGGAAAGTTCGGGAGAGAAGGTGAATATCACTTTTGACCCGGCAATGATTGCACAATTCAAGCGCGGGGACTTTTCCGGTGTCAGGATCAAAATCCTCGACGTTGTTCCGATCAATCTGATGCCGTTGTTGGGATTATAAGGAGGAGTAAGATTAATGCTTGGTTGATTTTGAGTGGTCGTCCCTAAAAGCGATCCAAGCAACGACTCCGCAAAAGACTATCAAGAAAATTTCATAATAAACGCCGCCATTCATAGAGATATCCTTTCTTCTTTTAGTAATATTGTAGCAAGGCTATATAATATTACAAAGGAAATCGCCCCAAATAGAAAAAGAGGTATGTCCAGATTGTGAAGTACGACTTGGCCTAATAGTATAGTTGAGAAGAAAAAATTTCCAAGATTGAAAAATGATTTGCTGAGTTCTTTGCGTTGGGTTGGATTCAATTTGAAATGACTAAACAGCATGGCAAACTCCGGCAGTTATAAAGGGGGAAGTTGATGGGTGATTTTTTAAAAGAAGCATGGGGGATGCCTCAACAAGCAAAAATATAATACAATCCGCTGTGGGCGTTGTCAATTGATCTGTTTTAGCACTCCGTTAAATGTACTGCTAGAAAATTCTTGACAAAATTTCCATCTCCCGCTATGATTGGCACTCTGAATCTGGAAGTGCCAAAGATTGTCACGCCCAAACAGGCTTGCAATTACACAAAAAATATTAATCATTAACACTTTTAACAAGGAGGAGAAGTTATGGCTATTCAACCGTTAGCTGACCGCATTGTGGTCAAGGTGCTGGAAGCTAAAGAAGTCACCAAGGGCGGCATTTTGCTTCCGGAAACCGCCAAAGAAAAACCCCAGGAAGGCAAAGTCATTGCCGTAGGTAAGGGCAAAGCGTCTGATACCGGTCATATTGTGCCTTTGGAAGTCAAGGTCGGGGACCGTATTTTGTACACCAAATACGGCGGTACGGAAATCACCACGACAGATGGTGAAGAGCTTTTGATCATGAAGGAAGAAGACGTTTTAGCTATTGTTAAGTAAAAATGGCCCCGCCATGGCGGGGGACAGAGACTAATAAGGAGAAAGTAAAATGGGAGCAAAACAATTATTATTTGAAGATGAAGGACGCCGCAAGATTTTGCGTGGGGTGGAGCAGTTATCACGCGCGGTAAAGGTCACCTTGGGCCCTAAAGGCCGTAATGTGGTTTTAGACAAGAAATTCGGCAGCCCGACTGTCACCAAGGACGGTGTGTCGGTAGCCAAAGAAATTGAATTGGAAGACCCGTTTGAAAATATGGGTGCCCAGATGGTCAAGGAAGTCGCTGAAAAGACCTCTGACATCGCCGGTGACGGTACAACCACCGCGACTGTTTTGGCTGAATCCATTTACCGCGAAGGTTTAAAGAACGTCACTGCCGGTGCCAATCCCATGGCTTTAAAGCGCGGGATTGATTTGGCGGTGGTCCGCATCGTGGCCAAGATCGAAAAGCTTGCCAAGAAGGTTGATCTTAAGAATTCCAAAGAAGTCGAGCAGGTTGCGACTGTCGCGGCCAACAATGATAATGTCATTGGTAAGAAGATCGCCGAGGCTTTTGAAGCTGTCGGCAAAGACGGCGTCATCACCGTCGAAGAAAGCAAGACCATCTTTACGGAATTGAAGATCGTGGAAGGCATGCAATTTGATCAGGGATATCTTTCCCCGTATTTTTCAACAGATATGGAAAAGATGATCTGCGAGCTTGAAGAACCATATATCCTTCTTTATGAAAAGAAGATCTCCAGCATCAAGGATATCTTGCCTGTCTTGGAAAAAGTGGCTAAAAGCGGGCGTCCTTTATTGATCCTTTGCGAAGAGGTCGAAGGCGAAGCCTTAGCAACTCTCGTCGTCAACAAGATGCGCGGCACCTTGCATTGCGCTGCGGTCAAGGCCCCGGGTTATGGTGATCGCCGCAAAGAAATGCTCAAAGACATCGCTGTTTTGACCGGCGGCAAGGCTATTACCGAGGATTTAGGGCTTAAGCTCGAGAATATCGAGGTTGCTGATTTAGGCCGTGCCAAGAAGGTCAAGATCGACAAGGATAATACAACGATCGTTCAGGGTGCCGGTAAACCGGCGGATATCAAAAGCCGTTTGGCCCAGATCAAGAATCAAATTGATTCTACTGATTCCTCTTACGATAAAGAAAAATTACAGGAACGTTTGGCCAAGATTGCCGGTGGTGTCGCCATTATCAATGTGGGTGCCGCGACCGAATCTGAAATGAAAGAAAAGAAGGCCCGCGTTGAAGATGCCTTGCATGCGACCCGCGCGGCCGTGGAAGAAGGTATAGTTCCGGGCGGCGGTGTGGCGCTTTTACGCTGCATTAAGGATTTGGAAGGCATTGACCTTCAGGGTGATGAGAAGACCGGCGCTGAGATCGTACGCCGTTCTTTGGAATCTCCCATACGTCAATTGGCTTTCAATTCCGGGTTAGAAGGTTCTGTCATCCTTGAGCACTTGAAGAATGAAAAAGACGCTGCTTTTGGTTATGATTTTAACTCTGACCAATATGTGGACATGATCAAAGCAGGTATCATTGATCCGGCCAAGGTGACCCGCACGGCATTGCAAAATGCGGCATCTATTGCAGGATTGCTTTTAACCACAGAATGTTTGATCACTGACGTCCCTGAAAAGGAAAAACCTGTCATGCCTCCGATGCCTGGTGGCGGTGGTATGGGTGGGATGTATTAAAAAAGAGTTGGGTGAAAAAGGGGACACTTTAAAGTGTCCCCTTTTTCGTTTTATCTATTGACACTTTGCCTTTATTAGGGTATAATCCCGCTTCAAATTCATTTTTTTAAGCTTTTTTTCAGCTCGTATCTCATTGAAAATAGGGGGGTTAGGTAATGGCTGATTGGATTGGCATCGGGCGGCGCGCACGCAGATGTTACGGTTTTGACGAAGTGGCCTTAGTTCCAGGTAGTGTGACGGTCAACCCTGCTGAAGTAGATACCACGTTTATTTTAGGTAAACATAGATTTCCTGTGCCTATCATGGCTGCGTCCATGGATGGCGTGGTTGATGTTAAATTTGCCATTGCCATGGGCAAGCTTGGCGGCATCGCGGTCTTAAACCTTGACGGCATCCAGACCCGTTATGACCATCCGGAAGAGATTTTAAAGCAAATAGCGTCAGCCACTCCTGAGGAAGCGACCAAACTGGTCCAAAGCCTCTATGAGAACACTAAATTTCCTGTTAAAGAAAAATTGATCGCCAAACGCATCGAGGAAATTAAAAAGGCCAAGGTGCCGGCGATTGTAAGCTGTATCCCTCAAAACGCGGCTGCTTTTTCTAAAATTGCCGCTGAAGCGGGAGTGGATGCGTTTATCGTGCAGTCGACCGTTGCGACGGTGCGTCATATTTCTACGGAATATAAAATATTGGATATAGAAAAATTTTGTAAAAATACCAAGGTCCCGGTCATTATCGGTAATGTGGTCACCTATGAAATGGCGTTAGAGATTTTAGAAGCCGGCGCATCAGGTGTTTTGGTCGGCATTGGCCCGGGTGCTGCCTGCACTTCCCGCGGCGTTTTAGGCATCGGTGTCCCTCAAATCACCGCGACGGTTGATTGCTGCGCTGCGCGTGATTATTATTTTAAGCGTAAGGGCAAATATGTCCCCATGATCACCGACGGCGGCATGCGTATCGGCGGGGAGATTTGCAAGGCTTTTGCGGCCGGGTCGGACGCGGTGATGGTGGGCTCTGCTTTTGCCAAAGCTGAAGAAGCTCCGGGGCGCGGTTATCATTGGGGGATGGCCACCTCGCACGCTAATCTGCCGCGCGGGACACGTATCCGCGTCGGTACCAGCGGCACCTTGAAAGAGATCCTCATGGGCCCGGCCCGTGTTGATGACGGTTCACAGAATTTGGTCGGTGCTTTAAAGACCTCCATGGGTTCCTTGGGGGCCCGTAATATTAAAGAAATGCATGATGTTGAAATCATCCTGGCACCATCGATCCAGACGGAAGGCAAGGTCTTCCAGATCGGGCAACGTGTAGGGATGGGCAAGTAAAGCCGCTAAAAGCGGCTTTACTCCCGAAAAATTTCACATTTATGTGAAGTTTTGCAGGGGGGTTCCATAGTGTGTTTTTAAAAAGGAGTAATACCTCATGGCTCAGAAAAAAGCCGTTAAGAAGGCTGTAAAAAAGGCAACTAAAAAGGTAACCAAAAAGGCCGCTAAAAAAGTTGTCCCCAAGCCTGTTCAAAGAAAACATGTCAGCCGTTTTGCCAGAAAGCCGGGCAAACGCAAACCCGTACATGGTTTGATGAAGCCTATTAAATTAAGGTCTTCTTCGCGGATCGTCCCGATGGAGATCAAGAAGCAAAGGGCCCGCGATATCATCCTGATTTTGGACATGGGTTCCCAATACACCCAGCTCATCGCCCGCCGTGTGCGCGAAAGCAAGGTTTTCAGCCAGATCGTTCCCTATAATATTTCCGTTGAAAAGATCAAAGAAATTTATCCTAAAGGTATCATTCTTTCCGGCGGCCCGCAAAGCGTCACCGATAAAGGTGCTCCTTTACCCAACCCTGATATTTTTAAATTAAATATCCCCATTTTAGGGGTTTGTTACGGCATGCAGGCCATCACCCATATGTTGGGCGGCAAGGTGTCCAAAGCCAAGGACCGTGAATACGGCAAGGCTGAGCTTTTCATCGACAATAATAAAGATTTGTTTACCAATCTCTCCACGAATTTGACCTGCTGGATGAGCCACGGTGATGAGATCGTTTCGCCACCGCCGGGATTTGTCCGCATTGCCCATACATTAAACGCGGCCAACGCGGCCATTGCCAACCGTACCCGCAGGATTTACGGGGTGCAATTCCATCCGGAAGTCGTGCACACCCAGCGCGGTTTGCAGATGATACAGAATTTTGCGTACACCATTTGCGGATGTTTGCCGCGCTGGACCATGGACCGTTTTGCCACGGCTGCCATCAAGCAGATCCAGGAAACCGTCGGCGGCAAGAAAGTTGTTTTGGGCCTAAGCGGCGGGGTGGATTCTGCAGTGGTTGCGGTATTGTTACAAAAGGCCATCGGCAGCCGTTTGTATTGCATTTTTGTGGACAATGGCCTGCTGCGCAAGAATGAATCTTCTTCCGTGGTGCGTACGTTCAAGGGGCATTTTAAAATGAATTTGACCGTCATTGAAGCTGAAAAACGTTTTATTGAACGGCTCAAAGGCATTGAAGACCCCGAGCAAAAAAGAAAGATCATCGGCGATGAATTTATCCGCGTTTTTCAGGACGCTTCCAAGAAGATCAAAGGCGCTGAATTCCTGGCCCAGGGAACATTGTATCCTGACGTCATTGAGTCCCTTCCCGCGCACGGCGGACCGACGGCAGTCATCAAAAGCCATCATAACGTCGGCGGCCTGCCTAAGGACATGAAATTTAAATTGGTCGAGCCTCTGCGTGAATTATTCAAGGATGAGGTGCGTTTGATCGGCAAGAATTTGCAGATGCCTGAATCCATCCTCAAGCGCCAGCCTTTTCCGGGCCCGGGTTTGGCTATCCGTATTCTTGGCGAAGTCACCACTGAGCGCCTGGAATTGCTGCGTGAAGCAGATGACCGTGTCATGGATGAAATTAAGAAGGCCGGGCTTTATCAGGACCTGTGGCAATCATTTGCGGTGTTGCTTCCCATCAAGACTGTCGGCGTCATGGGTGATCAGCGTACCTATGAAAACGTCATTGCCTTGCGCTGTGTTACCAGTGCCGACGGGATGACCGCTGACTGGGCCCAATTGCCTTATGATCTTCTGGGACGCATTTCCAATCGTATCATTAATGAGGTCAAGGGCATTAACCGTGTCGTTTACGACATCAGCTCGAAACCTCCTGCTACGATTGAGTGGGAATAATCCGTATAATTTTATATTGATTCCTCTCGGCCTTAAGTGTTAAAGTAATATTCAATTTAACACTTAAGGCCGTTGTTTTTTATGAGCACTTCCGAATTTGTTCATCTTCATGTCCATACCCAATATTCTCTTTTAGACGGCGCCTGCCGGGTGGATGAGCTGGTTAAAAAGGCCGCAGGCCTCGGCATGCCGGCCTTAGGGATGACTGACCATGGCAATATGTTCGGCGCCATCCATTTTTACAAGGCCTGCCAAAAATCCAAGATCAAGCCCATCATCGGTTGCGAAGCTTATATCACCCCTGCCAGCCGCTTTGAAAAAGACCCTGATCAAAAAAGCATTTGCCATTTGACCCTTTTGGCGGCGAGCAATGAGGGCTATGCCAATCTGATGAAATTGGTTTCCGCCTCTTATCTGGAAGGCTTTTATTATAAGCCCCGGATCGATAAAGAAATATTAGCCAGGCATGCCAAAGGCCTTATCGGCACATCGGGATGCCTTAAAGGTGAAGTGGCGGGGCATTTGCTGCGCGGCCATTTTGAAGCGGCATTGAAAGCGGCTGATGAGTACCGCCATATTTTCGCCCAAGGGCATTATTATATCGAGCTCATGGACCATGGCATTATGGAGCAAAAAAAGGTCAATGAAGATCTCATCAAAATTGCCAAACAATTGAATTTGCCTCTGGTGGCCAGCAATGATGTGCATTATATCGAGCAGGGACAGTCCATGGCGCATGAGACCCTGCTTTGCATCCAAACGCAGACGACCTTGGGAGATCCTAACCGCATGCGTTTTGCCACTGACCAGTTTTATTTTAAAGAGCCCGAGGCCATGAAAACAATTTTTGACGGGGTTCCTGATGCTGTCAGCAATACTTTGTTAATAGCAGAGCAATGCAATCTGAAGCTGGATTTCGACCAGTATCATCTGCCGCGGTATGAAGTGCCTCAGGGCGCTGATGCTAAATCTTATTTAACGGCACTTTGTGAAAAAGGTTTTTTGCACCGCTATCCTGCGGGTGTGGATAATGCCCTGCGCCAACGCCTGGAGCATGAGATCAAGACCATCAGTGACATGGGCTTTGTCAGTTATTTTTTAATCGTCTGGGATTTTATCAACTATGCCAAGTCCATTGGCGTTCCCGTTGGCCCCGGCCGCGGTTCTGCCGCCGGCAGCCTGGTTTCTTATTTACTGGGGATCACGGACCTTGATCCAATTAAATACGGCCTCTTGTTTGAACGTTTCATGAATCCCGGGCGCAAAAGCATGCCGGACATTGATATTGATTTTTGTTATGAACGGCGGGGCGAGATCATTGATTATGTCACGAAAAAATACGGTTCCTCTAATGTGGCCCAGATCATCACCTTTGGTTCCATGCAGGCCAAGGCGGCCGTGCGTGATGTGGGCCGGGCCATGGGCATGCCGTATCCGGACGTTGACCGCATTGCTAAACTTATCCCCAATGAGATCGGCATTACCCTTGAACAGGCATTAAACGTGGAGCCGCAATTACGGGAGGCTGTTGAATTTGATAAAATAGCCAAGCAATTGCTGACCACGGCCCAGGTTTTGGAGGGCTTGAACCGTCACGCGTCCATCCATGCGGCAGGGGTGGTGATTTCAGATAAGCCCCTGACAGAGTATGTTCCTTTATTTAAAAGCTCTGACGGGCAGGTCACCACCGCCTATGATATGGATGGGATCTCCCAAATAGGCCTTTTGAAAATGGATTTTTTGGGCTTAAGGACGCTGACCGTCATCACCGAATCACTCAAGCTCATCAAACAGCATCGAGGCATAGACATTGACATTGATGCGCTTTCGCTCGACGACAAAAAAGCCTATGAGATGTTGGCGCGGGGCAATGCCATGGGTGTCTTCCAACTGGAAAGTGGGGGCATGCGGGACCTTTTAAAGAAAATGAAGGCCTCGGAGTTTGAAGACCTGATATCCATCAATGCCTTGTACCGTCCCGGCCCCATGGGTTCGGGCATGCTGGATGATTTTATCAAACGCAAGCGGGGAGAGCAGAAGATTTCCTATCCGCATCCCAAACTGGAAGCGGTGCTTAAACCAACTTACGGCATCATTCTTTATCAGGAACAGGTCATGCAGATCGCCTCTGTCATCGCGGGTTTCAGCATGGCCCAGGCCGATGATTTGCGCAAGGCCATGGGCAAGAAAATACCGGCGGAAATGCAAAAAATGCGCTCCTTTTTTATAGAAGGCTGTGCCAAGACCAGTCTTATGACAGAAGCTCAGGCCAATCAGTTATTTGATCTGATCGACTTTTTCGCCGGGTATGGTTTTAACCGCAGCCATTCCGCGGCCTATTCGCTTATCAGCTACCGTACGGCGTATTTAAAGGCCAATTATCCGGTTGAGTTTATGGCAGCGCTTTTGACATCTGAAAAAGACAACACCGATAAGGTGGTTGAATACGTTAAAGAGTCCGGGGCCATGGGGATCAGTATTTTGCCTCCGGATGTTAATCATAGTTTGGCCCAATTTACCGTTGAGAAAAAAAATGCCATCCGTTACGGTTTGCTGGCAGTCAAGAATATCGGCGCCGGGGCCATTGAGTCCATGGTCCGTGCCAGGGCTGAAGGAGGGCCTTTTACTTCCATTTTTGATTTTTGCCGCCGCATTGACCTGCGTTTGAATAACCGTAAAGTCCTGGAAAGCCTGATCAAGTCCGGGGCTTTTGATGCTTTTCATTGCCGGCGCTCCCAGATGATGGCGGTCCTGGAAAGGGCCCTGGAAGCCGGCACCCGCGGGCAAAAAGAAAAAGAGATCGGCCAGTTTTCCTTTTTTAGCATGGGGCAGGAAGAAAGCGGTTTTGGCCCCAATGACGAAACCTTCCCTGATATTCCGGAATGGCCGCAGGCCCAGATACTGGGTTATGAAAAATCTTTGTTGGGGTTTTATTTAAGCGGGCATCCTTTGGACCGCTACAAAACTGAAATTGAGAAATTTGCGGATTTTACAACGAGCAATATCAAAGGTGCGCGTGACGGGCAGGAAGCGCGGATGATCGGGCTGATCACATCCGTCAAATTGACCAGCACCAAAAAGACCAATGAGCGCATGGCCATTGTGGGGCTGGAGGACATCGACGGGGAAATGGAGCTGGTGATCTTCCCTTCCAGTTATACGCAAACAGCTTCTTACCTGAAAGAAAATACAGTGGTGGTGGTCAAAGGCAAGGTGAGTTTCCGCGATGGTTTTCCCAAGATGATAGCCAGTGAAATGGCGGGTATTGATGAGGTTTATGACCTGATCAAATCCGTGCAGGTGGATTTGTCGCAAACAGGCCAGTCCGGTTTTGAAAAACTGAAAGAAAAGCTGGCGCGTTTCCCGGGCAAAATCCCGGTTTATGTGCAGGTGGACACGAATAATTACAAACGGGTGCAAATTTTAGTGGGCGAAGATTTGTTTGTCACTCCCAGTGAAATTTTGATGGAAGAAATCAAGGTTTTAGTCGGAGAAAACAATTTTTCGTTGACACTGTAAGTCCTTGTTGGTACTATAGTTGCAATTAAATTTGAACCATATGCATTTGTCATCGCCGAAGGAGAGTTTTTAATGACGAAAAAAGATATTGTGTTAAAAATAACTGACGCAACCGGTATCAAACAGGTGGATGTTAAAAAGATCGTGCAGAAGACTTTTGATGTGATCGTCGATTCCTTGATGCAGGGTGACAAGGTGGAGTTGCGCAATTTTGGGGTTTTTAAGATCAAAGAGCGTCGCGCCCGTTTCGGTCGCAATCCCCGCACGGGACAAAGCGTTCCCGTCCCTCCCCGGAAAGTAGTGGTCTTTAAGTCCGGTTTAGAAATGAAGCAGAAAGTCAAATAAGGCCGGGAAATCTACGTGAATAATACCTTCAATGTCCCCCGCGGGACATCCGATATATTACCCGACGCTGTTCCTCTCTGGGAAGCCTTAGAATTCCTGGCCCGCAAAATCTGCAAGTCATACGGCTACAGAGAAATCCGTACGCCTGTTTATGAGGATGTTAACCTTTTTAAAAGGTCCTTAGGGGCAACCACTGATGTGGTCAATAAACAGCTTCTGGAATTGGCTTCTGCTAAAGAAGACGAAGGATATGCTTTGCGGCCGGAGGGTACTGCTTCGGTGATGCGTTCTTATATTGAGAATAGTTTTGACAAAAAAGAACGGTTGTCCAAATTTTTTTATATCGGCCCCATGTTTCGCGGGGAGCGTCCACAGAAAGGCAGGCTGCGTCAGTTTCACCAGATCGGAGTCGAGGCTATCAGTGTTGACGAAGCTTCCCCGTTCCTTGATGCTGAGACCATCGCTTTAGCGATGCATTTGTTAAGGGAATTCGGGGTCAAAGACCCGCAATTAAAGATCAACAGTTTGGGTTCTAAGGAGGATAAAGCGCGCATTTCGGACTGGCTGCGGGGTGAATTTGCTAAACATAAAGATAAATTATGCGTCGATTGCCGCGAGCGTTTTGAACGCAATGTGTTTCGCGTGCTGGATTGTAAAAATGAATCCTGCCGTAAAGTGGTGGCCTCTGTTGTCAAGGACCTGCCGCTGTCGGTCCCGTCCCAAGAATATTTTAGCAAGGTACAGGCGGCACTCACCAGCATTAAAATCCCTTTTGAAGTCTCGCCGCATTTGGTGCGCGGCTTGGATTATTATACGCATACGGTGTTTGAAATCACGGCAGCAGGCCGGTTGGGCAGCCAGGATGCTGTTGGTGCCGGCGGGCGCTATAGCACATTAGCGTTTGAATTAGGCGGTGCGGAGAACATCAGAGGGATCGGCTTTGCGTTGGGCATAGAACGTATTTTATTGGCCCTGGGTGAAGCGCCCATTGAACTGGCCCGTGTGGATGTCTTTATCATGGCCATGAAGGAAGAATACCAGCCATTGATTTTTTTAGTGTTGCAGTTGCTTAGAAAAGCAGGCATCAGCGCAGATATGGGTTTTGTGTGCGGGTCCATGAAGTCTCAAATGGGCCGTGCGGATAAAGCAGGGGCGCGTTTTGCGTTGATCGTCGGAGAAGATGAAGTCAAAAATAATTCCATTGCCGTCAAAGACATGCAAAACTCAACCCAGGAAACAGTGGCGTTGGCCGATATTGTAGAACATTTAGGAAAGGTTTTGTCATCATGAGAACGCATACGTGTGGGGAATTGAACAAGAATTTTAAAGACCAGGAAGTGACCCTTTGCGGCTGGGTGCATCGCCGCCGGGACCACGGCAAGCTTATTTTTATTGATATCCGCGACCGTTATGGCATTACCCAGGTTGTCTTTGTCCCTTCGGTCAGTCCCGAAGCGCATACTGAAGCGCAAAAATTAGGGCCTGAATTCGTCGTCAAGATAACCGGCACGGTCAATGTCCGTCCGCCCAAGAATGTTAATCCGGATGCCCTGACAGGGGACATTGAGTTGCTCGCTAAAAAATTAGAGATCCTGAATACCGCCAAGGTACCGGTGTTTGAAATCGATGATAATATCGAGGCGGCAGAGGATTTACGCCTGACCTACCGTTACCTGGACATCCGCCGTAAAAAGGTGCGTGATTCCCTGGTTTTGCGCCATCATATATGCAGTTCCATGCGTAATTTCTTGAATGGTGAAAAGTTTACTGAGATTGAAACGCCTGTACTGACCAAATCAACGCCTGAGGGGGCGCGTGACTTTTTGGTGCCTTCACGCCTGACGCCGGGAAGTTTTTACGCCCTGCCGCAGTCCCCGCAACTGTTCAAGCAGATCCTCATGGTCTCGGGCATGGACCGTTATTATCAGATCGTCAAATGTTTCCGTGATGAAGACCTGCGCGCCGACCGCCAGCCGGAATTCACCCAGCTTGATATGGAGATGTCCTTTGTGGACCAGGAGTTTATTTTTGATTTGACCGAACGGATGTATAAACAAATATTTAAAGAAGTCCTGAATATTGATTTACCCATACCGTTTGCGCGCATGACCCACGCCGAGGCGCAGGCCCGGCATAATTCTGATAAGCCGGACATTCGCCAGGATAAAAGCAACCCTCGCGAGTTTGCATTTTTGTGGGTTGTGGATTTTCCTTTGTTCAAGTATAATACCGAAGAAAAAAGATGGGACAGTGAACATCACCCTTTCACAGGCCTTAATCCCGAAGATGTCCATTTATTGGAGAGCGGGGAATATGCCAGGATCCGCGGCCGTTGTTATGACCTGGTGCTCAACGGTAATGAGATCGGCAGCGGCTCGGTGCGTATTCACCGCCGGGAATTGCAGCAGAAGATTTTTGACATCATTGGTATAGCCCCGGAAGAGGCCCAGAAGCGCTTTGGTTTTTTACTCAGGGCCTTTGAATACGGCGCGCCGCCGCACGCAGGGGTGGCCTATGGCATTGACCGTGTCGTGACGATCATCACCGGCAATGAATCCATCCGCGACTGCATCGCTTTCCCCAAGACCCAAAAAGGGACATGCCTGATGACAGACGCGCCGTCCGATGTGGATGCCAAGCAGTTAAAAGATTTAGGTTTAGTCGCTTTAAAGAAAAATAATTGACCCGTAGGGTCATCCTCGAATGTTTTAATCGGGGATCTAATCCAGGAGATGAGTCATGTTAAAGAAAAATTTAGCCCTTATTACTTTAGTGATTTTTGCCGCAGGTTGCGGTTTGGAGGCAAAGACGTATGTGATCACTAAGGACCGTGTTGGATTAGGCCAAAGCACCGGTAACGGCGGCTGTATAGTGGGAACATGCCCTCCGCCGCCGGCCCCGAAAGAAACGACCCGTAAGGTTTATGTGCTGGAGATAACCAAGCCTGTCCCGGAATCCGAGGTGCAAAAAATAGAGGAAACCGCGGTCAACGCGATCGCGGATTCCCAAACGCCTCCGGCTGCTGATACAACACCTGCCCCGGCGGCACCCGCAGCAACGGACAATGCCCAGCCGGCTGTGGCGCCTCAACCGGTTGTTCCTGTTGTCGGGGAATTGCCCGGCACTGTACCGGCAGAAGCATCCGCGCCATCTGAGCCTGTCGAGCAAAACGGCGGAAACATGCAAGCGCAGACCTACACGGTGCAAAAAGATGATACCTTGCAGAAAATCTCGAAGAAGCTTTTCGGTACCTATGCCAAATGGTATAAAATTTACAAGGCCAATAAAGATAAAATTGAAAATCCGAATATTCTCAAACCCGGCACAGTGCTGACTATTCCGGCCGCTAAATAAAGAAAGGGCATTAATGGATTTTCGTCTGGTCTTTGATAATAACCGCGATTTACAGCTGCTCTTTGGACGTTATGATCAAAATTTAAAGATTATCGAGAAGGAATTGGGGGTCCGTATTGTCCGCTCCGAGGACGGCATTAAGATCATCGGCTCTGATCCCCAGGTCCAGATCGCCCGTGAACTTTTCCATTACTTGATGACCTTTGTCGAGAAGGGCAAGGATGTCAAGAAGGCGGACATTGTTTATGCCCTGCGCCTGGTGGATAAAGAAAAAGAAATTGATTTTAAGCGCTTGGCCAAGGAAAAGATCGAAGTTTCGGTGCAAGGCGGTTTGATCACCCCCAAGACCAAGGGGCAGATCGAATACATTGAAGCCATTAAGAATAATGATCTGGTTTTTTGTATCGGTCCCGCCGGTACCGGAAAAACCTATTTAGCCATTGCCATGGCGGTCAATGCCCTTAAAAAAGGGCTGGTGCGCCGCATTATCCTGACCCGTCCGGCCGTGGAAGCCGGGGAGAACCTGGGTTTTTTGCCCGGGGACATGGTGGAAAAAGTATTGCCGTACCTGCGCCCGTTATACGATGCTCTTTATGACATGATGGAGCCTGAAAAAGTTGAGCATTACAGCGAGCAGGGTATTATTGAAGTGGCCCCTTTGGCCTTTATGCGCGGGCGTACGCTCAACGAAGCTTTTGTCATTTTGGATGAAGCCCAAAATGCCAGGCCTGACCAGATGAAAATGTTTTTGACACGCATGGGTTTTGATTCCAAGGTCGTGGTGATAGGGGACGTGACCCAAAGTGATTTACCGGCACCGGAAAATAATGGTTTGGCTGAGGCCAACCGGGTTTTGGGCAATGTGCCTGAGATCAAATTTATCCATTTGACCAGCGAAGACACTGTCCGCCATGAATTGGTGCAGAAGATCATCGAAGCCTACGCGCAAACCAACGGCAACCACAAGCAGACGTCACATCAATGAGTTCTTTAAAAAATAATTCCATCTCCCGTGATCAAATCATCATGGTGGCCATTACCTTCCTGGCCCTGGTGATTTTATGCTACTTCACTGGGTTTTCTTTGCTCATTCCTTTATTGGTGTTTTTTTTTGGCCTTCATTTATTTTATTTTAAGAAGGTCAAGCCCCGGCTCTTTCTGCATTTGGTCCTGCTGCTGGCGCTGATTGTCTTTTTGGCCCAGGCCCTTAAATCCTATACTCATCTGACCCATTTCTATTTGCCCATCGCCTCTATCGCAATGCTGGCGATGCTCTTGTTTAACGACGTGCAGATCAGTTTTATGATGGCCTTTATGAGCGCTGCCTTGGCCGGCATTGTTTTGGGGTTCGGCCTTAATGAGACGCTGATTTTCTTTTTAGGCGGCCTGGCAGGGGCTTACAAGGTGCGTGATGCGCGCACCCGCGGGGTGCTCATTGAAGCCGGGATTTACGTTTCTATCATCCAGGTTGTATCTGCTTTATTGATCAATCCGGCGATCAATAGAGATATTTTGATGTACATTCTTAAGCCCCTGGCCATCAACGGCTTGATATGCGCTTTTGTGGTGATCGCCAGTGCCAAGATTTTTGAGACCTTGTTCGGCGAGATCACCAATTTTACGCTCCTGGAGCTTTCAGACTCTTCACATCCTTTAATGAAGCGCATGGTGGTGGAAGCGCCGGGCTCTTATCACCACAGTTTGATCGTCAGCAATCTGGCGGAAGCAGCGGCGGATGCCATTGATGCTCATTCTCTGTTGGTCAGGGTGGGGGCGTATTATCACGATATCGGCAAAATGGCCAACCCCAAGTATTTTACGGAGAACCAGATGGTCACCGGCAATAAGCATGATGAATTAGAACCGTCCATGAGCCGTTTGGTCATCTTCAATCATGTTAAGGAAGGCATTGATCTGGCGCACAAGTACCATTTAAACCACCGCATCATTGATTTTATCCCTGAGCATCACGGCACAAGCCTCATGCATTATTTTTATCAAAAAGCCTTGTCCGAAGGGCACCCTGACGGCCTGGAAGAAAAAGATTACCGTTACCCGGGGCCGAAGCCGCAGAGCAAGGAAACAGCCATTGTCCTTTTGGCAGACTCTGTCGAGGGTGCTACCCGTGCCATGGATGAGCATACCCCTCAGCGCATCGAAGATGTGGTGCGTAAGGTGATCAATAATAAATTCATTGATGGCCAGCTGGATGAATGCAATTTGACATTAAGAGAAATCGATACGATCGCATCCGTCTTCGTGCGTGTTCTCAGTGCCATGTACCATGGCCGCGTCAAATATCCCGAAAAATCCAATGGAAATAACCCTGCAAAATCTTCAAAAGAAGATACTGATTCCTAAGGCCAAGGTCCTCAAGGCGGTTAAGCAAGCGTACCGTAAACTTGAAAAAAAAGGGCACTTTAAACTAAAGGGACACGTTGAGTGTCCCTTTTTGCCTTTTGCTCTTTCAATTGCCTTTGTCGGGACCAGGCGCATGCGCGCGGTCAATAAGAAATATTTAGGCCATGATTATGTGACCGATGTCCTGACTTTTGATCTGGGGGAGGATGCAGGCGAAATAATCATCTGCCCGCAGGTCGCTTCCGCCAACGCCAGGGCGCATCAAACATCGACGGAAAATGAAATCATTCTATACGTGGTCCACGGCATCCTGCATCTGGCGGGTTACGATGATCACAAGCCGCATGACATCCTCCAAATGCGCAGGATGGAAAAAGAATTATTATGAAACGCGTCGCAGTCATAGCTGTGGTGTCTTACCTGGCCTTCGCCCTGGAGTTCCTTTTGTATAATTTTTGGGGGGAGTGGGGCAAGCCGGAGCTTTTGATTTTGGTGGTGATATTCTTTAATTTGTATCTGGGGATACGCTTTAGCATTATCGCGGCTGTTTTTTGCGGGATATTCAAAGATGCTTCAGGAGTAGCACCCTTTGGGACCTATATTTTGGTGTACATTGCCGCTGCTTATTTCACAACACTCGTGCGCCGTTATTTGTATCAGCCGGGTTCAAGGTTTTCCAGGATCGTGGTCGTTTTTTTGGTTGTGGTCGGATGTTTTATCGTACAGGCCATTTTGACGAATATGAACCATGAACTCCGCTTAGGCGGCCAGTGGGTCTATCTTTTGGCCCCTCAGCTGCTGACAACAATGATAGCGGCCACCTATGTTTTTAGTCAGTTAAAAAATCTCAGCAATCTTTTTTCATTGAAGAACTAAGTTTTCTCTTTCGCCAACAAGTGTGGCGGTCGCCTAACAGAGAGTTAATATGCGCCTTAATTTTCTTCAATCGATCATTTTTTTCTCCCTGGGGCTGATCATCTGCGGTTTGTTTTATATGCAGATCATCCGCGGCGATTACTATCACCTTCAAAGCATGAACAACCGTATCCGTGTCGTCCCTAGCGACGGGCCAAGGGGAAAGATTTTTGACCGCAACGGCATACTTTTAGCGGGCAACCGCATTGTCTACCATGTGGGGGTCGTCCCCCAGGACGTGGAAGACAGGACGGCATTGTTTGTTTATTTGGGGCAGGTGCTTGATAGGAGCCCGGATTTTCTTGAGAGGCAATTCCAGCGCAAAGAAGTCGCCCCTTTTGCCCCTGTCATATTGGCGCAGGGCATTTCCCGTGAGATGGCGGTCAAGATCGAAGAGGAGAAATTTGTTTATCCGGGCCTTATTGTCCAGCAGGGCTATGAGCGTTATTATCCTCTTTCAGAGGCCGGGGCGCATGTGTTGGGGTATGTGGGAAAAATTGATGAAGATGAAATCGAGGACAATCAGCAATACGGCTATACGCCTTTGAGTTTCGTCGGAAAAACCGGTGTTGAAAAAAGGTATGACGATGTTTTGCGGGGAGAGCCCGGAGGCCGCCAGATTGAAGTCGATAGCCGCGGCACACAGGTCCGTTTGCTTGGGCTAAAAGATCCCGTCCCGGGCAATGATGTGGTCCTGACCATTGACCAGCGCGTGCAAAATGCCGCGCAGGAATTATTGCAAGGCTATAGGGGGAGTATTGTGGTGATGGATTTGACTAACGGGGATTTGATGTCGCTTGTCAGCTCTCCTTCGTATGACCCCAATGCTTTTTCAGATAAGAGCAAAAATCAAAATATAACCTCATACTTTAATGACCCTTCCACGCCTTTGATTAACCGCGCTGTTTCCGGCCAGTATCCGCCGGGTTCGGTATTTAAAATTCCGGTGGCCCTGGCGGCGATCCAACTTCACAAGATCACGCCGTATACCACTTATGATTGTCCGGGGTATATGATGGTGGGTAAAAGGAGATTCGGCTGTTCACATGTGCATGGCGTGCAGGATTTAAGGGCTGCCCTGGCGCATTCCTGCAATGTTTTTTTCTTTCATGTCGGCCAGCTGGTGACCCCGCCCATCATCGGCGCCTTTGCCAGGGCCTTTGGATTAAATCGCCGGACAGGTGTTGACCTGCCTTTTGAGGCCAAAGGCAATATAGAGACAAAAGCCCCGGCGGGTGAATCATGGTACACGGGGGATGTTTTAAATTTGTCCATCGGCCAGGGGTACACATTGACCACCCCTTTGCAATTGACGGTGATGATGGGTGCGGTCGCCAATGACGGGGTCATTTTGCGTCCCCGTGTCGTAAAGCAAGTGGGAGGGATGGATGTCCCTGTCATGGATTTTTCTAAAAGGCCCCGGGTCAGGTTGCGTGATCAAACCTGGACAGTAGTACAGCAGGGATTAAAAGCAGTGGTGGATGACCCGGAAGGTACGGGCCATGATTTAAAAGATGTTCCAGGGTTGGATATCTACGGCAAAACAGGGACTGCCCAAAGCGTCCGCGATAAACCCAATCACGCATGGTTTGTCGGCTACACCAGGTCGCCTAAGGCGAGTATCGCTTTTTGTGTGTTTTTGGAGTATGGCGGGTCATCTGAAAATTCAGTCAGGATTGCCCGCGATTTGCTTTTAAAGCTCCAATCGTTACAAATTTTATAATTAAAATATGGGAGAAAATAGTGGAAGATGTCATTAACGATGTTAAAATAATTCTTAAATCAAGAAAATATGACGAATAAATTATTCCCCCTATATCTAGCCATTGCATTGTCTTTTGCGCCTGGTATTGCTGCTTTTGCCGGTACATCTCCGGTGTCAGAGGCCCAAGTGTCTCCTATCGTATTTGCTGCGGGCACCAGCAAAGAGGACGTTGATAAACAGGTAAAAGAGATCTACGACGAGGCAGTCAAGTTATATAAAAGTAAGGATTTTGCCGAAGCCCAGAAGAAGTTTGAAGAAATTAACCTGGTCATTCCTGATTATAAAGCCACGGTCAAATATTTGGACCGTATTGATAAGCAACGTCAGGCCCAACTCAAAAGGCAGGACCTCCAGCGGCAGCAGGAATTAGAATTAAAAGAACGCCGGCACGCAGAAGATATTGAACGTCAGGAGGCGCAAGAGCTTAAAGATAAGAATGACCGGGCCCAAAAGATCTACGACCAGGCCTTGAATTTATACCGTGACCGCCAATGGGAAGCGTCCCGCTCCCAATTTGAATCTCTTGAAAAGGCCTTCCCTGGTTTTAAACACACCCATCGATATCTGCAGAAGCTGGAAATTCTTATTGCAAAGAACCCCGGGCCCAAGCCAGCGGCTGTTATCGCAGTGGTACCGGCGCCTGTCGTCAAAATACCCGCGGCGCCGGCAGCCCCAGCGGGCAGTAATGACACCATTGAGGCCCAGCAAAAACAAGCGCAAGATATTGCGGCATTAGCCGCAAAATCAGCACAACTTTATCGCCAGATCTCCGGCATTGCCGATGACAGGCCGACCACGCTGACAAAGGAAAAAATGGCCAAGGTCGATGAGATATTAAATACGTTGAAGGAAAACAAGGAACGCCTTGTCAGTCAAATGCGTGAGGCAGAATTGAAACGCCAGCAAGAGGAGTTGAAAGTCCGCCAGGCGCAGGAACAGGCCAGGCAGGACGAGATCAGGGCTGAACAGGAAAAACTGAAGGACGCGTCTGAAAGAAAGTACCAGGAAGCGCAGAAATATTTTGGTTTGCATGAGTATGAAAAAGCTAAAATTAAATTTTTGGAATTGGAAAATATTAACCCTAATTATAAAGACACGCGTTCTTGTTTGAGTTTCATTGAAGAATATCAAAAGCAGGAAAGTGTTAAGGAAGCAACAGCCCGTGAACAAAAAGAGGCGGAGCTTTTAAAGCAGTTACAGGACAAAGAAAAAGCCGATAAACTGCTTCGTATCCAGCAGGAGCAACAGGAACAACGCGATAGGGAAATACAGGAACATAATAGAGAACTGCAGGAGCAGCAGGAAGAGCATGATAGGGCCGTCAAAGAAGAGCGCGATAGGGAAGCGCAAGAACAGGTGGATTTGCAGAACCTGGCCCAAAAGGCCTCTGATATCAACGATGATATCATCCGCCTCTCCCACCAGCAGGATTACGAAGCCATGACAGGGAAGTTTACGGAATTGGAAAATACAGTCACCGCTTTGTCGACGCTTAAAGACAAAATAGCAAGAGAGAAACAACAGAGGGCCCAGGAACAGAGGGCCGCGCAAATTTCTGCGCAGGAGAGGCGAAATAGGATCATAGAATACCATTTGGTAAAAGGGTCTACCGATGTAGAACATTTCAAGCGCATTGAAGTTATGCAGGAACAGAATGTGTTATATGATGAAGCCGTTGACCGTTATGAGCATAGGAAGTATACCCAGGCCAAGCTTTTGTTTGATGAGTTGGCTGAGCAGAATGATCACCGGGCTGAATTTTGGCTTGCAAGGGTGGACCGTGCCATTACCCATGAGCTTTTAAGAAGCAAGGAAGGCGAAGAGAGGGAACGTACGGCATTTTTAGCTGATCAAATACAAGCCCAGCGTGAATTGATCACTATTCAGCAACGCGAACGTCAGCGCCAAAAGCAATTGACTGAAGAATTCGAACGCCAGAAACGCTTTTATGAGGATGATCATTTGTTGGAGTTGCGTAAAGAAGAAATGTTGAAGGCCCAGGTGCGTGAACGCCAGTCCCAGGAAGCTAAACGTTTGAAGCTGGAAAAAGAAAATGAAAAGCAGCAGGAGGCCCTTCGTTTTCATAAAATCATTCTTAAACCTAAACCTAAACCAGAAGTTAAACCTCCGGCGCCGGTTGTCCCTAAGCCTCAGCCCGTTGTTGTACCTGTTGTTCATGCGCCTGTAGCGGCCGTTCCCAAAATTGTTGTTTTGTCGCCTGCGGCCATGGCTGATGCCCGTCGGGCAAAGATAAAAGCCCTGGCTGATGCCCATCAACAACGCATCGAAGAAAGGCAAAGGGAAATAGAGCGTCGGAAGGAATTAAGGGCCCAGCGCCAGGCAGAGCGTCAGGCAAGGATAAGAGCACAAGTGGAGGCCAGGGAAAAGATTAAAGAAGAAAGGCGCAAAGAAATAGAACATCAGAGGGCATTAAAGCTCGAGCTTGCGCAAGCCCAGGCCGAAAAATCAGCGCAGGAGAAAAAACATAGGGAAGAAATTTTGTCTCAGGAGGCCCAGGAACGCGAAGAAAGGGCCAAGCAGGATGAGATCCTGCGTGAGGAGGCCCAACGCCGTCAGGAGCTGGAGGCCCAAGAGCGTCAGCGTCAGGCCCAACTGGAAGCCCAGCGTGAAGCTGTCCGTAAAGAACTGGAAGATGGTGTCGAGGGGATGTACCAGGAAGCTTTGAGTTTATATAAACAGGGGGACTATGCGGCAGCTGCGGATAAATTTAAAGATGTTCAGGACATTTTTCCCGGATATAAAAACTCAGCACAATATATGGACGAGGCCCGCCGAAAATCTTTAACTGTAAATTCCCGGCCTGTCAGTATCCCTGTTGCGTCCAATCCCCCTTCAACACCTGTATCCCATGATGATAGTGTTTCCAAAGCATTAGATTTATTCGATCCTAATGCCAAATAATCCGCAATTTACAAACCATCTTATTAACGAAAAAAGTCCTTACCTGCTGCAACATGCCCATAATCCGGTTGATTGGCATCCTTGGGGTAAGGCTGCTTTTGATAAAGCTAAACTTGAGGACAAGCCGGTTTTATTGTCGATCGGTTATTCCACCTGCCACTGGTGCCACGTGATGGCCCATGAAAGCTTTGAAGATGAGGGCATCTCAAAAATTATTAATGAACATTTTATTGCCATTAAGGTTGACCGTGAAGAGCGGCCTGACATCGACCATATTTATATGACAGCCGTGACCGCCATGAGGGCCCAAGGCGGATGGCCATTGACTGTTTTTTTAACGCCGCAGGGAGATCCCTTTTACGGGGGGACGTATTTCCCGCCTTATGCCAAATGGGGGAGTCCTGGTTTTATAGATTTGCTTAATTCAATAGCGGCAGGGTGGGCATCAGACCGTGACAATATTTTATCTTCCGGCCTCTCTATTACAGAAGGCCTGCGTCAGCACGCGCAAAGTACATCGCCTTCCGGGGCCATGGATGAAACGCTTCCCGACAAAGCGTTCCGGCAAATGAGAGGGCAGTTTGATTCCGCCAACGGGGGTTTCGGATCTGCCCCTAAATTTCCGATGGGGCATAACTTGTCATTTTTATTGCGTTATGACAAGCGCTGTTCGTCGCCGGAAGCTTTGGGCATGGTTGAGAAAACTTTGACGGCGATGGCCCGCGGTGGCATATGGGACCATTTAGGCGGAGGTTTTCACCGGTATTCAACAGACCAGAATTGGCATGTGCCGCATTTTGAAAAAATGCTTTATGACCAGGCCCTATTGTCCAGGGCCTACCTGGAAGGCTATCAGGTCACCGGATCCGGGGAATATTCTAAAGTCGCGCGCGAAATTCTCGATTATGTGTTAAGCCGCATGACAGACAAGGCAGGCGGTTTTTATTCTGCCGAAGATGCAGACAGCTTTGATGCCGTCGGCGGACATTTAAAAGAAGGGGCTTATTATGTTTTTTCGAAACCTGAAATCGAAGAAGCATTGGGCAAGGAGGCGGCCGCGGTTTTTAATTATTGTTATGGCGTCTTGCCGCAAGGCAATGCGGCTTTTGATCCCCACGGGGAATTCAGCGGGAAAAACATATTATATCGGGCCCATGGTTTAGAAGATGCCGCCCAAGAGTTTAAAAAGCAGGCCATCGAAATTCAGGATATACTTAAAGAAAGCAGCTTTAAGTTATTGGCATTACGCGCTTCGAGGCCGCGCCCGCACCTGGATGACAAAGTTTTGTGCGATTGGAACGGTTTGATGATTGCAAGTTTCGCTTTTGCCAGCCGTGTTTTGGGAGAACCAAAATATGCCGGGGCCGCTCTTAAGGCCGCTGATTTTATTTTGGGGCAGATGATGCCGGACGGCCGCCTTTTGCACCGTTGGCGGGAAGGTGCTGCAGGAATCCAGGCAACTCTTGAGGATTACGCTTTTTTCATTTATGGCCTTGTGGAGCTGTATGAAGCCACCTTTCAAGTGAGGTATCTTGAAGCGGCCCGAGTTTTGGCGGATAAGATGATTGAATTTTTTGCCGATCAGGCGGGGGGTTTTTATATGACGGCCGCAGATGCCGAGCGTTTAATTATACGGCCCAAGGATATTTATGACGGGGCTTTGCCTTCCGGAAATTCAGTCGCTGCCTTAAGTTTACTGAAGCTGTATGCTTTTACTAAAAAAGACGCTTACCAGTCCCAGGTTGAAGCTTTGTTTGGCTGTTTCGCTTCCTCTTTGGCCCAAGCCCCTTACGCGCATAGTTTTTTATTGTCCGCTTTTGACTGGCATTTACAGGGTCCTTTGGAAATTGCCCTTCAGGGGCCGGAGGGTGATGCGGCGGTTGCTAAAATGCTGAAAGTATTGTATAAACATTTTATACCCAATAAAGCCCTTAAATTTATGCCGGCTTTGAAGGGGGCAGAAGCACAAATTTGTTATCGCGGCACTTGCCGTGCGCCTATCGGAAACGTGAGTGTTTTGGAACAGGAACTTTTAACGGGGTATTGATGATGAAGGGACAAGCTGCTTTATTTATCTTATTTATCCTTACGCTGATAGCAGGGCTTTTTGCTTATTTTATCCCGAGACAGCCCCCCATGAACCCTTTGAAATACGCGATGGATTTCAGTGGTTTTAACGGCACCGAGCAATCTAACATTAAAAAATCCCAGCAGTTGAATATAACGACGGACAAGGGGATCCTTAAAGTCCGTCAAGAAATTGATGATATTATCCAAGAGCAAAAGAAAATTGAAGACATGATCAAGGATGAGCAACAAGGCTTGCAAGACACCGACAAACAGGTCTCTGACCTGATGAGGCAGGAGGGCGCAAACAGCGGTCAAGATGCGTTAAGACTTAAAGCTTTGGGGATGGAAATACAGGATGACCAGCGCCTTTTAGTGGTCCGTGGACAGGCATTGATTAATTTAAACAATCAATTGACCCAAACCAGGCAATTGCTTTCACAGCAGAGGGACGTGGTCAATATTAATACAGAATCTTCTTTTCAGTCGTTGCATGACCATAATGTATCACTTAATGACCAGTCCTCCTTTTCATTTGATAAGGTGAAACAGCAAAATGACGATGCCCTGCAACGCTCCCGGGACTCGATAGATCAAGAACGCCAAAAGGCCCAAGACCAGCAAGACCAGCGAAACCAGTAAATCTATGAGAATTATCAAGGTCATTTTCTTAAGTTTGTTAGCTTTAGTTTTGGTCCTTGGGACCGGTGTTTTCATTTTTTTTCAGACTTTTGACACAGACCAATACCTTCCTCAAATCACCCGGAAGGCCGCCCTTGCTTTAGGGCGGCCGGTTTCCATAGGGCATCTGTGGCTTGGTCTTTCTTCACGGGGAATCACCCTGGATGCAGGGCCTTTGATCATCGCGGATGATCAGGACTTTACTACACAACCATTTGTTAAAGTTGACATGGTCCGTATCAGTTTTGATTTAAAGTCTTTAATTTTTCAGCGGCAAATCCATATAACAGGCATTCTTCTTCAGTCACCTCAAATTCATTTTATACGTTCCCAGGAAGGGAATATCAATGCCCGGACCATCGGTCAGGCGGGCCAGCAACCTGCCCTGCCAACGGCGGGATATGCCGGTGATAATACCGTCCTTGGCAATAGCGGCGTTTCTGTATCTTCCGGCACCGGCAGTCCCAATGTTGCATTGAAGCAACGCGCCGTATTTCCGGCTGTAAACATCAAGTCTTTAAAAATACGGGATGCTTCCATTTCATTTATTGATCAAAGCCAGGGCATGCCTTTGGATATTTGGCTGTCGGATATCAATGCAAGCCTGGAGGGTTCTTCACTCTTAAAGCCTTTGAGATTATCATTTGATGCTTCTTTGTACAGCAATGCCCCCAATGTGCAGGGCAGCGCTCTTCTGTCATTGGATTTATCAAAACGGTCTGTTCAGATAAGTGACCTAAGCCTGCATATGGATTTGTCCCATTTGGACCGTGACCAGCTTAAAGGCATTTCCCCCGAGATACCGCAGGACAGTCCTGTTTTTAAGAACATCTCAGGGGTTGTGCAATTAAATTTGGCCCATTTAGGGACTGGATCTTCCGGAGATTTTGAGACCAATGGGGACATCGCTATCACAGGCGTAGTTATTAAGGACTTTAACATCATTAATGAGGTTTTGTCCCATACGCTCGGGGTTTTCGGTAATGTGGAAAGCGTTATCGACAATCTTTTGAACGGCCGGTTAAAAGACGCCTTAGGGGCAAAGGACACCGTTATAGAAAAGGCAGGGGCCCAATTTTCTTATCATGACAAAACTGTTTTTATCGACAATGCTCTGGTTAAAACCAATATTTTTGAATTTACGGCCCAAGGTTCGGTGGGCCGGGGATTTAATATGGATATGCAAACCGTGCTTCATCTCAACAGTGATGTTTCCGCTGCTTTAGCCAATGGGCTTGATGGATTAAAGTTTTTGTGCGATGATGATAAGCGTATTACCATAGATGCAAGCCTCAAAGGTGCTTATCCTCATTTGAAGTATAAACCGAATAAAGATTTTAGAAAGAAGATCAAGAGAGCATTTATTTATAACATCCCTTTCTTATGAGGGAAACCGGGTAGAGGGTGACATATTGCCATGTTCCGACAGCTCTTCGGGGCTTAATATACGCTTAGATTTAAACGAGCGGCTGGTCAAATTCGATTTCGCCAAAATCACCTGTTCCAGTGAAATCGGGGGCGGTAAAAATTTGTCCCAATTTTGTGCCGGGAAAACGTTAGAAGAAGTGCTTGGGCTCGACTTTCGAATGTTAGTTACCGCCTTAAACCTTTTTGCCGATGAGGAAGCCCAGTTTATTTTGTATATGGAATTAGACGCCCTAAAAGCAGCTGTCGCGCAGTACTTGGGAGTTGAACGTGAGGGTGTTGATATCGAACGCTGCAAAATATCTTCCGTCGAACAAGGCGATGAATTCATCGACATCGCGCTGGTGATCCTGCCCCCCAAAGAACTCCCCAAAATCCTACCCTGCAGTCTCAGTGACCGTAAAGATAATTGATCCCGTAGGTGTGTCGTGTTAAGTCTTTTCTTGCCCGCGGGTGATGAGGATTTTTCCGGTGCGGATCATTTCTAAGACGCCGTATTTCTTGATGAGGGCCTCGAACTCATCGAGCTCAAGGGTGGTCCCTGTCTGTTCGATGATGTAACAGCCTTCTGAGGCATCGTCGATGCGGACGTGGAACTTACGGGCGTTTTTAGCCACAAACGCTTTGACGGCAGGGGAAGCCTTGGTTTTAAGCAGGGCCAGCTCTTTTTCCACGGTGTTGGCCGGATGCTCTTCGCAATGGATGACGTCAATGAGCTTATTGACGTTTTTGATGATTTGTTCCAGGGTTTCCAGGTCGCCTTTGGCAGTGATGGTCATGCGTGAAAATTTAGGGTTGATCGTGGGCGAGACCACCAGGGAATTGATATTATAACCGCGCCGGGCAAACACCAGCGCAATCCGGACAAGCACGCCCGGCTTATTGGCCACTAAGACGCTGATTGTATGTAAGGGAAGTGTATCCATATTTTTTATGTAGACCCTGATGGTTTTTCCATTTTGGTTGTGGGTTTTTCCACAATCATGTGAAACGCTGATTTACCGGCGGGTATCATGGGAAACACATTGTCTTCCTTGATGACTTCCGCGTGGATAACGCAGGGGCCTTTGTAATTCATGGCGTCCCGCATCACGGATTCGCAATTTTCAGGCTTGTCCATATGAAAACCTTTGACCCCGTAGGCCTCGGCTAATTTCACGAAATCAGGATTGCCTTCCAAATCAACGCCCGAGAGACGATTGTCAAAAAATAATTCCTGCCATTGGCGCACCATGCCTAAATATTTATTATCAATGATGAGCACCTTCACGGGTAGTTTGTGTATAAATACCGTCGAGAGTTCATATAATGTCATCTGGAACCCGCCGTCGCCCACAATCGCCACGACCAGGTCCTTGGGGGCGGCAAATTGAGCGCCAACCGCCGCAGGAAAACCATAACCCATGGTACCGGCGCCGCCTGAAGACAGCCAGTAGTTGCCTTTGTCAGAAAGGTAGAACTGTGCGGCCCACATTTGATGTTGGCCCACGTCTGTCGAGACAATGGCGCGGCCTTGGGTCACTTTATAGCAGGTATCAATGACCTGCTGGGCGGTCAGGCCGTTGGTTTTGCTGTATTTGAGCGGGAATTCTTTTTTATAATATTCCAGTTCTTTAAGCCAGTCAGCGGTGTCTAAAGGATCAACCAGTTTGACTAATTCTTCCACCACTTCACGGGCTTGGCCCACGACCCAGGCATCAGGCTTGACAATTTTATTGATCTCAGAAAAATCCACGTCGATATGCAGTTTCTTGGCGTTCACGCAAAATTCATTGTTGTTGCCGTTAATACGGTCGTCCCAGCGCGAGCCGATGGACAGGATCAGGTCACAGTTGATCAGGGCCTTATTGGCATAAGCGGTCCCGTGCATGCCCAGCATCCCTAAAGACAGGGGATGTGTTTCAGGAAACTCGCCTTTGCCCAGGAGTGTATTGGTCACAGGGGCGCCTAATTTTTCCGCTAATTTTTTAATGGCAGCGCCGGCGTTGGAAAGCACTGCTCCATGGCCCACCAATAGTAATGGTTTCTTTTTACCTTTGAAAAATTTGGCCATTTTGACGATGTCAGCTTTATGAGGCGAGGGAGTGTCTTTTTTATATCCGGGAATGTCCATTTCCGGATCAAGGCTGTCCCCGCTAAAGGGTGCCGAGGTAATGTCTTTGGGCAAATCAATCAAGACCGGGCCGGGCCTGCCGGTCTGGCAAATATGCCAGGCTTCTTTCACGATACGGGGGATATCATTGGTATTTTTGACCAAATAGCTGTGCTTGACCACAGGCATGGTGATGCCGGAAATATCAGCTTCCTGAAAGGCATCTTTGCCTAACATGGAGGTAATGGTTTGTCCGGTAAGCACAATCATGGGCACAGAATCCATCATGGCGGTCAAGATGCCGGTGACGGTGTTTGTAGCACCGGGGCCTGAGGTCACCAGCACCACACCTGGTTTGCCTGTAACGCGGGCATAGCCGTCAGCCATGTGGGTGGCGCCTTGTTCGTGGCGGGTCAAAATTAATTTAATTTTAGAGCCGACTAAGGCATCGAATATGGGGATGGCCGCGCCTCCGGATAAACCCCAGATATATTCGACCCCAAAACCCTCCAGGCATTTGATCAGGGCTTCGGCGCCATTAATGGCTTTTTTAGATGGTGTTTTTGCAGCTTCTTTATTCATAGTTTGCCTTCTTGGTAAAGCGGATATAATAGCATAAACACGACGGTATGCCAAAGGAAAAGTACAGGGCTTTACTTTGTTTCGATTATTTAAGTAATTGCGCTAATTCGCCGTTTTCATGCATTTCCGCGACGATATCAGCACCGCCGACGAATTCCCCGTTGATAAAGATTTGGGGGATGGTCGGCCATTGGGTGAATTCCTTGATGCCCTGGCGCAGCTCTTCTGAGGCCAGGACATTGTGGCCTTTGACAGGAGCGCCGTAAGACTGCAGGATTTGCACGGCCCGTCCGGAAAATCCGCACATGGGCTGCTCAACCGTGCCCTTCATAAAGATCACGACCTTGTTATTCTTGATATCTTTTTCAATTTCCTGGCGTAATTGATCAGTTAACATGATTTCTCTCCTAGACTGATTGTCATTCCCGCGAAAGCGGGAATCTGTTTTTTGTTAAAATCCATACTGAGTTTTTACTTCACTCCATTTAGCCGGAGTAAAAGTCTTTAAGCCTAAGGCATGGACTATTTCAAAAATATCTTTGATGGAGGCCATGACCATTTGCTGCTGTTTAAATACCGGCATTCCTTCAAAAGCAGGGGAGATGACAAAGGCCTGCAAATGCGCACCGTCATTCATGGGATCAAGCACATAGGCGCGGGCATCCGGTATCGCTGTTTCAATGCGTTGTTTGATTGCTTCAGTGGTCATTTTTTATAATTCTTCTTAAACCATTCGATAATGTCTAACGATTCATAAAGCGCTTTGCCGTCGATGACAAGACAGGGCACCTGTGGTTTGCCGCCGATTTTAATCAGCTCATCACGAAATGCAGGGTTTTCATGGGTGTCCTTCATGGGTACCTTGATCCCCTCTTTGCTCAAGAATTCCCGCACCCGTTGGCAATAGGGACAGGCCATAAAGTGATATAAAGTAAGCGTAGGCACGGGAATCATTTTATCAATTTTTCCACAAAATCAATGACTTTTTCTTCCAGCTTCAGGTTATATAAGCGGTTCATTTCCTGCAGGCAGGTGGGGGAGGTGACATTGACTTCGATCAAATAATCTCCCAGGATATCGATCCCCACAAAATAAAGGCCGAGTTTCTGTAAATGGGGCCTGAGAATACCCACGATTTTTCTATCGTTCGCGTTGACCGTGGCAGGCATGGCTTTGCCCCCGGCAAAGAAATTATTGCGATGCTCGCCCTCTTCATGCAGGCGCAGCACAGCACCCAGGATTTTTCCATCCAATAGCAGGATGCGCTTGTCGCCTTTTTTGGATTCAGGGATATATTTTTGGACGATGATGGCTTTGTTGTAACGGTCAGACAGGGTTTCCAGGATAACGTTGGTATTGGTGCTTCCCTTTTCAATATGGAAAACATTTTGTCCGCCGAAGCCGTCAGTGGGCTTGGCAATGACGTTTTTATGTTTGGCGATAAAATCCGTCAAATCTTCCTTATTGGCGGAGATGATGGTGGGAGGCGTGATTTTTTTAAATTGGCTGGCCCACACTTTTTCATTAACGGTGCGTATCCCCGAGGGGCTATTAATAACGGCGATACGCCCGGGCAAATGGTCAAGGAGCCAGGTGTTCATCAAATATTGCTCATCAAACGGAGGGTCAGGCCGTACAAAGACGGCATGGATATCGTCCTGGCTTAAATGCGCGGTATGCTCTTCTTTAAAGGGCATATGGGCAACTGCCTGAGGGATGACCTTGATGGCATGAAAACAGACCTTTCCTTCAATGAGGCTGATGCCGTCCTTGGGCAGATAATAGACTTCATGGCCGCGGGCATGGGCACCTAACATCATCATCAACGTGGTGTCTTTTTCAAATATGACGGTTTCCAGAGGGTCCATTAAAAAGACGAACTTCATGGCAGTTTACTCTCCAATTCTTTGATTTCACGGCCTGCGGCAACACCGGCGATGCGCCCCAGGATCCGGTAAATATCAAAAATATTCAAATTATGTTCAATGCCGCAGTCTTTGCCGTATTTATCCAAATGCGGGCACATTTTTTGAAAAGCCATGCCGCCGGGAGAATTCAGGTTTTCCCGTGAGCCCTTGGTTTCATGGTAGCGGTAAAAGCCGCCGACGAAATTATTATCAATTTGATAGACGCAGACCTCGCAAGGGTGTCCCTCGATGCGGTGGATGGTAGGCACGCCTTCCTGCAGGAGAAAATGCGTGATGTTCTGCGCATCCTTGCCATGCACCAGGTCATTGCGTTTTTTGCGGTTTAATTCCAGGATTTGCCGGGGGTCTTCGATAGGCACGACCCCAAGGCCATAGGTGCCGGAATCAGATTTAATAAATATAAACGGCTTGCTGTCAACATTGTGTTCGTTGTATTTGTTCTGGATTTCTTCAAAGAGTTTGACGCCTGCTGTATAGAGGCGTTGCTGGTCAGCTTCGTTATTGACATCCACATGGTTTACAACCTCATAAAGGCAGGAAAATTGCCAGGGGTCAATGCCGACAATCTGGGCAAATTCTTTGACCAGGGCATTGGCCTGGCGAAAATGTTCAGACTTAAGACGCGCATGCCAGCCTGCATGGATTGAAGGGACGATCGGGATTTTAATGTCTTTCAGCACTTCCGGAATCCCGGCGGAGAGATCATTATTCATGATGATCAGATCAAAGTCTGCCTGGCCCTGTTTGATTTTTTCCAAAACACGTTTGACGCAATAGACTTTAACGATCTGGCCCGTGGCGGTTTCCAGTTCCACGGCGCTGGCAGCCTGGGCGCAGAAAGAAGGTTCATTAATAAAGAAGGTGGCGATTTTGGCGGAAAAGCCTGCCTTGGTGATGATCTCCTGCAGGATACGGACATTCTCCAAATACCAGGTATTACGCGTATGCTCTTCGGCGACAATTAAAATATTGGTGGCCTTAGGCACGCGCGTAAGGATGGCTTTTTTAATGAGGGATTCAGCATCTGCCAAACCATGCTCGCAGAGATTATTAAAGCCTGCAGGGAAAAGATTGGTGTCAACCACCGCGATCTTAAAGCCCGCATCACGGATATCTACCGATGTGTAAAAGGGGGTATAGGTCTTTTCATAGGACAAGAGCCATTGATGGATCTGTCCCTGCCGGCGATGGATGCAGGGCACGCAGATGGCCTGCGAGAAATTTTGATTTACCGTTAATTTCATGTTTCATAGTATAATACTAAATCATGATTAAAGCAAAGATTGAACAGTTGCTCACGGGAGCTTTTAAGCCTGTGTTTTTGCAGGTCGTGGATGAGAGCCATAAACATGCCGGGCACGCAGGGGCCTCCCAAGGCGGCCATTATCAAGTCACCATCGTGTCCAAGTCTTTTGAAGGCAAAAAGCCTTTGGAAAGCCACCGCATGGTATATCAGGCCCTTGAGCCCGTCAAATCATCCATCCATGCGCTGGCTATAAAAGTCAGGGCTGTCTAATTTGATCATTTTTCTCTAAAGCGGTTTTTGCTTTTCTGGCGGCGTTGCGGACGATTTCCGGTAATGCCGGGTGAATATAAATGGTGCGCAGCATATCATCAAGGGTGGCGTTCATATTCATGTAAGCGATGATCATGTGGACCATGTCGGAGGCTTCAGGCCCTATGATATGCCCGCCTAGTATTTTGCGGCTTTTTCGGTCAACCAGGATTTTACAAAAACCATGGTCAGAGAGCAGGGCCATGCCCATGGCTGAGCTTTTGTAGGGATTTAGCCCGACGGCATAATCAATGCCTTTGGTTTTTAACTCTTCTTCGGTCGCTCCGACACCAGCCACTTGCGGATGGGTGAAAACCGCATGGGGCATAGGGGGATAATGGATGGGGCTTCGGGTCTTGCCGCCAAACACATAATCAAAAAGATATTCGCCTTCAAAATTAACGCTGTGACGGAAAAAATATTTGCCGATGCAGTCGCCTAAGGCAAAGACGCCCCCGACGCTTGTTTCCAGGTATTCATTGACCTTGATGAAATTGCCGGGCTGCAATTCAATGTCCGTGTTTATTAAATCCAGTGTATCCGCGTTGGACGTAATACCTGTGGCGATTAACAAGGTTTCTGCGCTGACAGAAAGATTTTTTCCGTCCTGAGTATAATGTACGGTAAAGGTGTTATGGCTGTATTCGACCTTTGTCGGGATGGCCCCCAGACGAAGATCATGGTAGCGGCTGAAGACTTTTTGAAATTCTGCGGCTATCTCGGCGTCCTGGGCGCGTAAAAGTTTTGAGCGCACTAAAAAAGTGGTCTTGGTCCCTAAAGCCCCGTACGCATGGCCCAGCTCACAGCCAATGTAACCGCCGCCGATGATTATCATTGACGGGGGAAGGGTGGTATTGCGCAGGGCTTCGGTGGATGTCATATAGGGCGTGCCGGCCAGTCCCGGAATATCAGGAATGGTGGGGCGCGTGCCTACGGCGATAAATATTTTATCCGCAGTGATCTGTTCATTATTGATTTCAATAATATTATTATCGACAAATTTAGCGCAGCCCTGATAAAGGCTGATATTAGGGTGTTTTTTGTAGCTTGATTGGATTTTGTCAGAATCCGAATCTACTGTTTGAGAGATGCGGTTAACGAGCTTGGCAAAATCAACGCTGAATTGCGGATTGTTATGGATGTCAAAGCGGTGGGCTTCCTTGATTTCAACGGCCACATCCGCCGGGTGAATAAGCATTTTGGAGGGGATGCAGCCGCGGTTTAGGCAGGTACCGCCCAAGCGGTCTTTTTCAATGACCGCGACTTTAAGCCCCATGGAAGCCGCCGGAGAAGAAATTTTGGCCCCGCCGCCGGAGCCGATGGTGATGATATCAAATTTTTTCATGGACCGATGATTCCTCTAAATATTTCTGCAGTCGCCCAATCACTTGCTCCATCATCATATATTGCATCAATTCGCTCCTGACCGGCGCGATATTGGGTAATCCTTTAAGGTAGCCCACATAATGTTTGCGGAAGGTCACAACGCCGTATTTTTCACCTTTGTACTGCACGTTTAATTTCAAATGTTCGATGCAGGTCTGGATTTTTTCTTCAATGCTTGGCTCCGGCATGTGTTCGCCGGTTTTGAGGAAATATTTGGTTTGCTTAAATATCCAGGGATTGGCAATGGCGCCCCGGCCGATCATGACACCGTCGCAGCCGGTCTCCAGCATGGCCTGGGCATCTTCGGGGCAGGTGATGTCTCCGTTTCCGATGACAGGGATGCTGATGGTTTTTTTAATTTTTTCGAGCCAGGACCAGTCCGCAAATCCGCTGTGCGCCTGCGAACGCGTGCGGCAATGCAGGGTCAGGGCCTTGGCGCCGGCCGCTTCCACCATTTTAGCAACGTCCAATATAACAATGCTTTGATCGTCCCAGCCCAGGCGGGTCTTGACTGTTACAGGCAATTTTGTGCCTTTGACCGTGGCCTTGACGATTTGCTCAAAAAGGGGAAGGTCCCTCAAAAGCCCGGCGCCTTCATTACGGGCCACATGGTTTTTGACCCAACAGCCGCAATTAACATCAATAAAGTCAGGCTTTAATTTTTCAATAACTTCAGCCGCACCTGCCATGGCCTCAGGCCGCCCGCCAAAAATTTGAATGGATACCGGACGCTCTTCTTCGGCGATCTGGATTTTTTCCATGATGCGCGGGATGTCGCGGATAATGCCCTCGGAAGAAGTGAATTCCGTGTACACGATGTCCGCCCCCAAACGCTTGCAAATCAAACGAAAAGGCAGTTCGGTGACATCTTCCATGGGGGCCAGACAAAGCGGTTTATCAATATCAATGGGTCCGATACGCATAAGCGCCCATTATAGCTGAATAATTTTTAGATGCAACCTTGCCTTTTTATTGCCTTTTGAGAGCTTTAGTTTATAATCAAAACTTATGGCCATTGTTTTAGACCCTAACGAACCTGCGATTAACCGCGGCATCAAGACTGTTGGCATCGGGAAAAAAGGAAGTAAAGCGCTGTCGCCTGAATTGGCTTTGGAAATAGTCGACGATTTAAAATCAGGCAAGGTAAGTGACGCTGCCAGGGGCGCTTTTTTTGCCGGTTTATGCGCCAAAGGCATAGAACCCCAGGAAAAAATTTTGGAACAGGTTTTTTCTGCGGATACCATTGCCTCTGATGCTTCGCCATTCGTCCAGTGGATATGTGCCCAATTGCTTTGCGGGCATACTTTGGACAAACATACGGCTTATGATTTAGGAAAATTCCTGTTTTCCGGTGAACCGGGTGATGCGGCCCGGGGCTGGGTGGCGAGTTTCTTACGGGTACGCTATGAAACCGACGATGAATATGAAGGCCTTTTGCAGGCGATGGATGAAACCCTTGAACCTGCTTTTAAAATCCCAACACCCAAAGGTGAGCCCATTATCCAGATCGCCGAGCCATTTGACGGTGTGGACCATTCGTATATGATAACACCCTTGGTCGGGCGCAGTTTGCAGGCGCAGGGCTATCGCGTGGTGCATCAGGTGGGCCGCAACAGCGGGCCTAAATCAGAGATGAATTTGTGGGACATTGTCCAAGCTCTGGGGCTGAAAGCTGCCTTAAGTAATTCTGATGTGGGCTTGGATAAACCGGCCTTTGGCTGGTTTTTTCATCAGTCCATGATGTCCAGGGCTTTGGACCGTTGGGTGGATTTGCGCCATCAAATCATCAAACGCCCGTTTTTAGCAACACTTGAAAGATTTATCAATCCCTTAAAAGCAGACATTTTGGTTGCTTCAGCTTTTCATCCGCCCTATGGTGAAAAAATGATGACAGTGGCTGAGCGCGCCGGGTTTAAGGGTATCATTATCGTGCGCAATGGCATTGAGGGGACGATCGCTTTCCCATTGTTGCGGGGTGTTAAAATTTTAATGTCCGCTAAACAGCAAGACGGAAGTTTCCGGCGCCATGAATTGATCATTGAAAACGCTCCTGTTGTTGATACGGAAGAAATGATTGAAAAGCCCAAGGCCATCGATAACGCCAGGCTTATTGAGAATTTTGTTAAAGAAGGTGCGTCGGCCGGCCAAGGAACAGGGAATATAAAACACTTTGATTTGCGTGTTAAAATGACTTGTGAAGGATTAAATCAGGCCTTGGCGTGGTTGAAAGAAAATACATGAAGAGAATATCTTTTTATACATTCGGCTGCCGTTTAAACCAATCAGAAACAGCTTCTATCCAGAATTCTTTCCGGCAGGGTGGTTATCAGGTTGTGGGTTTTGATGAGCCCTCTGATATTGTGGTCATCAATACCTGTACCGTGACCGAAGGGGGAGATGCTGACACGCGCCATTTGGTGCATAAGGTCAACCGGCAAAATCCCGCTGCCCGCATTGCCTTGGTCGGTTGCCAGGCGCAGGTACAAAAAGAGCAATTGGCTGATTTGCCGAATGTGCGTTGGATCGTTGGCAATGGCCGTAAAATGGATTTGGTGTCGGTATTTAATGAATATCCCAAGCCTGCGGTTGCGCAGCTCGTCACGCCCACCATCGAACGGGAGCCTTTTACGTCACCCATGGCTTCCATTGATCATGACCATACGCGGGCCAACATAAAAATCCAGGACGGCTGCGATTTTTTCTGTTCATTTTGCGAAATCCCTTATGCCCGCGGCCGGGCCCGCAGCCGGGTGTTTGAAGATATTTTTACAGAAGCCAATGCCCTTGTTGCTGCCGGCCATAAAGAATTGATTTTAACCGGTATTAATATCGGCACCTATTCTTATCAGGATAAAACGCTCATGGATGTCATCAAAGCCATGAATGCTCTTGAAGGCCTGGAGCGCTTGCGCATTTCATCGATTGAGCCGACAACCATTTCAACGGATATATTTAATTATATGAGCGCAGGCAATAAGCTTTGCCGTTATCTGCATATCCCTTTGCAAAGCGGGGATGATGAGATTTTGCAGGGGATGAAACGTAAATACACCCTCGATGAATTCAGCGATTTTGTCCGTCAGGCCCATTCCCAAGTGCCGCATATATGTATCGGTACGGATGTGATCGTGGGCTTTCCCGGTGAGACGGACGCGCATTTTGGGCGGACAGTCGATATTTTAAGAGAATTACCCATCCATTATTTCCACGTTTTTAGTTATTCGCCCCGGCATGTGGCCAAAAGCCGTTTGATGGAAACCTTGCCTGCAGAAGTGATTTCAGAGCGCAGCCAAATCTTGCGTGACTTAAGTCAGCGTAAGCGCCGTATATTCCAGGAATCATTATTGGGAAGCGTGCAAACGGTTTTATTTGAAAATCCTAAAGGTGACGGATGGCAAAACGGCCTGACCGATAATTATGTGCGCGTCAAAGTTAAAGGATCACGTAATTTATTCAATCAAATTCTGCCTGTCCGTCTGGAACATATCGATGGCCAGCTTGTAGTGGGAAAGATAGCGGATTTAGGGAATGATTAAAAAAGCGCCTCGCGGTCCATATTGGGCATACATGGTGCAATGTCAATACGGCACCTATTATGCCGGCTGGACTAATGATTTAAAAAAGAGGATTGCGGCACACAACGAGGGGACAGGCGCTAAATACCTGCGAGGCAAGGGGCCGGTTAAACTGGTCTATAAAAGAAAATTCAACACCCTCAAAAAAGCACAGGCCCAAGAGAGATTGATCAAAAGCCTTACAAGGAAAAAGAAAGAAGCATTGCTATATGAATAAACGTCTGGAATGGCTTTTACTGCTTGCCCTGGCCGCAGGCGGTATTTTTTTATGGTACCGGCTTGCCTTGCCGCGTTATCAATCCATTGACCTGTCCATCAGCCAGTCAAAAGCTGTTGATATTGCAAAAACATTTTTGAAGGCCCGGCGCGGGGTTGATATCCATCGGTATAGAATGGCGGTGTCCTTTGATGTGGATGAAAGCACCGACCGGTATTTGCAAAAAACCCTGGGTATTGCAGCTTCCCAGCAATTGGTCCGCCGCCTGCATTATGATTTGTTCTGTTGGGTGGTCCGTTTCTTTAAAGAAAAACAAAAGGAAGAGTTCAAGGTCGCTGTCAGCTCTGCCACGGGCGAGGTGGTTGGCTTTAGCCATCTCATTGAGGATACGGCATTCCGGCCTTTGGTCGATAAAGAAAAAGCCCGCGCATTTGCTTTTAACTTTTTGAAAACCACCTTTGCCTTTGATCCCGCCCGATTTATTATTCACGGTGAGGATGTCAAAAAATATGATAATCGCCTGGAATATGTTTTTAGCTGGCAGGACAAGGATGTCGATATTCCCTGGAATAAAAGTAAAGAAAAAGGCCGCGCCAAGCTCCTGACGGATGTTACCGTGTCCGGCAATGAGGTCCTTGCTTTTGATAAATCTCAATTTGAAATCCCCGACGGTTTTAACCGCTATGTGGACAACCTTAAACAGACCGGCCAAAACCTGACCCTGATATTCCGCATTCTTTATTTAGCGCTTTTGACCATAGCCATCGTGGTCGTTGTCAACCGCAAACACCAGGTGGTGGCCCGCAGCGTAAAACCGTTTTATGTCGCCATTGGGACGGGTATTTTTGTTTTGATGGCGCTGGATGTGTTAAACAGTTATCAGAACCTCTTGTTTGACTATCAAACCACCCAGTCGCTGGGGGATTATATGGTCAGGCAATTTATTGAGAATATCATCGGGCCGTTTTTCATCGCGGTTGCTTTTGCCTTGCCGGCCCTGGCAGGGGAGTCGTTGCGTTTTGAAGCCGCTCCCCAGAAAAAAGACAGGGCTTTTTTAAGTACGCTTTTATCTTCTTTTTGCTCTATCAGCATAGCCCGCCAGATTTTTGTCGGATATATGGCGGCGGCAGTGATTTTAGGGGCACAGGCATTTATCTATGATCTGGGTTTTAAATACTGCGGGGTTTGGGATGAATTGTCATGGCTGACACAGGCCTCCACAAGCCTGTTCCCCGCATTTACAGCCCTGGCCATCGGCTTTCAGGCTTCTTTTTCAGAAGAAGCGATGTTCCGTTTATTCGCCATTAATTTGTTTAAGAAATACGGCGTTCCAACCATTATCGCCGTATTTTTGAGTGCCGCGATGTGGGGCTTTGGCCATACAGGCTATGAGATTTTCCCTATGTGGTTTAGGGGTGTGGAAGTCACCAGTATCGGGATTGTCATGGGGATCTTTTATTTACGTTTTGGTTTTATGTGCGTGATTGCCGCCCATTTTTTGATCGATTCATTTTTGTCCGGCCTGCCGTATCTATTAAATCCGCGCGCCTCTTTTGATTTTTATTCCTCGTTGGCCGTGATCACCTTGCCCCTATTATTGGCCTTGATCGCTTTAATTTTTAATAGAAATACCCCGGAGAAACCTTTAAGCATACGCTTTAATCCCCAACAGCAGTTTAATTATAAATTACTGCAGGAATTGTGTGCTTCTAAAACTTCCGGGGAATTGATTGCTTTGAAAAAAGACCTCCAGCGCCACGGTTGGGACGCGGCCATCATTGAACGTGTTTTTGAAAATAAGAATTAGGCTTGCCGCTTGAGGGGTGAGGGGTATAATTACCGGATGTCCTGATATATCTAAAAGAGTTTCTTTACAGACCTTGGGTTATCTGGTATAAAAGATTCCACTTTTGGATTTATCAAAGGGCCTTTAGCTCATCCGGTAGAGCATCTGACTCTTAATCAGAGGGTGGCTGGTTCGAGTCCAGCAAGGCCCACCATTTTTAAAGTAATTTTTAAATTTCATGCCCTCTAAAACCATAGATATCGAGTCTCTCAAAAAGAAAGCCGTGATTTTCCGTCGGGATATTTTAGAGACCCTGGAAGCTTCCGGTTCCGGCCATCCGGGTGGTTCCCTTTCCGCCGTTGAAATCTTCCTCACACTGTACGGTTATCAAATCAATCATAAGCCGGATGATCCGCGTTGGGAAGGCCGTGACCGCGTGATTGTTTCCAAGGGGCACGTTTCTCCGGTGGTTTATGTGACGCTGGCGAATTTTGGCTATTTCCCCAAGGAAGAATTAAAAACATTCCGTAAGTTTGGCGCAAGGCTGCAGGGCCATGTGCACACCAAGGTCCCGGGAGTGGAATTTAGCACGGGGTCACTCGGCCATGGCTTGTCTTTTGCTAATGGCATTGCCTTGGGTGCCCGGATGGCGGCCAAGGATTTTAAAGTTTATTGTGTGATGGGGGACGGAGAGATCCAGGAAGGCTCGGTCTGGGAAGCGGCCATGACTGCAGCCCATCATAAACTGGACCATGTCTGTGCCATCATCGACTGTAATAAGGTGCAGGAAAACGGGACTACCAATGAAATCAAGAGTTTGGAGCCGTTACGGGACAAGTGGGCTGCTTTTGGCTGGCATGTTCTTGAAATTGACGGAAATAGCATTGAAGCTTTGAAGGTGGCGTTTGATGAATTTAATAGCATTAAGGGCAAGCCCACGGTGATCATTGCCAATACCATTAAAGGCAAAGGTGTTTCTTTTATGGAAGGTAAAAGCGCCTGGCATGGCAAGGCGCCGAATAAAGAGCAATTGGTCCAGGCCTTGGCGGAATTAAAATAAATGGAAATTAAACCTACCCCCACAAGAGACGGATTCGGCGAAGAGTTGGCGGCTTTAGGAAAAACCAATCCTAATATCGTAGTGACTTCCGGGGACCTGGAAGATGCTACCCGTGCGGAATATTTTAAAAAAGAATTTCCTGAGCGGTTTTTTAATTTAGGCATCACGGAGCAGGATGTGGTGGGTACAGCCGCAGGCTTGAGCACCATGGGCTATGTGGCTTTTGCCACTTCATTTGCGGTATTCCTGACCAACCGTGCTTATGACATGATCCGCATGGATGTCTGTTACAATAATTTGAATGTGAAGGTCGTTTGTTCCCATGGCGGGGTCACTGTCGGTGAAGACGGGGCCAGTGCCCAATGTTTGGAAGATTTTGCCATCATGCGCGTGCTTCCTAATATGAGGGTCATCTGTCCTTGTGATTATATTGAAGCTAAAAAAGCCACGCGTGCCATTACTAAGACCTTTGGCCCTTTTTATATGCGCACTTCCAGAGCGCCGCTTCCCATTTTGACTAAGGAAGCTGATCATTTTGTGATCGGCCGTGCCAATGTCATGCGTAACGGTAAAGATGCTACGGTCATTGCCTGCGGCGTCATGGTCTCTGAGGCTTTGTCAGCAGCTGAAAAGTTAAAGCATGAGGGCATTGACTTAAAGGTCGTGAATATGCACACCATCAAGCCTATTGATGTCCCAATGATCGTCAGCTCTGCCAAGGAAACCGGTGCTGTTGTTACGGCGGAAGAGCATCAGACGGCGGGAGGCTTGGGTTCTGCGGTGGCTGAAGTATTGGGGCAGCATTTTCCATGTCCCATGGAAATGGTAGGGGTCAAAGATTCTTTTGGAGAAAGCGGCAGCCCTGCCCAGTTATTGGCGCATTACGGGCTTAAAGATATCAATATTGCCGATGCTGTCAGAAAAGTGATCACTCGAAAAAAGGGATAATATGACAAAATTACACGACATAGCTAAGCTTGGCCAGAGTTTATGGATTGATAATATCAGCCGTTCAATGATCACCGGTGGTAAGCTTAAATCATTGATCGATCAGGGTTTGCGCGGGCAAACATCCAACCCCACCATTTTTAAACAGGCCATCAGCACAAGCACAGATTACGATGCCAGGATCCAGCAATTGGCAGAAAGCGGAAAATCCACTTTTGAAATTTACGATGAATTGACCATCAAGGATGTCCAGGACGCGGCAGATCTTTTCCGGGGCGTTTATGACAGTACCAAAGGCCTAGATGGTTATGTCAGCCTGGAAATCAATCCCAAATTAGGCAATGAACTTGATGCGCAGCTCAAAGAAGGCATGCGTTTATGGCAAAAGCTTAACCGTCCTAATGTGATGATTAAGGTGCCGGCCACCAAAAATGGCCTGGGTGTGGTGGAAGCCCTGATTTCCCAAGGCATCAATGTCAATGTTACCCTGATTTTTTCTGCGGAGCAGTATCAACAGGTGGTTTGGTCGTATCTTAAGGGTTTGAGCCATCTGGCCCAGGGCGGTGGAGATATTAAAAAGGTCCATTCAGTGGCCTCCATTTTTGTCAGCCGTATTGATACCAGCATTGACAAAAAACTTGAAGAGAAGTCGGTTTTAAGGGGGAAAGCAGCTGTGGCTAACTGTGAAATCGTTTACCACAAATTCCAGAATAGTTTTAGCGGCGGTGAATTCAAGGCGTTAAAGCTTAAAGGGGCCAATGTGCAGCGTGTTTTATGGGCCTCCACCGGGACCAAGGACCCTCAATATAGCGATATTAAATATATTACGGAATTAATAGCGGCAGACACAGTCAATACCGTGCCTGATAAAACGCTGGAAGCGGTGTTAGACCATGGTGTTGCAAAGACCGCCATGCCGGGCAGCGTGGCAGAAGCCCAGAAGACGATCGAGCAGCTGCGCCTCCTGGGTATTGATGTCGGGATGGTATGTAATCAGTTATTGGAAGAGGGTTTGGCGTCATTTGAGAAATCTTTTGAAGAATTGACGACGAGTATTGAAGAGAAAACCAGGCGATTATGCGCCAAATGAAAAATTAGAAGATTTTAATTGGAATATTTTAATAATCTGCTACAGTATATGCAGGATTAGAAGAAACTAATCTTAAGATTTAAGAACTATTAACAACGGTAAGAGTCATTCTTATCACAATCAAGGAGGAGAAGTCATGAACAAGAAATTAGTATTAGTTGCCGCTCTGGTTTTTGGTGTTGCAGGTTTGATGTTAGCTAACACAGTGAAAGCTCAAGATGCGACCAACACAGACAACAGCGATAATTCAGCGATGAATGCCGATAATTCTGCAGCTCCTGCAGCTCCAGCGGCTCAATAATTCTCGCTAAGAGAATATTGAACATCACAATAACCCCGTATTCTAAAAAATACGGGGTTATTTTTTGCGATTTCGCTGGCGGCTTGGCTTTCTATATATTACACTATGGATAATGGATTCTTGGAGAGGGATAACATCTTTAACTTATAGTCAGATCAAGGATTTACAGAACCAACGGCTGCATTCTTTTATCAATACCCACGTCTATCCTTTTAGCCCCTATTACACCAAGCTTTTTGATGAGAAGAAAATTAATCCCCGGCATATCCGTACCAGGGAAGATTTAAAACGCATTCCTTATATTTCCAAATCCGATTTGATAGGCAAGGACAATCCGCAAAAATTCAAGGATTTCATCCTGCAGCCTGATAAAGAAAAGATCAGCCGGTATTGGCCCAAATCACGTATTTTGGCGCGAGCGCTAAAATCCATGCTCTTAGGCCATCACCTGCAGGAGGATCTAGCCAAAGAGTTCCGTCCGGTGTTTATGACCTTTACCACGGGAACGACCAATGCACCGGTGCCTTTTATGTATAGCCGTTATGATTTGGATAATTTGAATGTTTCGGGGGCCCGCATGGTCGGGCTTTTTGACATTAAGGGGGATGAGAGGATCATGAACCTTTTTCCCTTTGCCCCGCACCTGGCTTTTTGGCAGGTTTTTTTTGGCGCTATCGAGGCGGACCTTTTTGCGCTTTCCACCGGCGGCGGCAAGGTCATGGGCACCGAAGGTAATTTAACGGCTTTGTTGAGGATCAAGCCTTCAGCCATTCTGGGTGTGCCAAGCTATATTTATCATCTGGTCCGTTACGCCCAGGAAAAAGGGCATGACCTTTCTTTTTTAAAGAAAATCGTCCTGGGGGCGGCCAAGGTCACCAGTGCCTATAAACAAAAATTATCAGAGATGTTGAGCGCCCAGGGGGCCAAAAATGTTTATATTTTCGGCACCTATGGATTTACCGAGGCGCGCACTGCCTGGGCCGAGTGTCCGGCGGAAAATCATTTATCCAGCGGCTACCATCTTTATCCGGACAAGGAGATCTTTGAGATCATTGACCCTGAGACCGGCGAAGTCAAAGATGACGGCGCGGACGGTGAGTTGGTTTATACGAGCCTGGATTCACGGACAAGTGTGATGCTGCGTTACCGGACAGGTGACTTTGTTAAAGGCGGCATTACCCACGGGCCCTGCCCTTATTGCGGGCGCCAGACCCTGCGTTTGTCCTCAAACATTACGCGTTTGTCTGATAATAAAGATATACAGCTTTCCAAGGTCAAAGGGACCCTGGTCAATTTAAGCCATTTTGCCGAGGTGCTCAGCGGCATCCCTCAAATCAATGAGTGGCAGTTGGAAATCCGCAAACATAAAAATGACCCTTATGAAGTTGATGAGATGGTGGTCTATGTCACGCCTCAGCCGGAAGTTAACCAAAGCGCCCTTTCTCAATTGATCAAGGATAAATTGACCGGCGCCACGGAAGTTTCACCCAATGAGATCAAGTTCATCCCCCTGGATGAAATGGTCAAGCGCCTTGAATTGGAAACAGCGAATAAGGAAAAGCGGATATTAGACAGCAGGCCAAAGGCTTAACAAAGGAAGGAAGAATATGGAAAGAATAGCGATAGTCGACGGTATACGCACCCCGTTTTCAAAAATGGGGGCGAATTTCAATTATTTGAGCGCCCAGGAATTAGGGCGTATTGCCGCGCGTGAATTGATTGAGCGCATGAGCTTGGATGTTAAGCTCATTGATGAGGTGATTTTCGGGTGCGTTGGCCAACCAGCGGACGCGGCCAATATTGCCCGCGTCATTGCTCTTCTTGCCGGTGTTCCTAAAACCACACCTGCTTTTACCGTGCATCGCAATTGCGCTTCGGGCATTGAAGCAGTGGCCCAGGCCGCCATCAAGATCAGGGCAGGGGAAGGTGTCTGCTATTTGACCGGCGGTACTGAATCTATGAGCAATATCCCGTTTTTTCTTTCCAAAGAGTATCAGGAGATCCTCACTGAAATTTCGCGCGCGAAGACCCTGCCGGCCAAATTGCAGGGCTTTGCCAAAATACGGCCGCATCATTTTTTGATGCCGAAGATCGGGTTGCAGTTGGGCTTGACCGACCCTGTCTGCGGCCTGAACATGGGGCAGACAGCTGAAGTATTGGTCAAGGAATTTGGTATCACCCGCCGTGAACAGGATGAATTTTCTTTAGCCAGCCATCAGAAAGCCATTGCCGCGCGGGCGATTCTTCGAGAGGAAATCGTTCCTGTAATTCCGGGCCCAAAATATAAAGAAGCGGTGTTGGATGATAACGGCCCGCGCGAAGGCCAGACGATCGAAGCCTTGGCCAAATTAAAACCTTTTTTTGAAAAAGGCACGGGGACTGTGACTGCGGGAAATTCCAGCCAGATCACAGACGGTGCTTGTGCGATTTTAGTGATGGGCGAATCACGCGCCAAGGAATTAGGCTTGAAACCTTTGGGGTACCTGCGTAGTTTTGCCTTTGTGGGAGTTGAACCTAACCGCATGGGCATCGGCCCGGCGCATGCCATACCCCTGGCGTTAAAGAAGGCAGGCATGAAATTCTCCGATATGCAGGCTTTTGAGATCAACGAAGCTTTTGCCGCACAGGCTTTGGCTTGCGTGCGCGCCTTAGCATCAGATAAATTCACCAAAGACTTCGGTTACGAAGGTTATACCGGTGCCATTGATCCGGCGAAGTTAAATGTCCATGGCGGGGCCATTGCCCTGGGCCATCCGGTTGGTGTTACAGGAGCAAGGATCATATTAACCATGCTCAAACATTTAAACCGCGCCAATCTCAATGTCGGCATCGTGTCTTTATGTATCGGCGGCGGCCAGGGGGCTGCAGTAGTTTTAGAGAGATAGCGTATCATCGGGTGACCGAGGGAGGGGCATCCCTAGCGAGCGCAGGCTTTTGCGAGCACGCTGGGGAAACCCGAGGGCAGGACCCGATGATCAGCATAAGGAGAGAATATGTCTGTTTTCTATAAAGAAGAAAATAATGTCGGCACCATCACCTTTGACCAGCCGGATTCCAAAGTCAATGTTTTAAATTCCGCGACCCTGTTGACGCTGGATAAAATGCTCGACGGGCTTAAAGCAAAAAACCTCAAAGCCCTGGTCATCCAAAGCGCCAAGAAAGATATTTTTATCGCCGGTGCCGATATCAAGGAAATTGAAAATATTGTTGAGCTGCAGGACGGCAAATCCAAGGCCCAGGCCGGCCAGCGGGTCATGGATAAGATCGAAGACCTGCCATTCCCGACCGTGGCTGTGATTGATGGGGTGGCTCTCGGCGGCGGGTGTGAATTGGCCCTGGCTTGCCGTTATAGGGTCATGACCTTTAACACCAAGATCCGTATCGGCCTTCCGGAAGTCAATCTGGGTTTTGTTCCGGGCTTTGGCGGCACCTATCGCCTGCCGCGCCTGCTTGGCCTTCAGCAGGGATTAAAAATGATCGTTTCGGCCAGTCCCATCAATTCTTCAGCAGCCTTCAAGTGCGGTTTGGCTGACAGGCTTTATCCGTCGGTGGGTTTGCCTGATCGCGTTAAGGAATTCATCGAGGAGATTGCCGCTGAGCCCAACAAGCGCATCTTCAAGCCATATACGCCCAAAGGAGTCCAGGCCTTCCTGGAAAAAAATCCTTTAGGCCAGGGGGTTGTATATAAGGAAACGATCAAATCTATCCAAAAGGCAACCAAAGGTTTTTATCCGTCTCCCTTAAAAGCAGTGGAAGTGATACGCAAGACCCTGTATTTGCCCCGGGAGCATGCTTTGGACATAGAGTCCAGTGCTTTTGCCGAGCTTGCCATTACACCTATATCAAAAAATCTGGTGAAGGTTTTTTACATGTCGGAGAAATATAAGAAATTAACAGTCCCAGGTGCTGAAAATATCAAACCCATGCCCATTACCAAGGGCGCTGTGATCGGTGCCGGCATCATGGGGGGCGGAATTGCCCAGTTATTCAGCGATCGCGGCGTTTGGGCGCGGCTTAAAGATATTAATCAGGATGCGATTGCCAAGGGGCTGAAAGCCGCTTATGACGTCTACGCCCAGGCCATGAAAAGAAAGAAGGCACGGCCCTATGAGGTGGCAGCGAAAATGGCGATGATCTCAGGGACAGTTGATTACAGCGGTTTTGCTGACGCGGACATTGCCATTGAGGCGGTGGTTGAGAATATGGATGTTAAGAAAAAAGTTTTTGCTGAGGTGAGCCAAGCGCTGTCTTCAAAAGCTATTTTAGCCTCGAACACCTCGTCTTTGTCAGTGACGGAAATGGCCCGCGCTTCCAAGGACCCCTCAAGGGTGATCGGTTTTCATTTTTTTAATCCGGTGCATCGCATGCCCTTGATTGAGATCATCACCACTGAATTTACCTCTCAGCAGACCTTGGTTACAACGCTGGAATTTGCCAAGAAATTAGGCAAGACACCGGTCATTGTTAAAGATGCCCCAGGCTTTTTAGTCAACCGTATCCTTTTAGGGTATATCAATGAAGCCGGACGCCTTTTAGGTGAGGGTGGTTCTATCACCGCCATTGACCGCTTTGCCACCAATTTCGGAATGCCTATGGGGCCTTTTACTTTATCCGACGAGGTTGGCCTGGATGTGGGGGTGAAGGTCTTACATATTTTGGAGGCTGGTTTGGGCCCGCGTTTTAAGCCTTCAAAGATATTCGATGACGTTTTGCCTTTAAAGCTCCTGGGTAAAAAATCAGGCAAAGGTTTTTATATTCATGGCAAGGAACGGGTGGTCAATCCCCAGGTGCAGGCCCTGGTCCAATCCGGCGGCAGCATTAAAGAAGAGGAAGCTGTGCAGCGGATGATGTATATTATGATCAATGAAGCCGCGATGATTTTGCAGGAGAAGGTGGTGGATGGCGCGGATGCCGTTGATATCGGCATGATTTTTGGGACAGGCTTTCCGCCTTTTAGGGGCGGCCTTTTACGCTATGCAGATTCACTGGGAATTGATAAACTAGTGGACGGCATGGAAAAGCTGGAAGCCCGTTTCAAAGATGGCCGCTTTAAGCCATGCACGTATATTTTGGATTTGAAATCAAATGGCAAAAAATTCTTCATTTGATCCAGCCGCTATTTTAGGGCTAAAACAAAAACCTGCCAAGAAGCCTTTCCCCAAAAAGGCTGTTCTCATTGTGATAGCCTCACTTGCCGGATCACTTTTATTGGCTGCGTCAGTTTGGCTTTTGTATTTTGAAGCGCAGTTTAGCGTATATCAGGACAGCCAATATAAATTTTCCATCAAATATCCTAAGACATGGAGGGTGGTCATTCATCCGCAGGTGAATGTGGCAGTGGTGTTCCTGCGCCCCAAAGACACCGCCCTGGATACGCTGCAAGAAAATTTTAACGTTACCATCCAAGCCATGCCGGAAGATATTTATACCCTGGAGGCATTCAGCGCCAGGGTCAAAACGCAGATCATGGCGGTGTTGGGAAAGAATACGGGCATCGTCGAGGATAAATCGATCCACTGGAGTTGGCGTGAGGGCCATGAGATAGTCTTGGCGGCGCCTAAGCCCGACCATTTAAAAATGGTCAATGCATGGGTCCTGGCCCATGATCAAGCCTACATCCTGACCTTCCTGGGGGACATGCGTAAATACGCGAAGGACAGTCCCGTAGTAGATAGAATGATCCACTCGCTTCAAATTCAATAAATGATAATAATTTTGATGGCCCTATTATTTTTCAATTTACCTTCCGTTTATGCAGAGGTACAGACGGCAGAGGAATATTTGAGTAACGGGAACGACGCATTCAATGGGGGCAATTTGGATCTGGCCATTGTTGATTATACCAAGGCCATCAGCATCAACCCCAATCTTGGCAAGGCCTATAATAACCGGGGAGTTGCTTATGCCAAGGAAGGCAGTTTGCAGCGGGCCATTGATGATTTTACCCTGGCCATCGCCAATAATCTTAAAGATGCGGATGCTTATAACAACCGTGGCCATGCTTATGCCGAGCAGGGCAATTTTACGCAGGCGATCTTTGATTATACCAAGGCC
>JABDFL010000006.1:0-782 GCA_013286575.1 Candidatus Omnitrophota bacterium
TTTGGAAATGAATTGTTTCTCGCGCGTCTGTATCCAGTTGATGTTGCCGCGCAAGGTATTGATTTCCCCGTTATGGGCGATATAGCGGTAAGGGTGCGCCAGCGACCAGCTGGGAAAGGTGTTGGTGGAATAGCGCGAATGCACCAGGGCAATGGCTGAAACCATGGCCGGATCGCTTAAGTCAGGGAAGAAACGGTCCACCTGCTCGCTCATCAATTGGCCTTTGTAAACCATGGTGTGGCTGTTGAGCGAACAGAAATAATAAAAATTCTTCTGCGTCAACGTGGAATTGTAAACCTTGTTCCACAAACGCTTGCGGATCACATAAAGTTTGCGGTCGAAGTCTTCACGGGCGGTTTTATGGCCGCGGGCAATAAAAAGCTGTTTGAAGGCAGGCATCACCGAGCGGGCCACACGGCCGATCTTGCCCGGCTCATGGGGGACTTCCCGCCAGCCGATCAGCTTCTGGCCTTCTTCGTGGATAATATGCTCGGTCCACGCTTCAATGATATTACGATCGTCCAGCGAAGTCGGTAAAAAAACAAGGCCGGCGCCGTAATCACCGAGGACAGGGAGCCCCAGGTCATTTTTGGCCAGTTCCTTGCGAAAAAAAGCATCCGGCATCTGGATCAGGATACCTGCCCCGTCACCGGTTTCAGGATCACAGCCGCAAGCCCCGCGATGGGCCAGGTTTTCCAGAATCTCAACGCCATGGCGCACCATGTCATGGGACTTGACCCCCTTGATATGCGCGATGAAACCCACCCCGCAGGAATCGTGCT
>JABDFL010000006.1:792-44918 GCA_013286575.1 Candidatus Omnitrophota bacterium
TTAGGCGGAAAACTCATATTGACTTCGTCCTATCAGGGTTGAATCTTGTTGTATTGGAAGCGGTTATTTTATTATTATTCGTCGTAAAATGCAAATTAAATTACTTATCTGTCTGCGGAGGCAAAACGGTATTTGATAATGGGCCAGAACATCTCCAGGGCGGTGGACCATTTGATTTTCTTGCCGGCCTGTGTGGTACGGGCCGTATAATCAATGGCCACTTCCTTGATCGTGTACCCTCGATGCAACAGTTTGACTGTAAATTCGGTCTCGAAAGCAAAATTCCGGGAGGTGATGACCATCCCTTCCCAGGCCCGGCGGGTGAAAACCTTGTAGCAGGTGTTGATATCGGTCAGTTCAACGCCGTAAAGAAAACTGAATGTCCGGTTGGAGATCTCATTGGCCCAGCGGTTGATCGATTTCATCCCAACGATCCGGCCTAAAAAACGCGAACCATAAACCACCTCAGTGCGTTTATCCAAAATGGGTTGTAAAAGTTTGGAGTACTGTTGGGGGTCATATTCCAGGTCCGCGTCCTGGATCAGCAAAATGTCACCGGTGGAATTCTTAAAGCCGGTCAAAAGGGCCGCGGTCTTGCCCTGATTGCTTTGATGGACAATGACCGTACCTGCCTGGCCCGCGAAACGGCTTAGGCATTCAGCTGTCCTGTCCTTAGAGCCGTCGTTGACGATCACGATCTCACGGGAAAGCCCGGCGGGCAAGGACACGGCCATGACTTTTTCCACGATCTGCTCTATCGTTGTTTCTTCATTGTACGCCGGAATAACGATAGATAATTTCATTCTTTATACCTGTTGGTGATCGGCAGGCGCCAGTCTTTACCGAAAGCGCAAGGGGTGATCTTAACACCGGGCGGGGCCTGCCTTCTCTTGTATTCGTTCGTATCGACCAGATGGATAGTCCGTGCCACCATCTTGGCATCTATCCCCGAGGCCACAATGTCCTGGGGTGAGGCGCGGTCCTCAATATACGCCATCAAGATTTTATCCAGCTGCTCATAAGACCCCAGTGTCTCTTCGTCGGTCTGGTTTGACCTTAACTCGGCAGAAGGGGCCCTTAGCAAAACGCTCTTAGGGATCAAAGGGTCCCGGCAGATACTGTTGCGATAGCGCGCCAATTCATAGACCTTGGTCTTAAAAACATCCTTGATAACAGCATAGCCGCCGGACATGTCACCGTAAAGCGTGCAATAACCCACGGCCATTTCACTTTTATTGCCGGTGGTCAGGATCAGCCCCCCAAACTTATTGGCCATGGCCATTAAAATATTGCCGCGGATGCGCGCCTGGATATTCTCCTCGGCGGTGTCCGGCCTGAGATTGGCAAAATAAGGCGCCATGGTCTTTAAATAGGCGGCAAAGATCCTCTTAATGGGGATTTCTTTGATTTCAATTTTTAAATTTTTAGCCAATTGCCTCGCATCCTGGCGGGTCGCCTTGGCTGTAAAAGGGCCCGGCATGGAGATGGCCGTGACATTCTCAGGGCCGAACGCGTCACAGGCAATGCAGGCAACCAGGGCAGAATCCACCCCGCCGCTTAAGCCCAGGGCCACTTTTTTAAAACCATTTTTGGACGCATAGTCCCGCGTCCCTAAAACCAGCGCCTTGTAAATTTCCTCGCTGCTTTCCAAAACCGGGGCCACGGGATTATTGGGTAAGCTCAAATCAACATTCAACAGCGTTTCATCAAACTGGACGGCGCGCGCCAGCACAGCGCCATCAGGGGACATCACCATGCTTCCCCCGTCAAAAACCAGCTCATCCTGGCCTCCGATGGAATTGACATAGACCAGATGTGTTTTTGTTTCCCTGGCGCGGGCCTTCAAAAGCTCCTGGCGTATGCTCAGTTTTCCCGCATGATAGGGAGATGAGGAAATATTGACAAGGACCTTGGCGCCTGCCTTTGCCTGCGCTTTGTACACGGCCTCATTGATCCAGATATCTTCACAGATATTAATACCGACACGGGTCCCCTTGACCGTCAAGATCCCGGAATTCTTGCCGCAGGAAAAATACCGCTTCTCATCGAATACGCCGTAATTGGGCAATTCCTGTTTATAGTAAACATCCTGCACTTTTCCGTCGCTGATAAGGGCCGCCGCATTATAGATCTTCCCGCCCGCGTCACTGTCCACAAAACCCGTGATAACGCTTAACCCCCGGATTTTCTTGGCTAAAGCATCCAGCGCTTTAATGTTGTCCGCCACAAAATGTTTCTTTAAAAGCAGATCCTCGGGCGGATAACCGCAAACAGCGAGTTCCGGGAATATCACCAGGTCAGCCCCCGCCTTCTGGGCCAGCGCCGTGTATTCCAGTATCTTTCTGGTGTTGCCAGCAAGATCCCCGACGGTAGGGTTAATCTGGGCTAAAGATATTTTTAACATTTATGTCTTTCATGATGGTGCTGGTTAAATGGTGTTGTTCCCGAAACGGGATATTTTGGCCGTCCGCAACACCATTTAACCAGCACCAGTGATAATTTCCAAGAAATTTTGGTACAACCGTTGCGCCTGGGCATCAAATACTTGTTTGTGTTTCCAATAATCTTCCATCATGGACTTCGCATGCCCCATGCGCCCGGGCAGATCTGTTGCACAATATTCATCACACCATTCCTTGATGCTCTTGTCCGTCACCTCGACATGAAATTGCAAGCCATAGGCATTTTCCCCGACCTTCAGGGCCTGGTGAGGGCAGCCCTCAGCGCTGGCCAATAATTTTCCGTTTGAAGGGATTTGAAACATGTCCCCATGCCAATGATAAATAGGATCAGCTTCACGGTAACCTTTAAACAAGGGATCTTTTTTCCCTTCCGCTGTCAATGCCACCCGGTACCAGCCGATCTCTTTGACCGGTGACTTGACGACACGCGCACCAGCGGCCTTGGCCAATAATTGCGAGCCTAAACATATCCCTAAATACGGCACGCCTGCCTTTAAGGTTTTTTGAATAAAATCATTTTCGGGCTTGAGAAACGAAAAACGGTCTTCCTCATCGACATTCATAGGCCCGCCTAAAACCACCACCGCTTTAAAAACTTTTGGGTCAGGAGGCAGAGGCTCGCCTGCCCCAAGCTCAACAATGCGAAAAGCCTCTCCCCGGGCCTTCAAAAAATCACCCAAGGTCCCCGGGCCTTCGATATCAATGTGCTTAACGATCAAAATCATGGAAGGATTATACTATAAAAAATAAAAAAGGGGACAGTTTAAACCGTCCCCTTTTTTATCTACGGATATATTTACGCGTTCATCAACAGTATTTCCGCGTAACTGGGCAAAGGCCAGATATTCGCCGGGACTAAAGCTTCCAGCGCATCAATGGACTCGCGCAATTTGAGCATAGCGCCGGAAATCTTAAGCCCATCATGTTTTTCCAGGGTTGCCTCCAGGGCATTGCAATCGGTTAAAGACTTCTCGATCAAACCGGAGAGTTCCTTAAGCAATTTCTTTTGGCCTGTGGTCTTTCCAGCAGCACCGACGGATTTGATCGTGTCCGCCAGCTGTTTCTGGTATTCCATGGCTGCCGGGATCAACTGGGTCTTGGCCATGGTTAAGGCACAATCGCCTTCCAGGATTTGGACCGTATTGTAAGCATGTTTGTTGATCTCATAACGGGAAGCCATTTCCACTTCACTCAAAACCCCGTGCTTGACCATGACCTGGATATTTTTCTTGGCCTTGATCACCTCGAGGGCTTCGGGAGTATTTTTCATGTTGGGCAGGCCGCGTTTTTTAGCTTCGACTTGCCATTCCTGAATATAACCATCCCCGTTATAAACCACCCTCTTGTGCTTCTTGATGATCTCTTGAAGGACTTTTTGCAGGCTTGAATTGAAATCCTTGCCTGCTTTTTTATCCGCTTCCAATTTATCGCAGATATCGCTGATAGCTTCTGCGACGATGGTATTAAGCACCATGTTAGGGGCAGAAGGGTTCTGGTTGGAACCGACGGCGCGGAATTCGAATTTAGCGCCTGTAAAAGCAAACGGAGAGGTGCGGTTGCGGTCAGTCGTGTCCTTGGCTAAAACAGGCAAAGAATCAACACCCACATGGATGCTGCCGCCTTCCTTGGATGACTTGGCCGCGCCCTTTTCAATTTGCTCGATAATATCGGTCAACTGGGACCCTAAAAAGATGGATACGATCGCCGGAGGCGCTTCGTTGGCACCCAGGCGATGATCATTGCCCGCAGTGGCGACGGTGACGCGTAAAAGATCAGCGTAAGAATCCACGGCTTGGATGACCGCGCATAACATGGCCAAAAATTTGGCATTTTCATGCGGGGTCTTGCCCGGATACAGCCAATTCTTACCGTCGGGACCGACCACCGACCAGTTATTATGTTTACCGGAACCGTTGATGCCGGCAAAAGGCTTCTCATGCAACAGGCAGGTAAGGCCATGCTTGTCTGCGATCTGGCGCATGAGGTCCATAACGATCATATTGTGATCAACGCCGGAATTCAGATCTTCATAAATCGGGGCCATTTCATACTGGGCCGGAGCGACTTCATTATGACGGGTCTTGGAAGGAATGCCCAAAGCCCACAAGGCGCGGTCTAAATCTTCCATGAAACCCATGATGCGGGGCTTGATGGCGCCGAAATAATGGTCTTCCTGCTGTTGATGTTTGGCCGGCTTTTTGCCGAACAAGGTGCGTCCGGTTTGGACCAGATCAAGGCGGGCTTCATAATGGGCCTTATCAATAAGAAAATATTCCTGCTCAGGGCCTAAGGTGCAGTAGGCGCGTTTGCCCTTGGTATCGATCCCAAAAAGACCGGCCAAACGGCAAACCTGCTTGCTTAAAGCCGCCATGGAGCGCAGCAAAGGTGTTTTCTTGTCCAAGGCCTCGCCATGATAGCCGATATAGAATGTCGGGATGCACAAGGTTGTTGCTTCCGGACCTTCTTTAATAAAAGCCGGAGACGTCGGGTCCCAGCCGGTATAACCGCGGGCCTCAAAGGTCGCGCGCAAACCGCCGGAGGGGAAAGAAGAGGCATCCGGCTCGCCCTGAATAAGATTTTTACCGGAGAAATTTAAAACAACACCCCCCTTATCATCCCAATCAATAAAGGAGTCATGCTTCTCAGCCGTGACACCGGTCAAAGGCTGGAACCAATGGGTATAATGAGTGGCTCCCTTGGAAATGGCCCATTTTTTCATGGCTTCGGCCACTTCATCGGCGATAGAAGCATCCAGTTTACCGCCTTCTTTAATGGTCTTTTCAATAGAAACGTATGCTTTCGGAGAAAGCATTTCTTTCATCACCTTGAGACTAAATACGTTTTCGCCGAAATGTTCAGGCAAATGTTCACTGAAAGAACCGTTGCAGCAGCTCTCCTCAGCGCAAGCCTGAATAACTTCTTCGCGAGCTTGACTCATAGAACTCCTCCTGATATTGATTGTTTTAAAGCAGTGTGGGGCCATGATAATACACTGGCCCCACACTTGTCAAGACTTACATCTTAACCGATGGCTTTTGATCCTTCTTCGCCGGTACGGATGCGGATACATCTGGGCAGATCCAGGACGAAAATCTTGCCGTCCCCGATCTTGCCGGTGCGGGCCCCTTTAATGATGGCCTTGATGGTCGGTTCAACGAAATCCTCGTTGACCGCGACCTCCAACTGCACCTTGCGCAGCAAATTACCTGTTTCCTTGACGCCGCGGTAATACTCGTCAACACCGACCTGACGGCCGTGACCCACGACTTCGAATACGGTGATCAGATTCACATTCGCCGCATAGAGCTCCTGCTTAACATCATCGAGCTTGTAGGGCTGAAATATTGCAATGACTAATTTCATGTAAGAAACCTCCTTTATCATTAATTATATTAGTCTAAAATCGTATAAGCACGCTCATGATGCTGGCTCAAATCAAGCCCAATGATCTCATCTTCGGCGCTGACACGCATACCGATGGTCTTATCTATGACAAAGCAGATGACCCATGTCATGATAAATGAGAATACGGTAGTCACGGAGCAGCCTTTGAGCTGGATCAAAAACTGGCCAGGGTTCCCTTCAGTTACGCCAGTATGTCCGGGATTGACCCAATTTGCGGCAAAAATACCGGTGGCCAAAGCACCCCAGAGACCGCCGATATAGTGTACGCCGAAAGGATCCAGCGTATCATCATAACCGAATTTCGGTTTGACGAAAGCCACGAAGAAATAACAGAATACGCTCACTAATAACCCGATCCACAATGAACCTCCGACATTCACGAAACCTGAAGCCGGGGTGATGGCAACTAAACCAGCCACTGCACCTGAAGAAGCTCCGACCAGGGTTGGCGCGCCTGCAAAGATCCATTCACAAGCAGCCCAGCTGATAGCTGCGGCAGCTGTTGCGGTATTGGTCACAACGAAAGCACTGGTGGCCAACGGTCCGGCGCAAATAGCTGAACCGGCGTTAAAACCAAACCAGCCGAACCATAATAGAGAAGCACCGATCATGACAAAAGGCACATTATGCATGCCAGGTTTGTCTGTACCAATGCGTTTGCCTAAGTACAAGGCCGTGGCTAAACCCGCGATACCGGCATCCATGTGCACGACTGTACCACCGGCGAAATCCAAAACTCCCCATTTGTTTTCAATCCCGTCATGTGACCAGACCATGTGGGCAACAGGGCAATAAACAAAGGTCAACCATAATACGGTAAACCACACCCATGCTGAGAATTTGACCCTCTCTGCGAAAGAACCGATAACCAATGCCGGCGTAATAACTGCGAACATACACTGGAAGATCATGTAGCATTGATTGGGAACGGTTGGCCCGTAGGAGGTGGTTGGGTCCCAATTAGCTCCGGGCGCCCAATGATCGGGTGTATAGATGGAGACATTGTTCAGCATGAACCAATCCAGACCGCCGACCCATTGTCCTACCCAGCCATGGCCGGGCCCAAAGGCCAAACTATAGCCGTAAACCACCCATAGCACGCTGACTATGGACAAACACATAAAACATTGCATCAAAATACTGTTAACATTTTTTCTCCTGACCATGCCTCCATAAAATAAGGCCAGGCCCGGTGCCGTCATCGCCAAAACAAGGGCAGATGAGGCCAGAACCCACGAGATGTCCCCGTCATTTAGTTGCGGTGCTGGTGTTGTTCCCATTACGTTTTACCTCCTGTTTTCTTACTGGTTAGACAAGATGCGCTTTAAAAGCCCAAAACAAACCTAAAGCCAACGCGATTTGGGCCATGGCGAACAGAAACGCCATGCGTTCTGCTTGCTTCATTGATGGTGTTGGGGTAATTCTCATATGAATACCCTCCTTTTCTTTGTGAAAACCTTGTTTTGGGCAATAAAAAATCCGGTTCTCATGTGTTTGCTGCCACATAAAACCGGACTTCAATGCCCTTAAATTAAAAAATCCCCTTGTATGACTTACCTTCCCAAGAGGACATATCATTGCCCGTGCACATGCCCGAAACATCTATGCTCCGGACTTTTTTAACTTTCATACTACGCTGCAAATATACCCGCTGGTAAAAAATTTGTCAAGTAATTTTTATGAGCCCTTGACAATTTGCTCTGCTGCCAGCCAATCCTCGACGTCATAGCCGTGGGCGCAACCGCGCGCGATAAAAAGTTCATAGGCTGTTTCCTTCACCTTTTGGATATAATCTTCTTTTGAGTAAGTCGTTTGGGCCAAAGGAGTTTCAAACCTGTTTTTAGGTGTACTGGTCTTGGCTGATGTCCTTTTAACCGTACTTGTTTGTCTCATAAATCCTCCGCAAATTTAGAATAAAAAATCCTCTCCTTAAACCACATTGTTTTAAGAGAGGACATCACTGCCCTTTGACTTACAAATTGAGTATACAACCTGGGGTCATTTTGTCAACAAAAAACTTCGACCCTACTTCTGCAGCTCCGCCATCAAAATGACCGACTCGGCGATGTCCTTCATGCTCCGGCAGGTATCCATGCTTTTTTTGTGGATCAGGCGGTATGCGGCTTCTTCGGTGAGATTATTCATCTTCATTAATATGCCCTTGGCCCGCTCAATGAGTTTACGGGTTTCCAGGGCTTCGCGGGCTTTAAGGGCTTCCTGCATCAGCTTGGTGTTCTCCACCGCCACCGCGGCCTGGTTGGCAACTATTTGCAGCACGCTGATTTCTTCATCATCAAAATGATGCGGCTGCTTGGTATAGACATTGATGACCCCGATGGCCTTATCTTTGACCACCATCGGCACAGCGACCATGGAAGTCAACCCTTCTTTAAGGGCCAGGTCGCGGTAGGCGTATTTCTCATCCTTGCTGACATCATAGACAACCGCGGGCTTTTTGGATTTGATAACGCTGCCGGTCAGGCTGTTCTCTACCTTAATATTAGGCTTTTGTTTATACTCCGCGCTTAAGGATTGGGTGGCCTTGATAGAAAGTTCAACACCCTTTTCATCCAAAAGCATGATGGAACATATCTTGGAATTGAGCATTTCAGCCGTGACCACCACGATCAGGTCAAGGATTTCTTCCAAATAATCTTCGCTCGTAATCGAACGGCTGACCTTGATCAGAGAGTCAAACTGCAGGGCTTTTTTCTTTGTTTCCTCAAAAAGCCGGGCATGCTCAATGATGCCGCCGACCTGTTTGGCGATCATTTCAATCAGGTTCACTGTCTCCGTCGAATAATCCTGCTGGCTTTTATGCTGGACATTCACGACCCCGATGGCTTTTCCCTTATATATGACCGGAACGGACAAAAAAGCCTCGTAACGGTCTTCGGGAAGAACATCAAAACTTTTAAAACGCGGGTCGCGGTAGGCGCGGGACTTGATGGCCACTGTCTTGTTCTCACGGGCCACCCAGCCGGTGATCCCCTCGCCGGTTTTCAAGACCACATTGCCCAGTTCTTTTTTATGCGCGGTCTTGGAGGCCATCAGCACGAGGTTTTGCTTGCTCTCATCAAAAAGATAGATAAAGACAGAATCCGCATCTGTCATTTCAGTCACAATTTTGACAATCAACTGCAGGGTGAGATTTAAGTCGAGCTCAGATGAAGCAATATCAACGACATTGCGAAGGATCTGCAATTCCTGGTCCGCGGTCACGCTTAATTTTCTATTTTTTATTTTTTCAGCCATAAGGCAATAAGATACCACATGTGCCTCCCGCCCACAAGAACTTTGATGACAGAAGTTTATTCATCAAAAATGCAGTATCCTCTTGACAATATTATGTTTATTTCTATGATTAGAGGATATAATACCTTCTTTAATAATAATTAAGGCAATCTTTTCTAAAAAGCATGTCTCCTTTTTTCTTTTATCTTTTTGCGGCAATCCTGATTTTTGCAAGCCTTGCGGTCATCCTGGCACGAAATCCCCTGTATAATGTTTTGGCCCTAGTCGTCGCTATTTTTTCATTGTCCTGCCTCTTTGTGCTGCTTGAAGCATTCTTTGTCGGCATGATCCTTCTTTTGGTCTACGCGGGCGCGGTACTCGTTTTCTTCCTCTTTGTGGTCATGTGCCTGAACCTTAATACCGTTGTGCTCTCATCCCAACAGCAAACCCGTTTTCGCTGGTTGGGCAGCTTCGTGGGGCTGATGTTCCTGTTCTCTTTTGCTTTAGCCGCCAAAAGTTTTATCAGGGCCCATGCCATGGAGCCCTCTTCGATCCGCGGGACCATTGAGGTCATCGGCAAAATTCTTTTTACGGATTATCTGCTGCCCTTTGAATTGACATCATTTCTTTTATTGATCGCGATCTTCGGGATTGTTTCGCTGGCCCAGGGCGCGTTAAGCACAGGAAAAGACTCGGAAAACCTATGAAAAGGCCCTATTGCTTAGTTTTGCAGTAGTCACATTATGTTAGGACACTATCTAATTTTAAGCGGCATTATTTTTTCACTGGGGCTGATCGGTGTCATGACCAGCCGCAATGTGCTCAAGGTGCTTTTGTCACTGGAACTTCTTTTAGCAGCCTCCAACCTTTCTTTTGTGTCCTTTTCAAAATTTAACGGTGATTACGCGGGGCAATTGATCGTCTTTTTTGTGATCCTGGTGGCCGCGGCAGAAGTGGCCATCGGGCTTGCCATTATCGTCGTGATGTACCGCCGCCTGTCCACGATACAGGCTGATGAATTAAAAGAAATGAAATGGTAGTCCTTTTATGATAAATGCTAACTTAGTCTGGATAGCTTTTTTCGCGCCGCTGGCGGCGTGTGTCCTTATTACGTTATTTTTCTTAAAATGCAAGACATCCAGCTCGCTGATTGCCATCGCCGGCATCCTAACTTCTTTTGTTTGCAGCTGTTTGGTCTTTACTCAAATATTCCAAACCAATCCTCCGGCAGAACTCCAGCAATCCTTAAGCTGGATCTCAATTGATTCCCTTACCATTAATTTCGGTTTCCTGATCAACCCCCTGGCCATCATGATGCTCTTGATCGTCACCGGTGTCGGCAGCGCCATTTTTATCTATTCCAGAGGATACATGGATGAAGACCCCAGCGCCCCCAGGTTCTTCGCGTATTTAAGCCTTTTCGCCTTCTCCATGATAGGCATTGTCCTGTCCAATAATTTTATCCAGCTGTTCATCTTCTGGGAGTTGGTGGGGCTTTCTTCCTATCTCTTGATCGGTTTCTGGTATGCCAAGCCTTCTGCCGCGGACGCGGGGGTCAAGGCCTTCATGGTCAACCGTTTATCTGACTTCGGTTTCCTGTGCGGGATCATTTTGTTATGGAGCGTCTCTGATATCGGGAGCGGCCGCAGTTTTCAATTCACAAACTTAATGCCGGTGATTGCCCATATTGATCCTCACATGCTTACCATCATCGGCCTGCTGCTTTTCTGCGGTGTTGTTGGAAAATCCGCCCAGGTCCCGCTGCACGTCTGGCTTATCGATGCCATGGAAGGCCCCACACCGGTCAGCGCTTTGATCCACGCAGCCACCATGGTGGCTGCCGGTATTTATCTTTTAGCCCGCACCTTCTTTATTTTTGAACCATCCACCACAGCGCTGACGATCATCGCCTATACAGGGGCCATCACGTCCCTCATGGCCGCCATCCTGGCCGTCGCTGAGAATGATATCAAAAGGATACTGGCTTATTCGACGCTCAGTCAATTGGGTTTAATGGTCATGGCCTTGGGGCTGGGCGGCCCTATGCAGGGGATGTATCACCTGACAACCCACGCCTTTTTTAAAGCGCTTTTGTTCCTGGGTGCCGGTAGTGTGATTTACGCTCTTCATCATGAACAAAATATCTGGAACATGCAGGGGCTTTTAAAGAAAATGCCCGTCACCGGCATCACCTTTCTTATCGGGACCCTGGCCCTTTGCGGTATTTTCCCTTTAAGCGGTTTTTGGAGCAAGGACGGGATTTTGGCCCTGGCTTATACAAACAACACCGTCCTTTATTTGATCGCCGCAACAGCCAGCGGTTTAACGGCCTTTTATATGGGACGGTTATTCTTTGTGGCTTTTTGGGGCGATGCCCCTGCCTCGCGTCATGGGGCGCATAACCACGAAATTCATGAATCCCCGGCAGTGATGACGCTTCCCTTGATCGTCCTGGCTATTCTCTCGGCCATTGGCGGTTATATAGGAATACCTCATTATCTGTTTCCGCAGGAAGCCCCTGAATCACTTAATATGCGGGTCGCCTTAATCTCTTCCGTTGTTGCCCTTTTAGGTTTGGGGTTTGCATACATGATCTACGGCAAACGCACGGCGAGCGATCCTTTGGTAACAAAGCTCGGGGTTTTCTATACTGTTTTACAAAATAAATTTTATTTTGACATTGTTTATGCCTGGTATGTTGATAATATCCAGCAAAATGTGGCCCTGGCCTTGTTCCGCATCGAAAACGGGATCATTGACCGCGCCATCATTGACGGCATTGCCAACCTGGCCCGTGTCGGCGGTAAAGCTTTCCGTTATTTGCAAAATGGCATTGTCCAGTCCTATGCCCTGGTTTTTGTTCTCGGTGCTGTCTTATTGTTCCTGTTTTTAATTAAGTCCTATACTTTAATTTTCGTTGTCGGCATTGTTCCGTTATTATTGTTCTTATTGTTGGCTTAAATTTATGTTCACTCCCAATCTTTCTTGGATCCTTTTGTTGCCTCTGGTGGGTTTGGCCTTTGTTTGCATGCTGCCTGCTGACAAAACCAGCCTTATCCGTCGGATTTCAATTATATCCGTGCTTGTGCCCTTTATCCTGTCAGTCTGGGTTTACGTGGCTTATGACCATGTGGCCGGCGGTTTTCAATTCGTCCAGAACGTTCCCTGGGTCGTGCCTTTTGGGATTTCCTATCATCTGGGCGTTGACGGCATAAACTCCCTGATGCTGCTGCTTTTGGGGGCTGTCTCTCTGGCCGCTGTTTTGGTGTCCGTCTCCATCAAGGAACGCATCAAAGAATATTATGTCTTGCTGCTCATCACGGTCATCGGCACCTATGGCGCTTTTCTGTCCCTTGATATTTTCTTTTTCTACTTCTTCCATGAAGTGGCCGCAGTCCCTGTCTTTTTGATGATCGCCATCTGGGGATCTGAACGCCGGGAATTCGCTGCCATGAAACTGACCTTGTTCTTAGTGGCTGGCGCGTCACTCGCCCTGATCGGATTATTGGCCTTATATTTAAGTACCGGCCTTCAAACCTTTGATTTGGTGCAAATCCAGCAGCAGCTGGCAAACCATCCCCTGCCCTTAGACGTGCAGAATTGGGTTTTCCTTCTGATCGTCGTGGGGTTTGGTATCACTCTTACCCTCTGGCCGTTTTATACCTGGGCACCGGTGGGTTATGCCGAGGCCCCCACCGCCATCAGCATGCTGCATGCCGGTGTTCTCAAAAAAATGGGCGCTTATGCCATTATCCGTTTTGCCATCCAGCTGATGCCGCAGGCAGCCCACACCTGGATGCCCATCATCGCGGCCTTGGCCATTATGAATATCGTCTACTGCGGCCTTGTGGCGCTGACACAGCGTGATTTGAAATATATTTTGGGATATTCCAGCTGCTCTCACATGGGATATATCCTGCTTGGCCTCGCCTGTTTTAATACAATCGGGCTTAACGGGGTGGTGTATTTGATGTTCGCCCACGGCATCATGGCAGCCCTGGCCTTTGCCTTGACAGGTTTCGTTGCTGACCAAACCAAGACCCGTAATTTGAATGAACTGGGCGGCCTCCTTAAATGCATGCCTTTTATCGGTACTTGTTTTATGATGGCGGCCTTTGCTTCAGCCGGTGTCCCGGGATTTGCCAACTTTGTCGCTGAAGTCCTGGTCCTTCTGGGGGCCTGGGACCAATACCGCTGGCTGACAGTCCTGGCCATCTTTGGCCTTGTGATAACAGCTATTTATTTGCTAAAGGCCATCCGCCTTGGTTTTCAAGGCCCCCTGGGCCCGCGTTTCGCAGGTCTCACGGACGCCCGGACAATGGCAGCGAAATTCCCTTACATACTATTATTGGCCTTATTAATCCTCGTCGGATGCTTGCCGTCAGTCATTTTGACGCATATCGGCTCAAGCACAGCGGCGATTGTAGAAAGTATACGTTAAAGATATGTTCCCTGTCATCAATTGGAGTTTGGTTTCCTTAGAAGTGCTCATGTCCATCATCCTGGTATTATTGGTGGCCGTGGATATTGCGCTGCCTAAAAATACCGATAAAGACTGGATCGGCATCTTTAGTTTTATTGGCCTCGCAGGCCTCATTATTTTCTGGCTCACTCAAGGGAGCCTTAACGGCGTGACATTCAGCGGCATGTACGTCATGGATTCCCTGGCCTGGTTCTTCAAGGGCTTTTTCCTGGTCGCCATGGTCTTTGTTTTTGCCATGACCCAGGAATTCTTTAAATCATTGGGTGAGCGGCGCAATGAATTTTATTTGTTATTGTGGCTGGCCTTGATCGGCATGTGCCTTATCGCATCGAGCGCGGATTTTCTCCTGATGTTCATTGCCATTGAAATCCTGACCATTTCCCTCTATGTCATGACGGCCTATCTTAAAAGCGACCGGCTTTCGATCGAAGCGGGGATGAAATATTTAATTTTGGGCGCCCTGGCTTCCGGCTTCTTTCTCTACGGCATCAGCTTCCTTTATGGCGCCGCACACTCAACGCACTTTGATGTGATCCAAAGCTATTGCCAAACCCACGGCATAACGCCGATAACGGTCTTTGCGACGGTCCTTATCTTTGCGGCGGTTGGTTTTAAAATTGCGGCAGTGCCTTTTCACATGTGGGTGGCTGATGTTTACCAGGGCGCTCCCACACCGGTCACCGCCCTTTTGTCCGTCGGGTCCAAAGCCGCGGGGTTTATTGTCCTCATCCGCCTTTTCTTCGGGGTCTTTGGCGCCTGGCATGTGGAGTGGAGTTTGGTGCTGGCCGTGCTTTCAGCCATCACCATGACCTACGGCAATCTGGTGGCGATGTGTCAAACCAATATCAAACGCCTGCTTGGTTATTCAAGCATCAGCCACGCGGGTTATCTGTTAATGGGTGCCGCGGCAGGCACGGCGCTTGGGGCTGCAGGGATCAATTTCTATCTCTTAGGATACCTGTTTACCAATCTCGCGGCGTTTTTAGTCATCATCGTGTTTTCCATCGCGGCTAAAAGCGACGAGATCGCGGATTATGCCGGCTTGTCTCAACGCTCAAGCCTTTTGGCCTGCGCCATGCTCTTGGCCCTGGTGTCCCTGGCCGGCATGCCGCCTTTGGCAGGGTTCTTCGGGAAATTTACCTTGCTGATGGCTGTTATCAAAAGCGGTTATGTATGGCTGGCCTTGATTGCCGGAGTTAATATTGTCATCTCAACGTATTATTATCTGGTGGTCGCCAAACGGATCTTTGTAGAGAAACCCCACAGCACCACCCCTGTTGCGATATCCGCCGGCATGCAATTGCTCCTGGTCCTTGCCATCGTCGGCATCGTTGTTGTCGGGACCTTCCAGGGCCCATTCCTTGACGCTGCCATGGCTGCTGTCAATGGCATGTACCTGGCCCATCCATGATCGCCGTCTGCCTGACGGTCCTTCTTTTATTACTGCCTGTATCCGGCGTATCAGCCATCCAGCAAACGAGTATTACGGGATTAGGGGAAACTAAAAAAGTCCGCGCCGAATTGATCCTGCCTGACGGAAAAGGGCCGTTCCCTGCGGTCCTGGTATTGCATACCAGCGGTGGCGTTAAAAAATATGATGTGGCTTATGCCCAGCGCCTCGCCAAAGAAGGATATGCCTGCCTTGTCCCTTATTATTTTGATGCCTATCACCTTTCTTATGGGACGCGCAATTGGGCGACAACCGACTACGCAGAAGAAATCCTGTCGGATTTCACGGCAGAGATCCAATATTTAAAAGGCCTGCCTAAAATAAAAAAAGACAAGATCGGGGCAGTCGGCTTTTCCATGGGCGGATACTGGGCCTTGATTTTGGCAGGGATGAAAAAAGTGCAGGCTGGCGTGTCCTATTACGGGGCCTTGACCGGAGGCGGAGCAGATTCTGAACTAAGATACCGTTTTAAAGATGTTTTTACCAAACACAGCAGCCCGGTGCTGGTCCTTCACGGTGAAGATGATATCACTGTCGATGTCAAGTATGCCCGGCAACTGGCAGATATGCTTAAAAGTAAATTCTGCATCTACGAATTACACACCTACCCCTACGCCGGCCATCGTTTTGATCGCGGAGTGACTCTACACGCACCTGCGGCCCGCGACAGTTGGAACAGGACCCTTACTTTTCTTAGGAAATATCTGCGGGCAACCTAGAAATCCAGGCCGCCGATAAAATCTTTCTTGCCGATATCAAGGCCATTATGCCGCAGGATGGCATAAGTCGTCGTGATGTGGAAATATAAATTAGGTAGGACAAAATTCAGCAGGTAGGGTTGCCCCGAGAAGGTCGTGTCCTGGCCTCTGAGCTTCAAGGTGACCTTGCGTTCTTCACTGCCGTCGATCTGCTTGGCATTGAACGTCTTTAAAAACTCAATGGTCTTGGCAATACGTGCCTGCAATTCGGGGAAGGTCTTTTCAGTATCAGGGTAACTTGGCACTTCAACGCCGGCCAGCCGCGCGGCACAGCCTTTGACGCCATCCGTGGCAATTTGCACCTGGCGCGACAAGGGAAACATATCCGGGGCGAGGCGGGCATTAATAAAAACTTCCGGCTCTATTTTCTTGGCCAGCGCATGCTCTTCTGCTTTCTTGAGGATCGCTGATAAATTATTCAGTTGTCTGATAAAAACAGGTACGGAAATCTGATACATTGATAGCGGCATAGTTCATCTCCCTGCAGATATTATTTAAAATGGGCGTGAATGAACGTGGAGGCCAGGAGAACCAAAGCCCCTCCCCCTACAACCATCCCAATGGATGCTGCGAGCATTCCAAACCCGTTTAATAAATCTTTAGTTTTCTTTTTCATAGAGCATATGTTATCACAAAAAATAGTGCCCGGCACTAATTATTAAACAACGCCCCCTTATTCTTTATTCCCTGATAATTTTGAATCAACGGAACAGCAGCCGGCGCCTACGATCAACAGGAAGATCAGGCTCACCAGCATGGTGAAATCCAGGCGGGATTCATGCACAGCGGGCCAAAAGCCTTTGTTGAGAAACATCGGGACCTTGGTTGATATGATGGCCACCGTAATATTGATGATCATGGGTATGGTGGAAATCCGCGTGAATAAACCGATCATTAAAAGGGCGCCGAAAATAATTTCAGACCCTCCGGAAAGATTCACCATCAGATGGGGCATCGGCAGGCCTATTTTGATAAAACGCCCTATCCCCAAGGTGTCCGGAAAAAGGAATTTCTGGATACCTTCCACAAAAAAAACATATCCCACAATGAAACGGATAAGAACCGCTGCCGGCACTGATGACTGCAAATCCATAATTTTATTGATCATATTATTTTCTCCTGTCTTATTTAAACGGTTTTATAATTTTTGTGCGGCTTCTTTAATATCTTCGCTTAGGTCTTCCAATTCCTCACGGCCGTCATTGCCATAATTCTTAAGGGTTTCAACTTCCCGCATCGCGGCTTGAATGTAGGCCTCACCCAAATATTCGTGCGCTTCAGGAAATCTTGGCCGTAATTCCAGGGCTTTTTTATAATTGGCTATGGACTCATCGATCAAACCGATTTTCCTTTGGGCGTGGGCCAACATATTAAGGATATCCGGATTATCCGGATCCGCACTTAGGGCCTGTTCAAAAAGCGACAACGCCTTTTGAAAATCATTATTATTGTTGGCCTCAACCCCTTGGTCGTACAGCGATGCCACGGCCTTGTTTTGCGGCTGGTCATTCCTTGCCATATCGGCCGGGCTTGTTTCGCTCGCGTAGGAAACATGACGCGGTACGATAAAACAAATTGCTGCTAACATCAAAACGGCAACCATTCGTTTCATTCTCACCTCCGCATAGATGGTATTTAACTGACTTCTGGTTGTAGTATATCCGCAGATAATGACCGGAAGATGACCGCAAGATTACATTTTTGTAATCTTGGAGAACTGCTGGAGAGGGATTTTAACGATAAAACTGCTGCCTTGGGCTGGCGAGCTTTCGACGCTGATGCTGCCTCCCATGGATAAAACCATGGACTTAACAAAACTTAAACCCAATCCATGGCCGGGAGTTGAACGGCTGGATTCTACCCGGTAAAACTTCTCGAATATACGCGCCTGGGAATCTTCGGCTATGCCAATACCCGTATCTTTCACTAAAATAACCGCCTCACCTTTGTCCTCTCTGACTTCGAGACGAATGCTTCCCCTGCTTTCAGTAAATTTAATGGCATTATCCAAAAGATTGGCAATGACTCTCTGCAAACGTGACGCATCCGCCAAAACAACAATCGGATGCAATGGGCCTTTAAATTCTAAACTGATCCCTTTGTCTTGGGCTACGGGTAAGAATATTTCATATCCTTGACGGGCAAGAGCGACAACATCAATGGATGCCTGGTCAGGCTTCTTCAAACCGGCATCAGCCTCGGCCATCTCCAGCATCGTGTTTATCATTTGCGCCAGCCTGTCGCATTCTTCCACAATAGTGCCGACGGATTCCCGGTATTGTTCGATGTCCTTCTTGCCTAAGGTCGACTCTGCCAGGCCCCGTATGCGCGTCAAGGGAGTGCGCAGGTCATGCGCAATATTATCAGTCACCTCTTTGAGGCCCGTCATCAACTGCTCAATGCGGTCGAGCATATAATTAAAAGTTTCTGCCAAATCTTCGATCTCTTCTCCCTCATTGCCCAACGCAACTCTACGCTTGATATCCCCCTGCCCGATATTCCAGGCTGTTGAGGTTATGCGTCGAACACCCTTCATCGATTTTTGCGCTTCTATCCAGCTTAAAATAATACCGCATAATAACAAAATAAAGACCGACCCTAAAAACACCTTGCTGTAAATCTTTGCTAATTCCTCTTCATCCTTCATGGGCCTGCCAATTTGCACAACATACCTGCCTTCATCAACCCATTGTGAAAGGATGCGTATTTGATAAGGCCTGTCTCGGGGAGAGAGTGTGTGAAAGCCGGCCTGGCCCTCTGCTGCCATTGATGCCCACCGGCTTAATATGGGAAAATTCAAACAAGGCCATTTCAAGGGATCAGAGGTAACAACGATATTCAACTGGGGGGTCAACATTCTGTAAAAAATCCTGTTGGTCCCTTCTTCTTCTATCCCTTCACGGATGTCCAATTTGACCTGGTCCAGGCCCTGGGATAGAAATTCTTTGTCAATCTTGTCTGTCGCGGCCGATAATTCACGGTCAACAACGTGTACCAGGCTCGCCACCAAAATCTTATAGCTGATGAAGAATATGATAATTAAGGAAAGGACAAACAAGATGGCATACCAGAGAGTGAGACGAAAAGCAAAGGTACCCAAGAGGCTATTCTTTTTCTTCAATGACATAACCAAAGCCTCTGACCGTATGGAGCAGTTTTCTTTTGAAAGAACGGTCGATTTTATCCCTTAACCGGCACACGCGCGCTTCGATGATATTGGTTTGCGGATCGAAATTATAGTCCCAGACATGTTCCATGATCATGGTCTTTGAAACCACCCTGCCGGCATTGCGCATAAGGTATTCCAAGAGGACAAACTCGCCTTGCTGCAGGATTATTTCTTTTTGCCCCCGGAAGACTTTACGGCCCAGCATATCGAGCTTAAGGTCAGCTATTTCTAAGGTGGTGGTCTCTGGATTTAAACTGGTCCTGCGGATAATGGCTTGGACTCTTGCTAAAAGTTCTGTGAAAGCAAAGGGTTTGACAAGGTAATCGTCCCCTCCTGCCTGTAACCCTTTGACTTTGTCGTCGACAGAATTCCTGGCGCTCAACACAATGACCGGAGTCAAAATCTTTTTTTGCCGCAAACGGTTGATTAAACTCAAACCATCGAGTTTAGGCAACATGATGTCCACAATAGCAAGATCATGATCTTCCTCTGTCGCAAAATGCAAGCCATCCTCGCCATTGGCCGCATGATTAACAGTGTATCCCGCCTGCTTTAAGCCTTTAAGGATGAACGATGCTATCTGATCATCATCTTCGACTAAAAGGATTTTCATCTTCCTATCGCTTTTCCCTTATAAAAAGAGGCAAGGATGCTTCGTTCCTGCCATCGACAGCCAAATCAATGGAATATTCGCCATAGTTGTCCAGTTTCAACATTTGAAGATTCAGCACCAGATTGGCTGACCCTGACCTTTGATCATCGGGGAAATTGATATTGATCTTGCCGTCCGCTGTCGGAATGAGGTGTTTGCCGTCCAAATCAACAAAATTGACAGAGACCCTGTGTTCCCCTCTTTCCATATTCTGAAATCTGATCCTTAAGGCTATTGAGCATTGAGGATAGACCGCAGGCATATTGGCCATCCAAATCGTGTCAAATGCGCCAAGCACGCTTAATTTCCCCGCCACATCAACCGTTGCCGCATCACATAAAGAAAACACTTCTATATTCATATTTTTAAGCTTCCTTGCCCTTTCCCTGCCTGCCTTGACAGACACCTAACTATATGGCACACTTTGAACGTAGGCAGTTAAAACACCTTGGAGGGGTTCAAAATGACACCACATTCATTGGCTGCTAAAACAAACCGTAAACTGAAATACATCCGTTTTAAAACCTATCGCAGTATTAAAACCGCATCGCATCGATTAAAAACTTTCTTTTTTGATCCCAATGATATAGCCCCCGGTGATGACTTCCCTATCGGGCCATTAATGTTCTTAGAGCCAAAAAGCAAATAACCGCCAGGAATAGTTTTCAAAAAAGGGGGGCAGTATATACTGTCCTCTTTTTTATAAGCGCAAAAAATCACTCGGTGAAAGTATTTTAACCTTCTTAAAATGTTTTAAAGTCAAAAGATCGCTGTCTCCTGAAACAATATAATCTGCCTTTGCACACACCGCACATTCAAGAATGCGATTATCATCAGGGTCATCTTTAATAACATTGATCTTTTCTGTCACAATCACAAGTTCAGTAATTTCAGAAAGTTCATGAATGGTCTGCTGGATAAAAGATACCGGCGCCCGAAACTTCTTACTGACTAAAACTTCAGCCAGTTCTTTAAGAATGTCCTGAGAGATAACAATTTTTATTTTTCCGGATATCCCCATTTCCAAAACATCACGGCTTTTGCCGCCGAACATAATCGCCGAAATAAGGACATTTGTGTCTAAGACAACCTTCACAGGCTAGGCTTTCCTGCGGCGATAACTGGAAATCGCATCGGTGACATCTTTTTCTTTCAGGCCAAGGCTTTTAATATGTTTTGCAGCTGTTTGAAAAATCCCTTTCCAGGTGCGCTTGCGAAGTATGTACGCACGCGCCGCCTCCCTGATAAATTCCGACCGGGTGCGTGCTTCCTCATGACTGACCGCATCAATGTCTTTTAAAAGCTCATCCGAAAAAGAAATATTAACTGTCTGTGTTTTCATGATTTTACCTCCACTACAAGTATATACAAAGTTTGTATATTAGGCAAGATTTTTGAGGCAAAAAGGGGACAATGTATACTGCCCCCTTTTTTTATACCAGTTTTGCATCCATGGTGATTTTGGCGTTCAGTAGCCTTGAAATGGGGCAACCTGCCTTGGCGGCATTGGCCGCTTTTTCAAAAGAAGCCTGGTCTGCGCCCGGGACCTTGGCCCTGACCTCCAGATTCACCTCAGTGACTGTCCATCCCTGTTCAAGCTTCTCAAAATTCACTGTTGCTGAAGTTTCGATCTTGTCCGCCTTCAAGCCTGCATTACCCAACTGAACCGATAAGGCCATGGAAAAACAGCCTGCATGGGCCGCACCGATAAGCTCTTCGGGATTTGTCCCCTTCCCGCCTTCAAAACGGCTTACAAATCCGTAAGGTGCATTAGAAAGCACCCCGCTTTCGGTCGAAATACTCCCCAATCCCGACTTCAAATCTCCCATCCATACTGCCGAAGCTTTCTTTTTCATGACGATCTCCTTAAGATGATGAATGCGTTTCCCTCGCTGCTCTTACTGCTTTATCCGTAATCCCTCCCTTACTTTGAAGCTTTAAACATCCATAGGGATAGCAACAATAGCAATATAGTGACGCCAAAACTAAGCCAAATAGGAAGAGCGTACCCTGCAATTGTTACATCAAACTTCAAAATCACCCTTAGAAGATGAATAACACCTACTATAAGAAAAATCGTCCCTGCAACTCTTAGCGCTGTATCTTTCATTTGTCCCTCCTAACGGCCGCAGGTCCTATCTCGGCCTTAAAAGTAAAGTATAATTGCGTGTCTATTCGGCCATTGTGTTTTCTTCGAAGGTAGTAGAAGGCTGCTTGGGCATGGTCCGCGAACGTTCAGTTCGACACCAAGCCAACCCCCAATGTCGAGCAAGCAACAGGGAATCTGCAGCCTGGGTACTAGCGATGCCGCACCGCAGGGTGCGGCGAGCGTGCCTGAGAAGAGAACACAATGGCCGAATAGACCTGCTATGGCAAATAGTAGCATGCAAGGTAGAAAACGGTCAATCCCTATTCTTCCATGAGACGTTTTTTGTCGTAGATCATGCTGTCGCGGGAGTATTCGGCGATTTTGAGATTGCCGGTGTCCATGCGGATGGCGTCTTCGGGGCAGACTTCCACACAAAAGCCGCAGTAAACGCATTTGCCTAAGTCCAGGATGAACTCAGAAGGGTATTTTTCGATATTGGGATCAGGGTGTTCAGCCGCGGTGATTTCGATGCATCTGGCCGGACAGACCGTCTCACACATCATGCACGCCACACATCGGGGAGAGCCGTCTTCGCGCTTGGTCAGGCGATGGCGGGTCCTTAAACGTGAGGACAAAGGCCGCGGCATTTCCGGGTACTGGTACGTAACAGCGCCTTTAGTGCCCTTGGCTATGCCAAACAGATGAAGGATGTGAAAGGTCACATTGTAAAAGAAATGTTTGGAGGTCAAATAAATGCCGCTGATCAGCATCGGGAGATAGGTGTTTTCCCACCAGTTTAATTCCCGTCGGTTGGATTGCTTCCACGAACGCTTCATTTGGGAAACACGCAATGCGGCAAAAGGGCCTTTGGGATCAAAATATTTGTCCAGATTTTCCATATTTTTTTACCTGCCTAAAAGAGTTATCACCACCGCCGTGACGGCAATATTGATTAAAGAGATGGGCAATAAAATTTTCCATCCCAGGTTCATCAGCTGATCATAACGGAAGCGCGGCAGCGTCCAGCGCACCGCCATGAGAAACCATATAAACAAAGCCACCTTGAAAAAGAATGACAACACCCCCAAGATCACCACCGGCAAATTAGCCATGGCCATATGCCCGCCCCACGGGAAATAAAATCCATCCGCGTGCAGATACGGCACCTGCCATCCGCCGAAAAATAAAGTCGCCATCAAGGCCGCGACCAGCACTGTTTCAACCAGGTCCGCTAAAAAAAACATCCCGAATTTCATGCCGCTGTATTCCACAAAGTAACCGATGATCTCTGATTCCCCCTCGGGAAGGTCAAAAGGCGTGCGTTTGGTTTCAGCAGTGGCTGCGGTAAAGAACAATAAGAACGACAGCGGCTGGACAAAGATGCCCCATTTGGGAAGCCAACCGCCCAACATATACGCCCCTTGGGCACGGTCTAAGGCCTGCATATCAATCGTGTTAAAAACCATGATCACACCCATGATGGCCGCACCCATGGTGATCTCATAGGCGATCATCTGCGCTGCACCGCGCATCCCGCCTAAGAAAGCATAATTATTATTCGACGAGAACCCTGCCAGGACAACGCCATAAACACCCATGGACATCATGGCAAAAATAAATATGAGGGCGATGTTGAGATTCGCTGCCTGCAGTTGGATGGAATGGCCGTTTAAGACAAGCTCGCCACCGATGGGAATAGCGGCAAAACCAACAAGGGCAAAAGTAACTGATAAATACGGGGCAATGTTAAACAAAAATTTATTGGCGCCCTCAGGGATGAATTCTTCTTTGCTGAGCATCTTAAGCACGTCGGCAAGCGCGTGGAACATGCCCATGGCCTTCATGCCAAAGATGGACGCGCGATTAGCACCGATGCGGTCTTGCATCACAGCGCTTTGCTTGCGCTCGACCCAGGTCAAAAGGCCCGCGATGTTAAACATGATAAACAGGGTGCCGGCGCTCAGGATGAATTTGATGAGAAGATCGTTCATGATTTTAATATCATCCCTTTATCAGAAATTTTTTCGTATGTCATTTCGGAAAACGAAGGTATCGTTGCTGCAATGTCCTTGAATATTTCCTGTGAATGCTGGTACGCTAACGGTGTGCCCAATTTAGCGCTAAGTAGCGCGATAATTTCCCAATCGCCTTTGGACTCGCCTAAAGGCAAAAATGCCGGCCAGATCCTCTGGACTTTATTTTGACAATTGGTAAAGGTCCCTTCTTTTTCAGCATAAACGCTGCTGGGAAGGTTCAAATGGGCATAGCCGCAAGTCTCGTTGACATTGCTGCCCTGATACACAAAAAGTTTGACCTTCTTGGCGATTTGCGCGACTGTTTCTTTACCAAAAAGTTTGACCAGATCATGGCCAAAAACATACAGGATATCAATCTCCCCGGCTTTGGCGCGGGCCACAATCTGCTGAACATCTGCATCTGCCTGCAAAATATTCACGGCCCCTGCGGTATTGGGGTTCTTGTCTGCTTTAATAAGGAAATCATCACTGTCACCCGGCTTTTCAGGCACTTTAAAATCCAGCTGTGCGCCTTTAAGGGTCTCTTTGAAGAATTTACGGATGACAAAAAGATCTTCATTAGTCAATTGCGCGGACGCTAAAACACCGATCCTGTTGGTTTGCTTAGCATCCTGTAGCAGCTTAATGCTTTGGGCAACGATGCCGGCGGCCTGGTCCCATGAGATCAAAGCATCTTTAAGCTGCGGATGCTGGATCCTGTTCTCATCAATAAAACGGTAATTATAACGGCCCTTATCGCAGATCCAATAATCGTTGACCTCGGGATTAAGACGGGGTTTCAAACGCATGACGCGCGCTTTCTTGTGCTGGTGCGGCCGCATCTTGTCCCACTCGACGGTAATGTTGCAGCCCATGCTGCAGCCGGGGCAGACTGATTTTGTCTGCGCTAAATACCAGACCCTGCATTTGAAACGGAAATCCGTATCCGTCAAAGCGCCGACCGGGCAGATGTCAACGACATTGCCGGAATAGCTATTATCTAATTTTTTACCGGGATAAACGTCCAGTTGTGAATGGTCCCCGCGGCTAAAGACACCGAATTCGCTGGTCTTGGTGATTGTATCCGCAAAACGCACACAGCGGGTGCAAAGGATGCAGCGTTCCTGGTCGAGCATGACAGTGGGCCCGATGGAAAAAGCCTTCTTTTCTTTTTTGACCTTCACCTCGGAGAGACGGCTGTCGTACTGGCCATGCTCCATGTAATAATCCTGCAGTTTGCATTCCCCTGCCTGGTCGCAGACCGGGCAATCCACCGGATGATTGACCAACAAAAATTCCAATACGGTTTTACGGACTTCCAAAACTTTAGGGGAATTGGTCTTCACCACCATCCCGTCAGCCACCGGCGTGTAACAGGCGATCTGGAGTTTGGGTTGTTTCTCGACTTCCACCATGCAAATGCGGCAATTGCCGGAAACAGGCAAGGCCGGATGATAGCAGTAACGGGGAATATCAATCCCCAGTTTGTCTGCGGCCTGGATGATCGTTGTCCCTGCAGGGACTTCTACTTGTTTTCCGTCGATAGTTAAATTGGGCATATGGTGCTTTCCATAATTTATGCTACGTGCGCGGGCTGAAGTTTAGCTTCAAACTCACTGCGAAATTTACTGACATAAGAGCCGACCGACATTGAAACAGCGTCCCCGAAAGCGCAGATCGTGTTGCCCCCGATATTATTCACGATCCCGGGGAGATTGTTTAGATCATGCGGCCGCGCGTGGCCGAGATAAACTTTTTTGACCTGGCGGTACACCCATCCGCTGCCTTCACGGCAGGGCGAACACTGCCCGCAGGATTCATGCGCGAAAAACCGCGCCGCCACCATCGCGGCCCAGACCATGTCAGTCGTATCATCCATGACGATAATACCGCCGGAGCCGGCCATGGAACCAATGGCTTTAAGCGAATCAAAATCCATTTTCACGTCAATTTGATCAGGGGTCAGGATCGGCGCTGAAATGCCGCCGGGGATCACGGCTTTAAGCTTGCGGCCATTAGGGATGCCGCCGGCATGGTCATAAATAAGTTCCCTCAGGGTTGTTCCGTTGGGAAGCTCATAAACGCCGGGCCGGGCCACATGCCCGCTGACACAGAAAAGACGGTTTCCGCCGTTTTTCTCACTGCCCAATTTGGCAAACCATTCGGCACCTTTGTTGATGATCGGCGGCACGCAGGCAATGGTTTCCACGTTATTGATAACAGTGGGGCAATTAAATAAGCCGACCACCGCCGGAAAAGGCGGTTTAAGCCGCGGAAAACCTTTTTTCCCCTCAAGGGACTCCAACAGCGCTGTTTCCTCGCCGCAGATATAGGCGCCGGCGCCGGGATGGACAACCACATCAATATCAAAACCGCTGCCCATGATCCCTTTGCCCAAATATTTCCCTTTATACGCCTCATCAACCGCAGCCTGCACCCTCTCCAGGGATTTGGTGTACTCTCCGCGGATATAAATATAGGCCTTATGGCTTCCAATGGCGAAGCAGGTGATGATAATCCCCTCGAGAAGAGCATGAGGGTCTTGTTCAAAAATGTATTTGTCTTTAAATGTGCCCGGCTCTCCCTCGTCCCCGTTGATGACCAGATATTTGGGCTTTGGATTGGCCGCCGGGATAAAGCTCCATTTGGTGCCTGTCGGGAACCCCGCGCCGCCAAGCCCGCGCAGATTGGATTTCTTGACCTCGTCAATGACAGCGGCCGGTGTCATCTGAGTGATCGCACGGCGGGCAGCCTCGTAGCCATTATCTTTTAGATAATTTTCAAGGTGATGGGAATCAGGCTGGCCAAAATGGCGTGAGACGATTTTTTCCATTATTTATTCTTCTCGATCAGTTCGTCGATTTTCTTTTTGTCTAAAAGACCTCTGTACTCCCGGTCATTATACTGCATTACCGGCGCGATTTCGCAGGCCCCCAGGCATTCGACGACATTCAAAGTAAATTTACCATCCGGCGTTGTTTCACCCGGTTTAATGCTTAACCGCTGCTCAATATGTCCAATGATATCCTCAGCCCCGCGCAAGGCGCAGGCGGTCGTCTGGCAGACTGAAAAATGGCATTTGCCCAATTTTTTCTGGTGGAACAAATGGTAAAAAGAAACAACTTCATGGACATGCACCACCGGAATGCCTAAATAATCAGCCAGGTCCTTTTCTGTTTCAGGCGTGACCAATCCTTCTTTTTCCTGGACACAGTGCAAAAGCGGCAAAAGTGCGGCGCGCTTTTGCTCGTACTTGTTGGTGATCTTATCCAGCTCCTGTTTGTATTCTGCGCTAAACATTCTATCTGTCCAATTCTCCGGCGATCATGTTGACTGAACCAAAAGTCGGGACCAGGTCAGCCATCATGTCTCCGATCAAACATTTAGGCAACGCGGCCATGATCGGAAAACACGGCGGATGGACGCGCACCCGCCAGGGATGGTCACGGCCGTCGGAAACAATATAAAATCCCAGTTCCCCATTGGCCCCTTCCACAGGAAAATACACTTCACCGATGGGCGGCTTGATCCCATGGCCATACATGACTAATTTAAAATGGTTCATCAAGCCTTCAATATTGCCATAGGTGTTTTCCTTGGCAGGCAGCACCACATCTTTTTTATTGGCATTGATCGCATCATGGTATTTTCTGGTAGAGCCTTGCAAGGTGGGGTCCAAATTAACCTCATCTTCGATCAAATCCTCAGTCTGCCCCATCTTGGCCCTGTCCACCATCTGGGCGGCCGGGATCACAACTCCTGACAAGTCACCGGCAATGGGCCCGTCAGGGATTTGCTGGAAACATTGCTCAATGATCCGCAGTGACTGCTCCATCTCTGCCATGCGCACAAAATAACGGTCCAGATTGTCCCCTGTACTTCCCACCGGGACTTCGAAATCAAGCTTGTCATAAATAAGATAGGGATTTGATTTACGCACATCATAAGCCACACCTGTTGCCCTTAAAAAAGGGCCGGTAACGCCGTACGCGATGGCGTCTTCAGCGGAAATTTTTCCGATATTCTTCATGCGGTCGATAAAAATACGGTTACGGCTTAACAGCTCGTCAGCCTCAATCAGGACCTTGCGCACATCAGCGATTTTCCCAAAAGCTTTGTCTGCAAATCCTTTGGTTAGATCAGCTTTGACGCCACCGATACGCACATAGGAAATCGTCAGGCGCGCCCCGGTGATTTCTTCGACCAGCTCCCATAAGAATTCACGGGCCTTGATCATATACAGGAACACCGACATGGCGCCCAGTTCCATGGCCGAGGCGCCCACACAGGTCAGATGGTCGGTGACGCGGGAAATCTCGCTCATGATGACACGGATATATTTAGCGCGTTCAGGGATATCAATACCCAATAATTTTTCAACGGTCAGGGCAAAGCCGACATTATTGATCAGCGGAGAAACATAATTCAAACGGTCCGTGTACGGAAAACACTGGGTGTACATGACTGTCTCGCACATTTTCTCAAAAGCCCGGTGCAAATAACCCATTTCAATATCCACACCCTTGATCTTCTCGCCGTCCAGTTCCATGATCATGCGGATGACACCATGCATCGCCGGGTGCGAAGGGCCTACGTTTAACAACATGGAGCGTGTTTGTGTCATTTAGTTCTGCGGACCAATTAAAGGTTGACGTTTATTGACCGGGTAATCCTTGCGCAAGGCATGCCCCACAAATTCCTCATACATCAAAATGCGCCTTAAATCAGGGTGCCCTTTAAATTTAATCCCATACATGTCCCAAACTTCCCGTTCATACCAGTTGGCCGAAGCCCAGAGATTGCAGAGCGTATCCACTTCAGGGGATTTCTCATCGACGGGGACTTTTAAACGGATGCGGTGATTGTGTTTAAGGGAAAAGAAATGGTAAACAACCTCGAAACGGAATTCTTTTTGGATCCGCCCGCCGGCATAAAACAAATAATCCACTGCGGTCAGGTCCATTAAAAAATTAAAGTCCAGCTCCGGAGTTTCTTTTAAGAATTTGGCGATGGCCAGCAGGCTTGACGGGCGGATAATCGCAGTTTCATCGCCCCGGAAGGCATGGGTCTCTATGATATCTGCTGAAAACTGTTCCTGGACTCTTTGCAAAGGTTTCATGACACGGATTCTATATGTTTAATATGCCCCTCGATGGTGTAGCCTTGGGCTAATTCTGCAGGCCTGCCGATTTTGGTCCGGGGGTCATACAATGTTCTGGATTGCTCTCCCTTTTGGATCTTGTCCTGGAGCTTCATCAAACCGTCTAAAACATTTTCCGGCCGCGGCGGGCAGCCCGGGATATAAATATCCACGGGGATAATGGTGTCAATGCCCATCACCGTCGAGTAATTATCGTAAAAGCCGCCTGTGCAGGTGCAGACCCCGAAGGCCACCACCCATTTGGGATCGCACATCTGGTCATGCACTGTCTTTAAGACAGGCGCCATTTTATGGCTGATGGTGCCCACCACAAAAAGCACATCTGACTGCCGCGGTGAAAAGCGCGGGAACCCGGCGCCAAAGCGGTCCTGGTCATAATGAGAGCAGTTGGTCGCCATGTATTCCATGCCGCAGCAGGCCGTGACAAAGGGGTATTGGAAAATGGAAAATTTACGCGCCCAGCCCAGGGCATCGTTTAATTTAGACGTAAAAAAATTCGTTGGTGAACTTAAAAATGACATGGCTTTACTCCCACTCTAAGGCGCGTTTCTTCAATACATAAAAGAACCCCAGGACCACAAAACCCATAAAAACCGCCATCTCCGTCAAACCAAAAAGGCCTAATTTCCTAAACATAATGGCCCACGGAAATAGAAAAACAAGCTCGACGTCAAAGACAATAAAAAGCATGGCCACGATATAAAAATGCACGGGCATGTTGCCTCCGGGCAATGAGAAAGGTTCTTTACCGCATTCAAAAGGCTTGGATTTGGCTTCGCTGGGAAATTTAGGGGCCAGGACGCCAGGCAGGCCAAGCAATAGGGCACATAGGCCGATGGCGAATAAAAAAGCAAATATAATAGCAATGTATTCTAACATGGGCTGATTATTAATTCGTGCTTATCCTATTGCAAATTTAATAGCCTTCATGCCGCAGAAGCGGCAGGCCTCTACGGCGAGGCAAACTTCCCCATCAATGGAGAAATATTGATTAAATTACTTTAAATGAGGATCGTCGAATAGTCAAGAATGTTTCGAAATGTCTTGTTTACAGATTTTCCAGGATCATGTCTACATTGACATAGTCTTTGACCAGGCGCCTGGCCTCGTGGATCTTATCGCGGTCGGTTTTCTGGATCTTGGGGGTCATGTTCTCGATGGCCGCGGCGATGGTGTAGGTGTCCTGGTCGGAATAAAGCACGGGGATACGGCTGTCTTTAAGGAGGCCGGCGATTTTATGGTCCGGGGTCAGCCCTCCTGTCAAAACAAGCCCCGCCACCTTGACTGCCCGTCCCTGCTGCAGCAGATACGAAGACACGGCCACCAGCATATTATCGACCCGGTCACCGGAAGTAATGACCAGGGCCCCATCGCGCAGATGGCCGATCATGTTATACGGCTCCATGGCCGCGACAATGACATCATAAACCCGGGTGCGCAAGTTCTCTTCGCCGGAAAATACCTTTAGGTCCAGCCGGTCCTTGATCTGCTCTACCGTCGGAGCGCTTAACAGGTCCATTTCAGGGATAACGCCCAAAAGCCGGATGCCTTTGCGCTCCAGGCCCTTACCCACAATGCTCCTGATCCTCTCTAACTTATCCGGCAATACCTTATTGATAATAACGCCCAGCACCGGCACGTTACGTATGTCAAACAAGGCCTTATTGAGCATGATCTCATCAATGGCGCGCCCGATGCCGCCGCCGGAGATGATGATGGCCTGAGACCCAAGCAGGGCCGCCACATCCGCATTCGAGCAGTCAAGCACCGATCCAACGCCCGCGTGACCGGTGCCCTCAACGATGATGGCATCCTTGCCGCGTGTAATCGTCTGGAAAGATTTAAATATCTTGTCCTGTATTTGCTGCTTTTGGGGCTCGAGAATGTATTTTTCCGTGTACCCGCGGCCCACGGTGATGGGGCTCATGTCCTTGATGTGTTTCTTGCAATGATACACTTCCCCGATCAGATAGGTGTCCTTATCGATGGATTTTTCTTCATAAAGGACGGTTTCCTGGCCGACGGGCTTCATAAAGGCCGTCTTGATCTTGCGCTCCTGGAAATTCTTGAACAAACCCAGGGACAAGGTGGTTTTGCCGGCATTTTGATGGATGGCGGAGATAAATATGTTCTTGAGGCGCTTTGTTTTCTTCATCACAAGAAAGTATAGCAGAAGAAATCAAAGGGGAGAAAAATTAATTCGAATTAAACATCAACTGAAAAGCGCCATTGACCGTCAGTCGGGGGGTGAAGCGGATAATGTTGAAATCAAACCCTTTAAAATCCTCAGGCATGCTTAAAGCAGCGGCATCAAAGAGACTGTCAGGGCTCTGCGAAGACCGTTGGATGAACTGAGGCTGGAAATTAAGATCAATCCCGCCGGGGGATTTGTTTGAAGTAGAAATTGCGGCCTGATCAGCCGAATTTCTTCCATGACCATTGCCATTAACAGCCGCCCTTACCCTGCTGTTAACTGCCATTCTTCTGTGGCCATTCCCATTACGCGGCGATATTGCATTTAGTTTGAAAATTTCAGCCCCTCGGTGCGGCACAAATGCGCTGACATTGATATCAGGATCTACTGTTTGAGCGATCACGCTGTAAAGATCCCGTAAGGCCTCAGTGGTCTCCGCACGTTTTCCATCATTCTCTATCCCCTGGATATCATCCCATTCAATCCGCTCCCTCCAATAATCATCCAATTCCCTGTTCAACTGAAACTCATCCTCTTTGAAAAGTTTTGCGATAAGGATCGGGATCACAAAATCACTGGTAAAATGCAGCGTACTTAATTTTTGCCTCAATTTCTCATTATCCATATTCCTTATGATCTCATCAAACATATCCACCGCCTCAGGCCCCATGGTGATCATGCCGTTGAAAGCTGAGTATTGTTTAAATACCGGATTGGACAAAATATATAACTTTTCCTTAAGATGTTTAAAGATACCCGAACCCCGGGGCTTTCTCGTCTGCGCCAATGAAGAAATATGCAGTTTCTCAAGAATTGCAGCGATCTTCGGGTCACCATTCAAATTAAAATCCGAATCGATAAATGCCAGCGAACTCAATTCATCCTCGTTTACCCGAGAAGTCGATAGCGTTATATCCGCTCCCTTAATATGTTTTATTGGCCCCGAATAGGTGTTCCGCAGGTACCTGATGATAATTCCCTTATTGGGTGATCCTGCCGGCAATGATTGTGTCAGGCTTACGGCACCCCGATATCCGTCAATGATAGCTCTTCTGAGCATAACATCCAGGGGCCCGGGCGCGTCTTTATCAATAAAGATATACATGACCTGCTTATTTTTCCACTTTGCTCTCATCGCCTGAAAAGCGTCCACAAAAGAATTCCCCGTGCCCTCAGGGTTTAAATCCAAAACATCAACATAGGCTTCATCTCTTATTATCTTATCGGGATCGTCTTTATTTTTCCTGCGTTGTTCTTCCTTATATGCGTTTGCAGCCTGTACTCCTTTTCGGTCTTCAGGAATAAGGATTATTGCATCCAACCTTTCTTTATCCAGGGCGATTTTGCCTTCCTCAACGGCGAGATCTTCAATATTTTTTTCCTGGCTGCTCACGCCAATTTTGTAATCTCCCCCCAGCCCTTCTTTTAGCCGGGCATCAAGTTTATTTATGACCACATCTATGGTATATTTCCAGGAAGGGTTGAGACTGATCAAATTCCTGATGACATAGGAACCATATACTGCAAGAGAGAGAATGGATGCTGATAACTGCCCCAGCACCACCCATAATAAAGGTTGTCCCAAAAAGGCCCCTATTGGCCATGATAAGGCCGTTACGGTGATTGCAACAGCTCCCGCAATCCTCCCTAACATACTTCCAAATTTATGATGGGTGTTGCCTCCAGGGGTGGTGGATTTAGTATAGGTTGATGTGGATTCTATGACTTTGTCCAAATTTTTTTGGCTTTCTCTTACTATCTCTTCCGGTTTTACATGAAAATCCGGCATCAATTCATTAGTGTCTGTTACTAAATCATGGACGCCATTCTTAGGGAATAAATTATTATACGCACTGCTTTTTACCCAATAATAAAGCATGACGAAGCGCGTATATGGATAAATCCATAGCAATTGCCACGATTCTAATGGATGCCCTTCTTTGTATTTGTACCTATTATAATTGTCGATATCGCCCCTCCAGCCCATAACAGGTGTAGCCCTTTCGGCAACAAGCCTCAGGCTTTTCATCATCCGGTTGATGTCTTGCTTATACCTCAGGCGCTGATCTTTTCTCAATTTCACCCCTTGGCGGCGTTCATTGTTCAAACGTTCTGATAATTCATAAAGTGCTTGGGCCACCAACAGAAAGAAACTGCCGTACGTTTGAGTATACTCCGCATGCCTGGCTGAACCATTCATCAAATCCGAGGAATAAGGCGTTACAGTCAGCACTTCATCAGCCAGGTTAATGATAGTATTGAGATCATTTTGTATATCTTCTGTGGACCTATCTTTTGACAATCCTTTAATCAAATTCTGCAAATTTTCTAAAGGTTTATAAGCAGGCGCGTCTTTAGGGACAGATACAAGATTTAAGTCTTCCCCATTTTCATCCGTTTTTAAACCGATGTTCAATTCTTTGCTTAAAATTTTAAGTAATTTGGGTATATTATACCGTTTCTTAAAGATTGCTCCCCGAAAAACATAGGAAACTACAAGGCCCAAAATTCCCCCCAATATTCCCAATACCCATAACTGTCCTTCCATAACCAAAGGAATGCTCTGGTCATTTTTTATGATACGCTCAGCAATGGTCTTTCTAAGAGTATCTAATTTTTCAGCCATTGGTTTTGTCTGGGGATCTTGTTTTAATTCTTCAAAATGCTTTTCAAACTCCTGGGGATCAGGGTACATCTGCAAGTACTCTTTGACTGTACGCACCGCTCTCTCATCTCCCTTTGTACGTGTTTCATAGGCCCTCCATGGTACCGGTTTGCTATTGTTTACATCATCTGCGACTTTTACCGCCCAGCCCATTGATTCCATGTTGATTTGACGCCTTATAGGCGCGTCTTTGACAGGATCACCTGTCAAAAGTAAGTGCAATTGCTGCATAGGATACGTGCTCAAACGCAAAGCCAAAAGCAATGATTTTTGATCTGCCTGGCCTGTTCTACCGGCCATTCTTTCCAAAGCAGCGCGGATAACGCGTATGGTAAGGGCGTCTTGGCTGGGGTGCACACCATTTTCTGCAGAAGCCTTTTCACGGATAGTTTGTATGTCTTTCTCGAGTATCTCTCCCCAATCGTAGTGGTTATCAATAAAATTGTGAAAATCAGGGTCATTTGATCCCAGATCGACCTGCAAAACTAAAATACGGCCCTCCAAAGTTTTCCCCAGGCGATCTGCTATGTCAGCCCGCACCTGTGAGGGGAAAGGCAGCAAAGAAGCTAACGCCGCACCGCTGAGATTAGCGATATATTTTTTCTGGCCATCTTTGTCCGAATGTTCGAAATAAGCATTCCGGATAGGCCGGTATGCAAGGTCGTAGTCCGTAAGCCCTGGAGCAGGAGCTGGTGTAAAATTAGGCAGCATATCCTGGGTGGCCGTAAGGGCCCGTCGGTACAAATTCGGTTTGACAGTACCTAATTCTTGTACAGGGGGTGATGTATTTAATAAAAACCGTGTGTCTTCCTGGAAGTTTTGAAAGATGCCGCGTGATATAAAATCGATATCAGGATATAAGAATGACATGGGGTCGTAGTTGCCTAAATAAAAACTGGACCTAACGTTGTCCCAAATATTCTGTCTAAAAATCGACGCCTGGATATCTTGGGCAATTTTGACGGCCTGAGGATCGTTGGCATGATTTGCCTCGAAATTCTTAAGTATCCTCAACTGATCATCAGGTCCCCAATAAAGCTGTAAAAGCCGGATCTTAGCCATTGTATTGACCGGGTCGCTGGATAGATAATTCAAGAAGACATTTTCTAACGCCCCGGAACTAATGCCAGGATAGGCAATGCCGGCGGATAATTGTTTTAATTTCTGCTCGTCTTGCAGCAGATTATCTAATGATTGGTAAATAGTATTAAGATAAGATTCCTTTGTTTTTGCTCCGGGGGCATTGGTGATCAATCGAATAAGGTGAGACAATTCGTTACGTTCCACAAAATGCCTGCAAATCTCCAAAATCACGTCTTGGTAGGGCGAATCCTTGGCGATTTGAATAATTGTCTGGTAAAATCCCGGCCGGTCTGCATATTGTGTAAGAAATAAATTAAGCAACTCTGCCCGATGGAAAATATTAGGGTCTAAGAGCGCCTCCTGCCAGGCTTGTGTTGTACCGTTGGCCATTAAGACTTCCAAATATTCCGGAGACACTCCTTGAGGATAGACGAAGGTTACAACACCGGGCATTAAGTACTCAGGGGCAACCCTGGGTTCATGATTGACATCAGGTAAAGGTACTGACATCACCGCTGCAGGCCGTGTGACATGCATCCCGCCGCCGATACCAACCGGTGCAGTGCTTGGCGAAGACGGCTCCTCCAGCTGGGACAAGGACGAAAAACTGTTGGAACCACCCATAGCCTCAAGTCTGGCCCTTTGGATAAATGCGTTTTGCTGGTCATTAATGGCCTTAATGCTTCTATTGTGGGCTTCTACAAATAATCCGACTGAATCTTCCGGTGAAGACCCTCCAGCCAAACGCGCATTCCCAAAATCTGCTTGGGCTGCTTGCCGGTCTAAATCTGCCTGGTTGCCCGAACCCTCGGAGTTTGCTGCGGTGGATGACAGGGCGCCGATGATATTTTGTTTTGCTTCTTCTAAATCCACCTCTGCTTTTGTCCAGTTATAAATCAAAGCTTCACCTGTATTGACGGGATTTATCTGCTTTAGCCCCTCCTGTTTCATTTTTTGTGAAAGGGCCTGGCCTGCTGGGGACATAACATAAGTCCTCCCAGGCCCCGGGTCTACTAAATAGCTGATCGCTCCGTCTCCTTGAGGCGGATTGGCCTGAAAACCCGCTTGGATTTTATCCATTGCCTTGTGATACTCTGCCAGTGCTGCCTGCCATTGCGGATTTTGATCCAAAGCGCCGGTATTGCCTTGATTGGACTTCATATCAACCGGCGGCAAACTGGCATGCCATGGCAATCTTCCCGAGATCGGACCTGTTTGGCCGGTCAAAGTGTTATACGCAATAGTTTCTTGGTTGATCTGGCTTTGCCAGTTGACGATATCATTTCTTAAGTTAGCGATGGCATTGATACCGCTCGACGAAAAGGGTTTACCTGTAATAGCAGCCCCTCTGCCACTGACCCATGAGTTCAATTGTTCTAGCCTGACCAAGTCTTCTTCTGTTTGACGTATCTTTTCTTCTAACGCAATGACTTTAATTTTATGCGCATAGGCCTGGGCCACCTTTTCCGAAATATTGGCTTGTAGTTGACTGTCTGCCGCCTTGACAGCATTGGCAATCTGGTCTCCGCTATACGTTCCTACTAAACTAGGAATAACCTGAGGTCCTTGACTTCTATTCATTACCGCTGCTGTATTATTTTGAATCACCTGTTCTCTTATTTCTGAAAATCCTTGCAAGGCAGAGCCGCCGGAAACCCCAACGCGCCCGGACGATGGGGCAGCTGCTCGTGGAGTTGGAGTCATGCCTGTGGTTGCAGTAGCCTGCGGCGGGACTTTTGCTTGCTGTGGCTGTGGCTCTTCGGCCACGGCAGGAGCTTGGATGGCTTCTTGTTGATTGATCTTATTTAGGACAGCTTCAACAATGGTCCGGCCATTATCATCAGGTTGAATAAGTTTTACAGGAAATCCCTGGTTGACAAGGCCGGGACCACCATAAATCTTGAACCTAGCGCCTTTATAGCCCGTCATGATGCCTTTAGAAGTTTTTAAAGGAGAAATGACCTCTGTTACCACTGCCGGCAGGCTAATGCCGTTGATTTGGGCCAAAATCAACGTCCCTTCGCTGATCTTGGCACTTTCAGGCACGGGCACAGGATTTTCCGCGGTACCCACAAAAGCAATACCTGTGCCCACTTCAATGACCGAATTCCCTCTATTAAAAATTCCGGAATCCTCGACGACCTGTCTTACAATCCCGGGTCTGGTGGCATGCAATTCCCTCATCCGCATGATTTGGTCCCAAATCACCTTTTCCCTGGCCTCTAGGGCATGTAATTGTTCTTCCGGCCCGCTTCTTTGGATGATAGGAAGAAATCGCATCTGATCATTGAAGACTTGCTTGGCAGCGGCAATAGTCACAAGCTCTTGCAGCAAAGCTGTGTCGTCTTGATAGCCCATTGATCGGCCTTGGGCCACTTGATCGGCTGTTATCACGTCTCCTGGCTCTATCTGCCTATGCAATTCGCCCTCTGCAGGTACTTCTATCTTGTAGCTTCCGACATCGGAAATTTGGTCATGCGCCAGGAATGTACCGCTGATGGCGTTGAGCTCAGGGTAAGGCGGATCAAACGGTATAAAATCAATGTCTATTGATTTTGGCATGTTGTTTTGATCAATAGGGGTGTCAAGCAGCAATACCATTCTTACTTGGACTTTTTTCTCTTGGGGGTCAGTACTTCCTTCGGCGCTAAAAACACTAAGGACCTTGTGCCCTGGGATCGTGACCTTCATTTTATGGCCAGCCAGGAGCCGGGCATCAATGTCAATATTGGTGATAATCTCTTGTCTGTCTAATTCCGTAAAAAGATCTTCATCTTTATTCACAAGCTGACCGTTTTGTAATTTTGAATCGTCCAGGATCTTCGATTGGTGCGTGGCCCGGATTTCAACAAGATTGTCTTCCAGGTCTTGCTTATATTTCGCCTCTGCCAGCGCCAGAGCGATTTGAGGATCGGCCCCTTCTTGAGAGGTCGCCAAGCCGCTTATCCCTGATACCCTGGCTATCTCGCTCTCTATGTTTCTCTGGTCTGCTTCAAGGAGACCTTTTAAATCCGGACTCTCAATTTTGGCTTGAAGATCACCGGCGTTATACTCCCCGTGATTTGGAACAACTTCCTTTATGATACCTGTGATTTTAGCCCTACGGGTGTGATGATTAAATGAAAAGTCAACGCCATCTTGATGAACATGTTCCGGCGTTGAAGATCCACCTACACCGGCAGGTGCTTGGGAAGTAGAACTTGCTGCCGGGGGCGGCACAGGCGCGGGAGCCGGTATACTAACTGCCCCGGAAACAGGTTGCTGGCTGGCAGGTGGTGTTGAAAAAGAGTTCGCAGCCAACGGCGCAAGCGTCGTCGGCGCAGGCAGTGCTGCCGCAACAGGTGCCGGTGGAATCGGGGGCACAGGCAATGTCAAATGATCAGGTGGTGGTGGAGACGGCGATCCTCCTGCTGCTTGCAGCGGTGCAGGTGGCTGTGCCGGCAAAGCTGTTTGAGTGGGTGCAGGCGCCGCGGCAGGCGGTGTAACAGCCCTCGTCGGATGCGTTTGAGGAGCCACCGGTTGGAGGTGCGCCATTGGCGTAGCGACAACTGCTGCCGCTGGTCTTGGTGCTGCTAGCTCTGGACTGCTCCCACCAGATCCGCTGCCGTTACCGACGGCCTGGGAAACTGCAAGAGGAAAAAGCACTTCCGGACGGTCAATTTCAACGGTATCACCAACATGCATGTGTTTAAAATCAGTAATCTTGGGATTAAATGTTTTGATGACCCTTTCAAATGCGCCGTCCTTGCCCCATAAAGGCATATAGGTAAATCCTGCCCGCTGCAGCATCCCACCGAAACCAAGCCTGCCGTCTGTTGGCTCGACTGTCAGCGTTATTTTTTGAGTCGCTTTAACAGGCGTTGGGTTTACGACAGGAGCAGGTGTTTGATCAACTGATGAAGCAGGGATCGCCGGTGCATTTGAGGCTATCTGAAATGGCTTAGCTGATTCGTCTTGATTCTTCGCTAGCGACTTAGACACGGCTTCTGTCCATTGCCGCTGTTGGAAAAGTTGGATGGCTAACGCATCTACAGAGGATGTTTGATTTTGTGCAGGCGGGGTGGCCACTTTGGCCTGGGCCACTGCTCCCAGCGGGTTTGCAAGCTGAGAGGCCCAAACCATACCCAAGACCATTCTCTTCCATGCTGGGAGGCTGCTTTTGTTTTGAGACAAAGATCCCCTCATGGCTTGGTCACCCACCAATTGGTCCATATTAACGCCAATGGGATGGAGTTCAACTTTTTCCAACATGGCTGAATCAGCATCTTGGGCAAAGACCTTTGTTATCATGGCCGGACTAAAAGCCCGTAAAGTGTGCTCCCACTGCGAGGACATCGCAAAATTACACCCGCCGGAGAAATATTTACGCGGCACCACCTGTTGAGAAATAGGATCAACGTCTTCGCGGATATAGTTATAAGCGCCGACCTTGTAGATGCGTAAATACTGCTTGTAGATCTTTTCTTTAGCATCTTTGTCGATACCATCAACACCGGAGATCTTCTTCTTATTGACATATACTTCAGAAAGAATGTTCCTTCTTAGGGCACGCTTAAACCAGTCTGCCAGAATGATGGAATGAAAGATCTGCCGGACAGGGGCAAAATTCTTTCCTTCATTGATCTCTTTTTCCAATTCAGGAAGGATGATCTCTTTTGTAATGCTGGCGGATATCTCCTGGCCGGCACTTGACTTTCTATCTCCGGCAGTCAGATGTTTCTTCATCGCCAGATAATCCGCTTCCAACATGACCTTCAAATGCGTATGCCCGATCATGGCAATATTGCCCATATCATAGACAATGGCTTGATCAGGGACGATCCAGACCTTATTATAGGTATTGACCGGAAGATCGGTGGTGCCGAATTTCTGGTAGGCTTTCTTGTAAACCAGGTCCCAAAATTTCTTGCCCAGCTTTGATTCCGGATAGGTCAAGGAAGAAGCCAGTTGCTTTAAGAGTTTATCCTGATTGAGAAGATTGTTGCCAACATCGGTCAAGGACAATTCATTGGGAATGATCCGTCCGGATTCATACGGAGAGAGATTGACCCAAAGGTCTTCTTCGGGGATGGTAAGCGAGGTCAAAAAATATTTGATAAGCAAGGCCGTGTCCTTCGGAGTCATATTGCGGCGATCTCCTGAATCAACCACAAAATCGAACTCAAAAGGTTTATCAGGGTAAACGCGCATGCCGCGTAAAACAGGCGTGGAATAGGGAATGGAAAGATCGAGGAAATAGTTGTGGGGGGCTGGTAAAAAAGGGGTGCCTTGCGCCTGCACTTGTTCAAGGCTGTTTTGGACCAATAAAATGGCCAATAAACAGCATATTGTTCGAAAAACCCTGGATTTTTTGTTAATTAATGACATATATGTAAGTTGTTACATTTTATGTACTTGTGGCTCATTGCGAACGATAGTCTTAGCTTGATAATGAGAGTATAGACGATGAATGTTAAAAACATGTTATGGTTATGTTAATCTTACATAAAATTAATAATATATATAATTTATATAATATAAGAAATTTTTGAGAAAAGGAAGGCAGCCCTTAATGCTTCTTTACTTAATTAAACATGCTGTACGGGTAAATTCCCGATGCATGACCATCACTCCAGGTGATGCCAACAGCATAGTTGCCCAGGGGAAGTATTTCTACGGGGTTAATGTCTGCGGGGATTTTTTTGATATCGACCAGCTGCTGGCCGGTCACTTCTGATACGCATAGGGCGCACTGGCAATTGGCGCGAAGATCAAAGGCTTTGGCTGACAGCTCCCTGCCATCGCCAAAAACCAGGACCACCTGGCCATCTCTGTAGCCGGCGTCTTTTAAATCTGGTTGGGATAGATGGGCTTTATCAACCGCTTTGAGTAATTCGTTGGTTGCTTCTTTGATAGTTTCATTGGCTTGGTAAAAACTCATGTCCTCGGAAAGCTGTTCCGTGATCGGCACCTCTGCCAGGGTCTTGACCCCAAAACGCAAGGACAAGGCCCCTGCTTTTTGTTCGCCAAAAATATAATATTTTTTGCCCGTGTCCGGCGCCAAAAAATACGCCATATTTTCAATGACACCTAAAATCGGCACCTTGACTTTTTCAAACATCAGGATCCCGCGGGCGGTATCGACGAGAGAAAGGGTGTGGTGTGTCGTGACGATCACTGCCCCGGTCAATTTGATCGACTGGGTGATGGTCAACTGAATGTCCCCCGTACCCGGCGGCATATCAAGTATCAAATAGTCCAGCTCTCCCCAATCCGTTTGAAACAATAACTGCTGGATATAGCGCGTGACAATGGGCCCGCGCATCACCGCCGGAGCGTCCCCCAGTAAAAATCCAAAGGACATCAGTTTAAGCCCCTGGTGTTCGATGGGTGTCAGCAGTTTAAATTCATTGGACTTGACCTTGGCGTCCCGCAACTGAAAAAGCGAGGGCAGCGACGGTCCGTAAATGTCCGCATCCAAAAGCCCTGTCTTAAACCCCCGGCGGGAAAGTTCCCATGCCAAAGCGCAGGCCACCGTGGATTTGCCCACCCCGCCTTTGCAGGAGGAGATGGCAATAATATGTTTAACTTTCGATAATGTAAAGGGATTGGTGCTCATGGACTAATACTACTTTATTTTAGACTGGAAGTCAAAGCCTGGGGAATTTCGTCGGGGAAATCAATGACAATAACGCCCGCATCGCGCAGCATCTGCATTTTAGCCTCAGCCGTGGAATCGCCTGAAGAAATAATGGCGCCGGCATGCCCCATGCGCTTGCCGGCGGGCGCGGTGCGTCCGGCAATGAAAGACACGACAGGTTTGGTGACATGCTTCTTGATATATTCCGCGGCCAATTGCTCATCGCCGCCGCCTATCTCGCCGACCATGACAATGGCACGGGTAGCCGGGTCTTCCTGGAACATTTTAAGGACATCCACAAACCTGGTGCCGATAATAGGGTCTCCGCCGAGGCCCACGCAAGTGGATTGCCCCATATCATTAATGGTCAAATTATAAACCACCTCGTAGGTCAAGGTGCCTGAACGGGAAACGACACCAATGTCCCCGGCCTTATGGATATGCCCCGGCATAATGCCGATTTTAGCCTTGCCCGGAGAGATCAATCCCGGGCAATTGGGCCCGATCAAACGGCACTGACTTTGGCTCAACGCTTTTTTAACTTCCACCATGTCCAAAACCGGAACACCCTCGGTGATGCAGATGATCAAAGGGATTCCGTTCTTAATATCTTCCAGCATGGCGTCTTTGGCAAATTTGGCCGGCACATAAATGACCGCGGCATTGCAGCCGGTCTTGTCCTTGGCTTCTTTGACGGAATTAAAAACAGGGATGCCGTTGACTTCCTGCCCGCCTTTGCCGGGGGTCACGCCACCGACGACCTTGGTGCCGTACTCCAGCATCTGCTTGGCATGAAAAGAACCGTCACGGCCGGTGATGCCCTGGACAATGACCTTTGTATTTTGATCGATAAGTATGGACATATTATTTAGATGCCTTCACAGCCTCGGTAACAGCTTGTCTCATAGACGTAAATGTCGTCAATCCGGCCGAGGTTAAAAGTGCCTTAGCTTCTTTTTCATTGGTCCCGGTCAAACGGATGACCAGGGGCACCGGAATATTAATTTGCTTTAAAGCGGTCAATATCCCGTTGGCGATATCGTCGCAACGGGTAATACCGCCAAAAATATTGATCAAGATGACCTTGATGTCTTTGTTGCGCAAAATGATCTTTAAGGCATTGAGCACTTTTTCAGGATTGGAAGAGCCGCCCACATCTAAAAAGTTGGCCGGCCTGCCGCCGAGCAAGTTGACCGCGTCCATGGTCCCCATGGCCAGGCCTGCGCCATTGACGATGCAGCCGACATTGCCTTCGAGCTTCACAAAACTTAAGCCCTTTTCCTTGGCTTCCAGCTCGTCGCTATCTTCATATTTCATGTCCCGGAGCGCCGCTAATTCCGGATGGCGGTCCATGGCATTGTCATCAAAGATGACCTTGGCATCAGCCGCGATCAAATTGCCTTCGCCGTTGATGACAAAGGGGTTGATTTCCGCCAGGGAGCAGTCTTTTTCAAAAAATAATTTAAGTAATTTCTGCAGGATGGACGTGGAACTTTTTTGCAGGCGTACGTCGCTGAACAACTGGGCTGCCACGGGCGCCCAGCGGGCCTCATCAAGGGTTTTGATCCCCTGCATGTAAAATTTGATGATCCTCTCCGGATGGGTCTTGGCGGTTTCTTCGATTTCAACGCCGCCGTCGGCAGAAGCAATAATGACAACGTCACCTTTGATATTATCTATGGTAACGGCCAAATAATATTCTTTTTTGATATCAATGGCCCGGGCAACCAGAAGCCGCTCCACTGTATAGCCTTTGATATTCAAATTCTTAATGCGGTTAAATTCCGAAACCAGCTCAGCCTCATTGGCAACGACCTTGACCCCGCCGGCCTTGCCGCGGCCCCCGACCAAAACCTGGGCTTTAACAACGACGGGAAACCCTGTCTTGCGGGCGATCTTCAGGGCCTCGTCAGAGGTGACAGCAACATCACCGTCAGCAACCGGGATGCCGTATTCGAGAAATAAATTCCTGGCCTGGTATTCATGGATTTTCATAAGGTGCTTGAATATTAGCACAATTTCCCGCAATTGCGATACAAAAATTGTATTTATGCTAAAATCTTTTCCCCCTGAAAAATCGGTTCCACAGGTTTGGCATCAATCCTTAATCCCCCATCGTGTTCAATATGGATGGTATACAGATAGCCGGGGATAAAAACAACTCCGGGGGCTTCGATTTGGACACTCTTGATACCCGCATTTTGGGCCCTGCCCTCATCAAAGGCAAAACGCCAAAAATCCCTCCAAAACCTGTTTTCAAAACCACTGGCCTTTCCCGGGATTTTATACCCGCCAGGGATCTCGTCAACCTGGGTGATGGGAAATTCCTGGGTCCGGGCACCGTCAAGCATAAACGCCTTCCAGAACAAATAAACGCTCCTGCCGCGAAACCGGTCGCCTGCGGCCACAAATTTGTCCTCGAAACGCACCACCAAAGACTGAAACTGGATCAAGTTTCCGCTGAAGGTAAAGTATTTGGGCGGCAAGGGCCTGCCCGTGGTATCAAACTCGACGAATTTGATAGTGGTATTATTACGGCCGGAGGCCTCGTCATAATTGACCGCCGTAACCAGCACCTGGGCTGCCCGCGATTCCGCCTGAAGGCGCCCCAGCATCTGCTCATAAACATGTTCCTGGTTAAAACGCCAGATCAGCCAAAAGCCAAAAACGATCAAACAAAAAACAAA
>JABDFL010000007.1 GCA_013286575.1 Candidatus Omnitrophota bacterium
CGTTTGGCCGCGGTGGTGCAGGGCAAGAAAAGCAATTACCAGACGGACATATTTGAACCGATCTTGCAGGAGATCAAAGCAAAGATAGAGGCTATTTCCGAAACTGATGCGCGCATCATCGCTGACCATATGAGGGCTGTTGTTTTTGGCATTGCCGACGGTGTTGTGCCTTCCAACGAAGGCCGCGGCTATGTCATGCGCAAGCTGATCGTTGATGTGACAAATATTACTTTCCAGGCACAGGTGGAAAGGCCTTTGGCCCATACCTTTGTGAGGACCGTCGTTAATACCATGAAAGGGCCTTATCCCGAGCTTGTGGCCGTCCAGGAAGAAATCATTGAGACCGTCAGGCGCGTGGAAGAAACTGCTTTTAACCTCATCAAGGAAAAGATCCCGGAATTGATCTCGGAATTTGCCAAGCATGAGGGGCAGACTGATTATAAAGCTGCGGCCCAGAATTTGGGAAAGCTGATGTTTTTTTATAAAGACACCCATGGCCTGCCTTCGGAATTGATCCATAAGATGATCAAACAAAACCATTCGATTTTGCATCATATGTATGAAGAAGCGGTGATGGTTGAAAAGCGTTTGATGGAAGAGCAGAAAAACCGTTCCCGGGCCGGCAGTAAAATGACGGGGGATGTTTTTGCCAACCAGGATTTTACTTTGAATTTGCCTAAGACGGAATTTTTAGGGTATAAAGAAACTGAGGCCCAAGTCCAAGTGCTGAAGATCTTAGAGGGTGACAAAGAAATTAATCAGGCGGGTCAAAACCAGGTCATTAAAATTATTTTAAACCGCACTCCTTTTTATGCTGAAGCAGGCGGACAGGTGGGCGATAGCGGTTATTTGACCTTTGACAATGCCGAGGTGCTTGTCACTGATACACAGAAATCCAATGATATTTATATCCATAGCGCTGTTGTGGAGCAAGGTGCCATTAAAGCCGGAGACAAGGCAAAGGCTGTGATTAATAGGGCCCGCCGTCATGCCATCATGCGTAATCATACGGCCACACATTTATTGCAGGCAGCTTTGCGCGAGACTTTGGGGGCGCATATCAAGCAGCAGGGCTCGCTGGTCGAAGAAGGGCGCTTGCGGTTTGATTTTACGCATCCGATGGGGATCAAGGCTGAAGAGATGAAAAAAATTGAGAACAGGCTTAATGAGTTTATTGACCGGAAAGATCCGGTGACAACGGAAGTGTTGGCCCTTGACGAAGCCAGGAAAAAAGGGGCATTGGCGTTTTTTGCCGAGAAGTATGGCCAGACAGTGCGGGTCGTTTCCATCGGCGATTATTCCAAGGAATTTTGCGGCGGTACGCATGTTTCTTCAACGGGTGATATTGAAGCGATGAAGATTGTGTCTGAGGGGTCGGTTGCCCAGGGGATACGCCGTGTGGAAGCTCTGACCGGTAAAAGCGCTGTTGATGAATTTTTAAAAAAGAAAGCCCAGGAAGCGGCGGCCGTTGAAGAAGCCCAGCGGCTGAAGCAGGACGAAAAGAACAAACAAAATATTTATTTTGAAAAGCTCAAGTCTTCCGTGGATGAGGTGATTAAAACCGGTGAGACCGTCAAAGGTGCCAATCTTATCAGCTGGTCTTTAGAGAATATTGATATTATGCTTTTGCGCAAGCTTTCGGATTTGTTTAAGCAGAAGGTAAAATCCGGTGTTTTTATTTTGGGCGCCAAGGGGCCTGAAGATGCATCGTTAGTCCTTTCTGTGACGGATGATCTGGTGGCGCGCGGCATTAAGGCCAATGAATTGATGGGTCAAATCACACCGTTAATGGACGGCAGCGGCGGCGGTAAGCCGCAGTTGGCCCAAGCCGGGAGCAAAAGTCCGCAAAAATTAGAAGGGGCGTTAGCCCAAGCCAGGGAGATAGTAAAAGCCAAACTATGAAACTCATTAAACAAACAGGCCTGAATATTGAGAAGCTTTATAACCGCAGCAGGCTGGCGCGTAAAAAGCATATTGAAGAAAAAGTGCGCACCATCATTGATGATGTGCGTTTAAATGGCGACGATGCCGTGCTTAAATACACCCGGCGTTTTGACGGGGTCAAACTGACGGCCCGCCAGCTGAAGGTGGATGAAAGCGAGATTTCCGGGGCTTTTCAGAATATTACTCCGGAATTTGTGGGGCATTTAAAAACCATTATCAATAATGTTTCGACCTATTACAAAAAACAGCTGCATAAATGCTGCAAGGTCAAAGGCCATGACGGGGTCATGCTTAAAGAAGAAGTGCGTCCTTTGGATTCGGTGGGCATTTATATTCCGGCGGGCACGGCACCTTTAGTGTCTTCAGTTTATATGACGGCGGTGCCAGCCATCATCGCCGGTGTTGAGCGTGTTGTGATTGTGACACCACCGAATAAAGAAGGTAATGTTAATCCGTATATCCTGGCGGTGGCGAATCTTTTAAAGGTCAAAGAAATTTATAAAGTGGGCGGGGCGCAGGCCATCGCGGCTTTGGCCTTGGGCACTAAAACCATTCCCAAGGTGGATAAAATTGTCGGCCCTGGGAATATGTATGTTACGGAGGCCAAGCGTCAGTTATTCGGTTATGTGGATATCGATATGCTGGCAGGCCCAACGGAGCTGGTGGTCATTGCCAACCGTTACAGCAATGCGGATTTTGTGGTGGGAGATTTGGAAGCGCAGATGGAGCATGTGGGCGGAATGTCGATTTTATTGAGCACGTCCAGGCAATTGATCAAAAATGTGCGTACGCGCGTGGCTAATGGTTACTGCATTTATTGCAAGAACATGAATGAAGCTGTTGGGATCGCCAACCAGATCGCGCCGGAACATTTGCAGATCGTGACTAATAATGCCGTCAGTATTGCCAAACAGATCAGGCATGCCGGTGCGATATTTTTAGGGCCATATAGCCCCACAGCGCTGGGTGATTACGCTGCTGGCCCGAGCCATGTATTGCCGACCATGGGAACAGCACGGTTTTTCTCGGGGCTGTCGCTGTCGAGCTTTACCAAGACCAGCCATATAATTTCTTATAGCAAGAAAGCTTTGGAAAAAGTCCGTGAGCCTTTAGAGAAGGTCGCTAATTTAGAAGGTATGGTCAAGCACGCGGAATCTGTGAACGTAAGGTTTAGATAAGCATGGTTGGCTGATACCGAGCCCTTCGGGCTGTATTTCAGAATCGGCGATGTAGATTGGCGGGACAACAGTGGTCTTCAAAAATTGTTTCCAAAGTCTATTTCTACAGTATCAGCCTGCGAAAGTTTATGAAAGGATAAATATGCAACGTAAAGCAGACATAGAACGTAAAAGTAAAGAAACGCAAATAAAGGTTTCGTTAAATGTCGATGGCACCGGCAAAACAAAGATCAAGACGCCCATAGGCTTTTTGGATCACATGCTTGAGTTGTTTGCGTTTCATGGTTATTTTGATTTGGAGTTATCAGTGACAGGTGATACCCACATCGATATTCACCATACTAATGAGGATATCGGTATTGCATTGGGAAAAGCATTTAAGCAGGCCCTTGGTGATAAATTAGGGATTAAGCGTTTTGGGTCTGCTTTTGCACCCATGGAAGATACATTAGGAAGTACTGTTATTGATATTAGCGGGCGTGGTCACTATAGAATTGATTGTGAGCGTCCTGCTACGATAGGCACTTCTAAAGAGAATTATACCTTTGAAGATTATAAGCATTTTTTGGAGTCATTTGCTAAGCAATTAGGTGCAAATATTATTGTGACAATAAAAAATGCAGAACTTGCAGATGTCCATACGATTTTAGAGACGGCATTTAAGTCTTTAGGTTTGGCGCTAGACCAGGCAACGACTATTGATCCTCGTCGTCAAGGACAGGTGCCCTCGACGAAGGGGATTATTGATTAATTGCGGCGGGTGGCGAGGCCGAGACAGGCCCCGCTGGCTAAAAAGATTGCTTCGTCGCTGCGCTCCTCGCAATGACATTTAGGTAAAGTATATGATTGCAATTATTGATTACGGCATGGGGAATTTGAGGAGTGTTCACAAGGCTTTTGAGGCTGTGGGGGCACAGGCGCAGGTGACTTCTAAGGTTGGGGATATTTTGCAGGCAGATAAGGTGGTCCTGCCGGGCGTCGGTGCCATGGGACCGGCCATGCAGAAATTGCAGGAATTGGCTTTGACCGGGCCTATCCGTCGTGTTATCCAAGACGGCAAACCATTCCTTGGTATTTGCCTTGGCCTGCAATTGCTGTTTGAAAGAAGCTCCGAAGGTGGTTTTGCTGAAGGCCTTAAAATTTTGAAAGGCAGTGTTGAGCGCTTTACTGCCTTGAAGGTCCCGCACATGGGATGGAATCAAATTCAAGCCCAGCCGTGCGGTACGAAATTATTTGAAGGGCTTTCATCCGGTGAGAATGTATATTTTTGCCATTCTTATTTTGTAAAACCTCAAGATAACTCCATCGCTGCCGGCATCACGAATTACGGGATTGATTTTGTCTCTGCTGTTGTGCGTGACAATGTTTGGGGTGTGCAGTTTCATCCGGAAAAGAGCCAAAAGGCCGGCTTACAGATCTTAAAGAATTTCGCGGAGCAAAAATGAGTGAGAACCTGATTATATTCCCGGCCATTGATCTGATGGACGGCAAGGTCGTCCGTTTAAAGCAGGGCAATTTTGATAAAAAGACCGATTATTCCGATGATCCTCTGGCCGTGGCCCAGCATTGGAAATCCCAGGGCGCTCTATGGCTGCATGTTGTTGACTTAGACGGCGCTAAAGCCGGAGACATGAAGAATATTGATGTCATTAAGAAAATAGCCGGGAATGTCGATATTGCGATCCAGGTCGGCGGCGGTGTGCGCAGTGTTGAGCGGATCAAAGAACTTATAGATAGCGGTATCGAGAGGGTGGTTTTGGGAACAAAAGCCATCAGCGACAATGATTTGATGAAGGAAGTTATAAAAAAGTATGCGGACCACATCGCTGTCAGCATTGACTGTTCCCAGGGCATGGTGGCCCAAAGGGGCTGGCTTGAGACGACCAAGATCAAGGGGACGGATTTTGCCAATGAGATGGAAGCCCAGGGCATTAAATACCTGATTTATACGGATATCCACAAGGACGGAATGCTTCAGGGGCCGAATATTAACGGTATCAGGGAAATTTTGAAAACAGTGGCCATTGATGTGATTGCCTCCGGCGGGGTTTCCGGATCACACGATATTGTGGAGTTGTGTATTCTCAAAGAGCAGCATCCTAATCTCTTGGGGGCCATTACAGGAAAAGCCATTTATGAGCTCCAGTATTTTGATGTTCAGAAAGCTTTGGAAACAGTCAAGAATTATAAGTTTCTTAAAAATAAAGATATAAAAGATGCTCAATAAACGCATCATCCCATGTTTGGACGTCAAAGACGGCAGGGTGGTCAAGGGCGTCAATTTTGTTGACCTTCAGGATGCCGGAGATCCGGTGGATTGTGCCCGTGCCTATGACCGGGGTGGCGCTGATGAACTGGTTTTTTTGGACATCACGGCCAGCCATGAAAAACGCAAGATTTTTTTAGATGTGGTGCAGAAAACCGCGGAATGCGTGTTTATGCCTTTGACCGTCGGAGGCGGCATCAGCAATGTCAATGATATCCGTGATTTGCTGAATGCGGGTGCAGACAAGGTCTCGATGAATACATCCGCGGTCAATGAACCGGGTTTGATCCGGCAGGCCGCGAATAAATTCGGCAGCCAATGCATTGTCGTGGCCATTGATGCCAAGCGCGTGGGTAACCGTTGGGAAGTTTTTACGCACGGCGGCCGTACGGCGACCGGCCGTGACGCCATTGAATGGGCCAAACAGACCCAAGCACAGGGTGCCGGAGAGATTTTATTGACCAGCATGGATGCGGACGGCACTAAAAATGGTTTTGATTTGCCTTTGACCAAGGCGGTTACAGCAGCAGTCAGCATTCCCGTGATTGCCTCAGGCGGGGCAGGGACGCTGGAGCATTTTTATCAGGTTTTTGCCGAAGCAGGGGCAGACGCGGCATTGGCAGCGTCGGTGTTCCATTACGGCGAAATCCCGATCGTGGAAGTTAAAACGTTTTTAAAACAAAAGAAAGTGAACGTGCGATGAGTTCGAACCCTGAAATAGAAACGATCCAGATCACCAAGGACAATCTGGATAAATTAAAATTCAATGCCGAAGGCCTGATCCCGGCCATTGCCCAGGATTATAAGAACAATGAGGTCCTGATGATGGCCTGGATGAACATTGATTCTTTGCGCGACACCTTAAAAAGCGGCAAAGCCTCTTATTGGTCGCGCTCACGCAAGGCCTATTGGGTCAAGGGTGAGACGTCGGGCCATTTTCAGCATGTGAAGGAAATTTATTATGACTGCGATTGTGATGTGCTTTTATTAAAGGTGGACCAGATCGGCGCTGCCTGCCATACGAACAAGCGTAGTTGTTTTTATAGGAAAATCAAATGAGGCTAAACAGCCATTGGGATGAATTTTTTCCGCCAAAATGCTAAATATTCCCTGTTCCTTGCTTGGCGAACAGGGAAACCCCAACGGATTAAGTTGGGAGCAAAAGCACGCATTTTGGCTACAAAAATTATCCCAACGTCTGTTTAGACGCAAAACATATGAACTACCTGTCTCAAGAAGAGTTTTTGAAATTAAGCGGCCGCGGCAATTTGATCCCTGTTTACAGGGAGATGCCAGGGGATTTGGAGACGCCGGTGTCGGCGTATTACAAATTAGCCGGCCGTGCCGAGTATTCTTTTTTATTGGAATCGGTGGAGGGTGGGGAAAAGATCGCTTCTTACTCCTTTATTGCCCGCGACCCGGAATTGGTTTTTACCAGTAAAGGCCGTCAAGCCTGTATTCTGCGTTTTGTTAAGGGTAAACATAAACCTGAGAAGATTTCTTTGAGCGGTTCCCCTTTGTCCGTGGTGCGTGAATTGATGAAGGATTATAAAGCCGTGGATGTGGCGGGACTGCCGCGTTTTTATGGGGGCATGGTGGGATATTTGAGTTATGATTGTGTCCGTTTTTTTGAACGCCTGCCGGATACAGGCACGGATGATTTAAACTTGCCTGATATTTGTCTGGCCCTGGCTAAAAATTTAGTGGTTTTTGATCATCGCCACCATACGATCAAGGTGGTCAGTTGCGTGCACCTTTCTAAGGAAGACGGCAGGGAAGCAAAAATCAAAAAATACAATGCCGCTCAAAAGGCCATTGATGCCCTGATTGCGGATTTACGGAAACCTTTATCATTGTCCGCCCCTAAAAAGACCCGCCGGAAAATATCCGTGGCTTCCAATTGCACAAAAGGGCAATTTCAAAAGATGGTCATTAAGGGCAAGGAACATATTAAGGCAGGGGACATTTTTCAGATCGTTCTCTCCCAGCGTTTTAAAGCTGATATCAGCGTCGATGCTTTTGAGATTTACCGTTGTTTGCGCGTGCTCAATCCCTCCCCGTATATGTTTTATTTAAATTTTGGCGGTTTACAGCTGGTGGGCGCTTCTCCGGAGCTTTTGGTGCGTTGTGAAAATGGTTTGGTTGAGACCCGGCCTATCGCAGGCACACGTCCGCGCGGGGTAAATGAGGCAGAGGATGCGGCCCTGGTCAAAGATCTTCTGGCAGATCCCAAAGAAAAGGCCGAGCATATCATGCTGGTGGATTTGGGGCGCAATGATCTGGGCCGTGTCTGTGAAAAAGGGACGGTGCGGCTTTCTGAATTCATGGGAGTCGAGAAATATTCCCATGTGATGCATATTGTCAGCAATGTGCAGGGCAAATTGCGTCCTGATATGGATGCTTTGGATGTTTTAGAAGCGGCATTTCCTGCGGGGACGGTATCAGGCGCCCCTAAAATCAGGGCCATGGAAATAATTGAGGGTTTGGAAGGCCAAAAACGGGGCCCTTACGCGGGGGCTGTTGGTATTTTGAGTTTTTCGAAAAACCTTGATACTTGCATAACTATACGTACAATAGTGGTTCATAAAGCCAAGGCTTATGTCCAGGCCGGGGCCGGAATAGTAGCTGATTCCGATCCTGCCACGGAATACACAGAAACGATGAATAAAGCCAAAGCGCAAATAAGAGCTATTCAATTAGCGCATGAGTAAAAATAGTGTCATTGCGAGCCCTGCTTTTTAGGGCGTGGCAATCTTTTTGAAAAGATTGCTTCGTCACTTCGCTCCTCGCAATGACACAATATCTTAAGAAAGGAATCACATGGAAGTTAGAATCCGATTACAAAAAGCAGGAAAAGCCTCTAACAAGGCTTATAATTACCGCGTCGTTGCGATGGCGGGACAAGAAGGCCGTGACGGCCGTACCTTGGATATTTTGGGTTATTATGACCCTTCCAAGAAATCTTATTTCCAACTCAAAAAAGATAAGATCACCGCCTGGATCGCCAAGGGCGCCCAGATGAGCGATACTGTCAGATCTTTAATGAAAAAAGCAAAATAAGACTGCCGCAGGGCAGGTCAGGGAAAGGAATATATAAATGCTTCAACAGTCGGGATTGACACAGATGCTGTTCATGTATGTTCCTATTATCGCGATTTTTTATTTTTTGATCATCCGTCCCCAGCAGCAGCAACAGAAGAAAATGAAGCTGATGCAGGAGGGCCTTAAAAAGAATGATGAAGTCATTACTTCTTCCGGCATTCACGGCACGGTGGCCATTGTCAAAGAAAAGACCGTGGTCATACGGGTGGATGAAGGGTGCCGCATTGAATTTGACCGCGAATCCATTGCTTCAGTGGCAAATAGTGAATCTAAACCTGTCGAGGTAGTTAAATGACCCCAGAATTACGTAAACGTTTTTTTATTATACTCGCCGTTATCGCAGGTTGCTTCGCTTCTCTTATTCCCATCAATAAACGCATCAATCTCGGGCTTGACCTTAAAGGCGGCATGCATTTGATCTTAAAGGTCGAGAACGATAATCTTCCCACCGAGCAGGCCAAGGAAGATGCCGTTCTTAAATCCATGGAAGTGTTGCGTAACCGCATTGACGGCCTGGGTGTAGGTGAAACCCTGCTTCAGCGCCAGGGCCAGAATGAAATTTTGTTGCAATTGCCCGGTGTCACGGACCGTGATAAGGCCCTTGAAGTGATCGGCCGTGTGGCGCGGTTGGAATTTCACCTGGTTGATGCTGATGAAAGCCATTTAAAGGATGCATTGGCAGGGCATGTGCCTGATGGCGAAGAGCTGATGGTCATGAAAAGAGAAGACGGCGCACCGATTTTGATTGACAAAGATGTGGCCATGGATGGGGAAGGCATTAAAGACGCGCAGGTGGATTTTAGCAGTACCGGATTGCAGCCTAAAATCACCATGTCGTTTAATGATAAGGGGACCAAGGAATTCGGTGACCTGACTACCGCACACGTCAATGAGCGTCTTGCCATTGTCCTGGACAATGAAATCCTCTCCGCCCCAAATATCCGGGAACCTATTTTGACGGGGGATGCGGAAATCACCGGGGATTTTAAAGTTGAAGAAGCTAAACTTTTGGCTTTGGCCTTGCGCACCGGTGCTTTGCCTGTGCCCATGACTGTTGAAGAAGAGCGTACCATCGGTCCCTTATTAGGGAAGGATTCCATTGAAGCCGGTATCAAGGCCACGATTTTAGGCGGGGTTGCCATTGTTTTCTTTATGTGCCTTTATTATTTTGTCGGAGGGTTTATTGCCTCGGCGGCCCTGGCCATCAATTTACTGATGATCATGGGAAGCATGGGTTTACTTAATATTCTCATGCCTGACTCCCAGGTGACCCTGACCTTGCCGGGTATCGCGGGTATTATTCTGACCCTGGGCATGGCGGTTGACGCCAACGTCCTTATCAACGAGCGCATCCGGGAAGAAATTGATAATGGCAGGCCGCTGGCTGCCTCCATCAATACCGGTTATGGCCGCGCCTGGTCAGCGATCCTTGACTCGCACGTCACTTCGCTCATCGCCGCATTTTTTCTTTTTCAATTCGGTTCCGGGCCCATCAAAGGATTTGCCATCACCTTATCAACAGGGTTGATCGCCTCTTTGTTTACGTCCATCTATGTCACGCGCACCTGTTTTAACTGGCTGCTCTCGGCGAGGATCATCAAATCATTGCCGATGATGCATTTGTTCAAAAAGCCGGATTTTAACTTTTTAAACAAGAAATACATCTGTTTTGCCATTTCCGGAAGCATTATTATCGCGGGGGCCGTTGATTTTATCCATAAAAAGGACACTGCTTTCGGCATTGATTTTGCCGGGGGCCAGATCCAGGAATTTAAATTCAGCCAACCCATCACTGCGGATGCTTTGCGCGGCCTTCTAAAGCAAGGAAATGTTGAGAATGCCGTTATCCAAACCTTTCCCAATGCTCCCCAGAATGTCATTATCCGCACCCAGCAAGACACTCATGCCCAGGTGGTTGCTATTTTTAAAAGCAGGATGCCGGATAATGCCTTCCAGGTTTTACGTATTGAAAAGGTGGGGCCGGTAGTGGGGCAGGCCCTGCGGATAAAAGCTATTTACGCCATTGTGCTGGCCATGCTGGGGATGCTGGTCTATATCGGTGTGCGTTTCAAGCATTTTTCCTTCGGCGCTGCTGCGGTGGTGGCTATTTTCCATGATGTGCTGATCACTTTAAGCCTTCTTCTTCTTTTTGGACGCCAGATAGACCTTTTGGTGGTCACGGCCATATTAACGATCACAGGTTATTCCATCAATGACGCGATCATTATTTATGACCGCGTGCGTGAAAACGTGCCCAAGATGAAGAATAAATCCCTTCCTGATGTCATCAATGAGAGCATCAACCAAACCCTGGCCCGTACAGTGCTGACGACCTTTATGACGACATTGTCCGCTTTATCACTGTATTTTGTCGGTGGGGAAGTGCTTAACACCTTTGCCGTGGTTTTGATCCGTGGTTTCCTGTTCGGGACATATTCCACGGTCTGGGTCGTGTCTCCGCTGTTTTTGTGGTGGCAGGGCGATAAAAAATGGTAAATGTTCGAGTCCCTTGAATTTTTGGTTGGCCAGAAGGTCAACATCGATCAGGTGCTTCAGACTCTCGTCGCCTTTGGGTATACCCGGGCGACGAAAGTCTTTAGGGAGGGTGAGTTTGCCCTGCGCGGGGGCGTGCTGGACATTTATCCGGCTAATTTTGAGGTCCCCTTGCGTTTGGACCTGGATGATGATACTGTCCTTGCCATCCATGGGTTTGACCCCATCAGCGCTGAAAATATCGACGAGCACAGCATCGTCCTGGTCCTGCCTTTCAAGACTTCTTCAAAGTCTGTTTTTTCCTCTGATGTCCCTTTAAATAATTTTGTTGATATTCAACAGGGCGATTATGTCGTGCATAACCATCACGGCATCGGCCGTTTTATCGGTATTAAAGAATTTGATGTCAATACCAGCAATAAAGAACATCTCATTATTGAATATAAGGATGGGGACAAGCTATTTGTTCCCAAACATGATATCCATCTGGTCCAGAAATATGTTTCATTTACCAAACGCCCGGCCCGCCTGCATAAGTTGGGAAGCAAGGAATGGCTGGCTACGCGGCGGGCAGTGGAGAAAAAGCTGAGGCTTTTGGCGGCAGAGCTTTTGCGCACGCAGGCCTTAAGGGCCCAGTTGGCCGGCTTCTCTTTTTCCAAAGATAATGAATGGCAAAAAGAATTTGAAAACACCTTTCCTTATAAAGAAACCCCTGACCAGGCTAAATCCACCATGGAGACTAAGAGCGACATGGAGTCTGCGAGGCCCATGGACAGGCTTATCTGCGGGGATGTGGGTTATGGTAAAACAGAGGTGGCCATGCGCGCGGCTTTTAAAGCCGTGATGGACCATAAACAGGTGGCCATCCTGGTCCCCACGACGATTTTGGCGGAACAGCATTATTATAATTTCAGCAAACGCCTGGAAGGCTTTCCGGTCAAGGTGGGGATGCTGTCGCGTTTTCGCACCAAGCTTGAACAGAAAATGATCGTCAAGGAAACAAGCGAGGGCAAGGTTGACATTGTGATCGGCACGCACCGGCTTTTGTCCAAGGACGTTGCTTTTAAGGACTTGGGGCTGGTCATTATCGACGAGGAACAGCGTTTTGGCGTCAAGTCCAAAGAAAAGCTGAAACATTTCCGTTTATTGGCGGATGTGATGACGCTGACAGCGACACCCATCCCGCGGACCTTGTATATGGCCCTTTCCGGCGCGCGCGACATGTCGGTGATCTCAACCCCGCCGACCAACCGTTTGGCCGTAAAAACACAAATTATTGGCTATGATGAAGAAATTATCCAGGAAGCCATCAAGCGGGAACTGGCGCGCCACGGCCAGGTGTTTTTCCTGCATAACCGCGTGGATAATATTGATACCATTGCCAATAACATTAAAAAGCTGGCCCCCCAGGCAAGGGTGGCGGTGGGGCATGGGCAAATGAGCGGTCGCCTTTTGGAAGAAATTATGTTAAAATTCCTGAAACACGAAATTGATATTCTGGTGTGTACGACGATCATTGAATCCGGTATTGATGTGCCCATGGCCAATACGCTGATCGTCAACCGCGCGGATAAATTCGGGCTGGCGGACCTGCACCAATTGCGCGGCCGGGTGGGGCGCCTGGATATCCAGGCGTACGCGTATTTTATCGTCCAAAAACGTGAGCTCCAGTCTGAAATTAGCCGTCAGCGGCTCCGTGCCCTTGAAAAACACAGTGATTTGGGGGCGGGCTTTCATATTGCATTTGAAGATTTACAGATCCGCGGCGCCGGAAACTTGCTGGGCGCCCAGCAGCATGGTTTTATCACGAGCATCGGTTTTGATCTTTATTGCCGCTTGCTCAAAGAATCTATCGAACATCTAAAAAAAGAGGTGGAAACAAAACATGGACCGCATCCCGCAAAATATTAGCCGTTTATTTATTGCATTCTTATTATTGACACCTTTAGCCTATGCCCAGGACGCCGGCCGTACCGACGCCATCATTGCCATCGTCAATGACGATGTCATTACTTTAAAAGATTTGCGTCAATATATAGCGGGCGTTGCCGGTCAGCTCAAAGTTGAAAATAAATCACCTGAAGAAATCCAGCAGATCATGGCGCAGTATGAACAAAAAGGTTTGGACAAGCTGATCGAAGATAAATTGATACTGGCCGCGGCCAATGATAAAGGGATAGACGTGCGTGATGATATTGTTGATAAACGGCTGCAGGAGATCAAGGCGCGTTATCCCAACGAAGATGATTTTCTAAACGCGCTTAACTCCCAGGGGATGACAGTCAGCGACCTGCAGCAGAAATTGACAGACCAGCTGAAAGTCAAATATGAGGTCGATATGGAAGTGCGGGACAAAGTTTTTGTCAATCCGCAGGACGTTACCGATTATTATAATGCGCATACGGGTGATTTTGGCCATAAACCGATGGTGAATTTGCAGTCTATTTTTGTTTCTTATGACAAGTATAGTAAGCAGGAGGCAGAGAGCCGTGCCGCAGAGGCGCGCTCGCGTTTGCTGGCTGGTGAAGATTTTGACACGGTTTCTAAAAAATATTCAGACAGTTCTTCTGTCGGAGAAGTAGAGCAGGGCCAAATGGTCGATGCCGTGGAACGTGTGGTTTTTAATTTAAAGCTTGATGAAGTTTCTGACCCGGTTGAAGTTGAAAATGGGATCTATGTTTTTAAAGCCATCGGGATATCCCCGGCTAAACAGCAGACCCTGGCTGAGGTCAAAGACCAGATTTACAGTAAATTATTGGACGATGAGTTCCAGGCCAAGTTCAGCGAATGGGTCAAAAAGCTGCGTGATAAGGCGTATGTCGAGATCAAACAATAAAGTCATTGCTATCACTATGGGGGATCCCAAGGGCATAGGCCCGGAAGTGGTCCGCAAAGCCCTTAAAGACCATGTCATTGCGAGGAGCGAAGCGACGAAGCAATCTTTTATCGTGATCGGAGATAAGAAGAAATTAGGGCGGCTTCCGGCTTCGGTCCAGGTGATGGATGTGCCCTATAAATCAGCCGGTGAAGGGGCGCTTAAGTTTTTGGACAAGGCCATTGATTTGATCAAATCAGGTGCCGCAGATGCCCTGGTGACAGCGCCTTTATCTAAAGAAGCTGTCAGCCGGTATCATAAGGATTTTAAGGGGCATACGGAATATTTGGCCCGGGCTTTTAATGTTAAGAATTTTGACATGATGTTTATTGCGCCTCACATGCGCCTGACGATTGTGACCCGTCATGTGCCTTTGAAAGATGTTCCCCGGTTGATTACTCAAAAAACTGTATTCAACTCCATTGCCTTGATGGCAAAGACATTAAAAGACAAGTTTAAGATCAAAGACCCTAAAATCGCCGTACTCGGCCTTAACCCTCACGCCGGCGAAGGCGGGCTTTTAGGCCTTGAAGATGTTAAGCATATATTGCCGGCTATCAGCAAAGCCCGGGCCCAAGGCATCAATGTCAAAGGCCCGTTGCCGGCAGATACTTTTTTTGCATTTAAATCCCCCTACGACGGTGTTATCGCTATGTACCACGACCAAGGCTTAACGCCTCTCAAGGGCCTGTATATGAAAGAACTTGTTAATTTCACCGCGGGCCTGCCTTTTGTGCGCACATCCCCGGCCCACGGCACAGCCTATGATATAGTCGGAAAAAACAAAGCTGATCCTTCATCCATGCTTGCAGCCATCAAACTTGCTTGCCAATTAGCATGAAATCAATTCATCGTCCCAAAAAAAATCTTGGACAGAATTTTCTTACTGACGTCCGTATCCAGCAGAAAATAATTCAGGCTTGTGATTTAAAGACTGAAGATGTGGTGGTGGAAATAGGCCCGGGGCAGGGGGTTTTAACAAGGCTGATTGCGCCCTTGGTCAAGAAGCTTATCTGTATAGAAACTGATCATGATTTAATCGGGCCTCTCCGATTGTCATTCCCGGATGCTTCTGCCGGGAATCCGGTGGAAATCGTCCACGCTGATTTTCTTAAATGGGGCATGGGTCATTTACCGCAAGGGCTCAAGGTCATTGGCAATATCCCTTATTATATTTCCACGCCTATTATCGGGAAAATAATTCAAGATAGAGCTAAAATTTCATCAGCTTTTTTGACCGTGCAGCTGGAGTTCGGGCAACGCCTGACAGCGAAGCCGGGGGGCAAGGATTACGGCTCTTTAACCTGTTTCGCGCAGTATCATGCGGATATAAAAATGCTTTTTAAGATCAAGAATACCTGCTTTAAACCTGCGCCAAAGGTTGATTCTTGCTTTATAAGTTTAACGATGAAAGAGAAGCGGGAAGAATCTGCGCTGAATGAGGAGTTTTTGTTTGAGTTGATCCAAACAGCTTTTCAACAGCGGCGGAAGAATATCATCAACTCCCTTAAAGGCCTGGTTGCCCGTGATACGTTGGAAGGGGCGCTGGGAAGTTTAGGCATCGACTTTAACGCCCGTGCCGAGAATTTAACTTTGTCAAATTACATCAAGCTTTGCAATAAGATTATGATATAATTTTTAAAAAAGATTGCTTCGTCACTTCGTTCCTCGCAATGACACTATTTTTAGGAGATCAAATTGGAAAAACGCATTTATTACCACGACACCGACGCAGGCGGCATTGTTTATTACGGGCAGTACCTGTGCTACCTCGAAGAGGCGCGTACAGAATTCCTGGAAAAAAGGGGATTGAGTGTCGAACAATTCAGGGACCGCGGTTATTTTTATGTGGTGCGCCAGTGCAATGTCAGCTATCGCTCGCCGGCCCGCTACGGCGATACGCTTCTCTGCGATGCTAAATTAAAGAAAATGGGAGCTTCTCAATTGGTCTTTGACCAGACCGTCCACGATAAAAAAGACGGCCGGTTGATTATTGAAGCTGAAGTTTCCCTTGTTTGTTTAAATAAAGAGTTTAAACCCACTGCGGTCCCCGAAGATTTAAGGGAAAAACTGGCTTCCTGAACTTCAACAAACCCTTGTTTTTGCCCTCCTTTGATGTTAGTATTTTGCCTATGCCTATAACCAAGGAAGATGTGAAATATATCGCTGCTTTAGCGCGGATTGACGTGCCTGAAGATAAGCTGGAGGGCATGACCAAGAGCCTGGGCGGTATTGTCCAATACGTGGAGAAATTGCAGGAGCTCGACGTGGCTGATGTCAAACCCACCAGCCATGCCGTGCCGGTGGGGAATGTGTTGCGCCCGGACATCATTAAACCTTCATTAACCAATCAGGAAGCTCTCGCCATTGCTGTTGAGGCAAAAGACGGATGCTTTAAAGTGCCTTTAGTCATCGAATGAACCTGCACGCATTGACCGCCCACGCTTTATTGGATTTATTCAAGTCCGGCAAAGCTTCTGCCAAAGAAGCTTATGAGGCTGTTGTAGGGCGCATTAAATCCATTGACCCTAAAGTCAAAGCCTATGTGCATTTGAGCCGGAGCCAGCCGCATTATGCCGGGGAATTTCAAATCCCCATTGCCATCAAAGATAATTTGTGTACCAAGGGCGAAGAAATTACCTGTGCCTCGCGGATTTTGAAGGGTTTCCGTTCGCCTTATGACGCCGGAGTCATCGAAAGAATTAAGAAAAGCGGCGGGTCTATTTTGGGGATTGTGAACATGGATGAATTTGCCTTTGGTTCGTCCTGCGAAACATCCTGCTATGGGCCCACCTTTAATCCGTGGAATTTGCAATGTGTTCCCGGCGGCTCCAGCGGCGGGTCTGCGGCCTCGGTCGCTGCGGATGAAGCCATGTGGGCCCTGGGTTCAGACACCGGCGGGTCTATCCGCCAGCCTGCGTCTTTTTGCGGTATTGTGGGGCTAAAGCCCACCTATGGCCGGGTTTCACGATATGGCCTTATTGCTTTTGCTTCAAGCCTTGACCAAATCGGGCCTTTGACCAAGGACGTGCGTGATTGCGCCTTGCTCATGAATATTATTTCCGGCTATGATGAACGTGATTCTACTTCAGTCAATGAGCCGGTGCCTGATTATACCAGGGCCTTGGTCAATGATGTGCGGGGCCTTAAAATCGGGATCCCCAAAGAAGCTTTTGTCGAGGGGCTGGATGCGGAAGTCCGCCGGGCAGTTGAAAGCGCGCTTGATCTTTTGAAAAAACAGGGCGCTGTTATCAAGGAAGTATCTTTGCCGCATACACCTTATGCCGTGGCGACCTATTATATTGTGGCCACGGCTGAAGCCAGCTCTAATTTGGCGCGTTTCGACGGGGTGCGTTATGGCTTGCGCGTGCAGCCGGGCAAGGTCCGTAAAAATGCCCTGGTGGATATGTACGAGGAAACCCGTTCCAAAGGCTTTGGCGACGAGGCCAAGCGCCGTATCATGCTTGGCACATACGCCTTGTCATCGGGTTATTATGATGCCTATTATTTGCGCGGCCAAAAGGTGCGGACCCTGATCAAAAATGATCTGGACCAGGTTTTTAAGGATTGCGATGTGATCATGACCCCGACAAGCCCGACAGTGGCTTTTAAAGTAGGGGAGAAGGTGAGCGATCCTTTGAGCATGTACTTGTCGGATATTTATACGATCCCTGCTAATTTGGCAGGCATTCCGGCGATTTCTGTCCCCTGCGGCTTTTCCAAAAGCGGCCTGCCTATCGGATTTCAATTGATGGGCCGTGCTTTTGATGAAGAGATGCTTTTGAGGGTGTCGTACACGTATGAACAAAATACAGAATGGCATTTAAAGAAACCAACAATTTAAGTGTGTATAATGGCACGGAAAAATCATGTCCCAATTTGAAACGGTCATAGGCCTTGAGGTCCATTTGCAGTTAAGCACCAGAACTAAGATTTTTTGTTCTTGTGTCAATCAGTATGGCTGTGCGCCTAATACTAATGTGTGCCCGGTATGTTTAGGGTTGCCCGGCACCTTGCCGGTGTTAAATCATCAGGCCCTTTTGTATGGCATTAAGGTCGGCCTTGCCCTCAATGCGGAAATCAATTCCTTTGTCAAATTCGACCGTAAGAATTATTATTACCCGGACCTGCCCAAGGGCTATCAAATTTCCCAGTTTGATTTTCCTGTGGCTAAAAAGGGCTATTTGAACATAAAAAGCGGCGGGCAGGAAAAACGCATCGGCATCACACGCGCCCATCTCGAGGAGGATGCGGGTAAATTAGTGCATGATAATTCAGGCTCCTGTTCCCTGGCGGATTTTAACCGCACCGGTACGCCTTTGATCGAGATCGTGACCGAACCTGATCTGCGTTCACCGCAGGAAGCCTATGATTATCTCAACACGCTGAAACTAACATTACAGTATTTAGGGATTTCCGACTGTGACATGGAAAAGGGCTCTTTGCGTTGCGATGCCAATGTTTCCATACGGCCCGTCGGGCAAGCAAGCTTCGGCACCAAGACAGAATTAAAGAACATGAATTCTTTCCGCGCGGTGAAGACGGCCCTGGAATATGAGGTGCGACGCCAGACCCAAGTGATCATTGCCGGCGAAAAAGTGGTGCAGGAAACTTTATTGTGGGATGATGAAAAAGCACAGACCCGGGCCATGCGCTCCAAAGAGCAGGCCCATGATTACCGTTATTTTCCCGATCCTGATCTGGTGCCTTTTACCATCGATTATAAGATCATTGACGGTGTGCGCGCTGAATTGCCTGAACTGCCGCAGGCAAAATTTTTACGCTTTTTAAGCCAATATGGCCTCTCAGAATATGATGCCAATATTTTAGTGGCTGATGGCGGCATGGCTGATTTTTTTGAGGCAGCGGTCAAAGAATATCCTCAGGCCAAGAAAATAGCCAATTGGCTGGCAGGCCCGGTTTTAATGGAGCTTAATAATCGCAAGACGCCTATTCAGGAATTAAAATTGTCACCCCAAGGCCTGGTAACCTTAATTGCGAAGGTGGAAGATGGGGTTGTCAGCAATCTGGTCGGCAAAGAAGTTTTGACCTTTATGCTGGATGAAGGCAAAGGTGCGGATGAAGTTATAAAGGAAAAGAGTCTGGCCCAGGTTTCCGATGACTCGGCCTTGCTTGCCATTATTGATGAAGTCATTGCCCAAAACCCGGCGGTGGTTGAGCAAATCAAATCCGGCAAGCCTAATGCCGCCGGATTTTTAGTGGGGCAGGCCATGAAGAGATCAGGCGGACGTGCCAATCCCAAGAAATTGAATGAGTTGATAATGCGGAGAATAACCGGTGTCTAAAAAGAATTTTATATTAGGATTTGTTCTTCTTGCTCTGCTGGGTGCCTGTTCGGCGGGTATTTCGCAGAACACAGTCCAAAATAAGAAGGACTTATATTCCCAGGTCGAGCTTTTCAGCTACGCGTTAACAACTGTCCAGTCGGAATATGTGGATGAAAAGACCCCGCAGGACCTGATCTATGGCGCGCTCAAAGGCATGCTTTCATCGCTCGATCCTCACAGCGAATTCATGGACCCTGAAGAATACAAGGACCTGAAGACCGAGACAGAGGGAAAATTTGGCGGGCTTGGCGTTGAGATTTCCATCAAAGACGATTTATTAACGGTCATTTCTCCTGTGGAGGACACGCCGGCCTGGCACGCGGGCATCAAGGCAGGGGACAGGATCGTCAAGATCGGCCATGCCATCACCCGTGATATGACCCTGGATGACGCGGTCAAGTTGTTGCGGGGAGAGCCGGGAACCCAGGTGACGATCACCGTCCTGCGCGAAAGTGATGATTCAGTCAAGGATTTTGTCATTACCCGCGAAATTATCCATGTGGATGATATCAAGGACCCGCACCTTTTAGGGGACCATATCGGCTATGTGCGGCTGACAGAATTCCGGGAAAATTCCTACAATGAATTACACCAGGCTTTGGAAAAATTAAAAGCCCAAGGCGCAGACAGCCTGGTCCTGGATTTGCGTAATAATCCCGGCGGGCTCTTGGATGTGGCCATCAAGATCGCTGAAGATTTCCTGCCTGCAGGCAAGACGATTGTTTCAACCAAGGGCAGGCATTCATCTGAAGATTTTACAGCCAATTCCCAAAACGATAACGGGGACTTTTTGGGCTGGCCGATGGTGGTGATGATCAATGAAGGCTCTGCCTCAGGAAGTGAAATTGTGGCCGGCGCTCTCCGGGACAATAAAAGGGCAGTGCTGGTCGGGGTCAAATCTTTCGGCAAGGGCTCTGTGCAGTCTGTGATACCGTTGCCTGACGGGTCAGGTTTACGTTTGACCACGGCGCGGTATTTTACGCCGTCGGGGGTGTGCATTAACGGCATCGGGATCACTCCGGATGTGGTGATAGAACAGAAAGAACCCGCAGATGATGACAGTGACCGGAAGAGTGCTGCTAAGGAAGACAGTGATGATGTGGACACTGTCTTTACCGAACTCGAAGATAAAGAGAAGAATAAGAAAGTTTTGCCTACAGAAGATAAAAAACAATTGGCTTTAAAGAAAAAAGACGAAGCTGATCTCCAGCTGCAAAGCGCCATTAATGTGATCAAAGGCATCAAGATTTACCGCCAGTTCCAGCAAAAATAAAATGCCCAAAAAAAGAAAAATAACCGGTCCCAGGGACAACGATACAAAACCCGCCGCCATTGTCCTTTGTTTGTTTGTCGCGGCCATTATCGTATTTGTCATTTTTTCAAGACATAAAGAACCCAAGAAAGAAATGGCCCCTGCGCCCAACGAAGCTGCTGAGGTTTCGACACCGGTTGAAAGCGTTAACCCGGAGGCCTTTGTTTCTAGGCCGGCTGTTCCTGAGCCTCCTCCGGAGGGTGTTTCAGGTCCGGGCGGCGGGAAAATTGCCATCATTATTGATGATTGGGGGCAGACGACGACTAATTGCAAATATTTAAAAGAAATCCCCGAGCCTTTGGCAGTGTCCATATTGCCGGGTTTACGGCATACCAAGGACGTGGCCAATTGTGCCGGCCGATACCATAAGCTGGCCATGCTGCATTTGCCTTTGGAAGCCTTGCATAACGGTGATTATTATCCGCCCAATTATATTATCAAGACCACGATGAACGCGGATTTGGTTTCTAAAATCGTGGAAGAGGATTTAGACCAATTGCCGTCGATTGAAGGTGTCAACAATCACATGGGTTCCAAAGCCACGGCAGACAGGTCTTTGATGAGGATCATCCTTAGGATATTAAGGAAAAGAGGGTTGTTCTTTGTCGACAGCATGACATCGCCCCATTCTGTTTCTGCCACCTTGGCCGAGGAGATGGGTTTAAGGTATGGCAAAAGGGACGTCTTTTTGGATAATATCAACACCAGGGAAGCGAATATTAAACAGTATGTGGTTTTGGCCAAAAGGGCCCGCCATAAAGGTTATGCGGTCGCTATTACCCATGACAGGCCGATAAGTATGTCAGTGCTTAAAGAAGAAATCCCCTGGCTGGAAAAACAAGGCTGCCAGATTGTCAGCATCAAAGAGCTGCTCCACTACCGATGAAGATACTTGGCATAGAAACTTCCTGTGATGAGACTGCGGCCGCGGTTGTTGCGGACGGAGTAAAGGTGTTTTCTAATGTCATTGCCACCAGCCTCAAAGACCACCAGCGTTTTGGCGGCATCATCCCGGAAATTGCTTCCCGTCGCCAGATAGAATTCATCCATGGGGTGGTGGCTGAAGCTTTGGGTCAGGCCAAGACGGCCTTAAAGGACATTGATGCCATTGCCGTGACCCGTGCCCCCGGGCTCATCGGTTCTTTGCTGGTGGGGCTTTGTTTTGCCAGGGCCTTAAGCCGTGCCGCGAAAAAGCCGCTTGTTGAAATTGATCACATCAAGGCGCATTTGTACGCTAATTATTTACAGCTGCCTAACGGCCCACAAGCTTGTCCTCAGAAACGGTTACCTGCTGTAGGCCTTGTGGTTTCCGGCGGGCATTCCAGCCTTTTTTATGTCAAAGATTTTAAGCATTTTAAATTGTTGGGCGTGACACGCGACGACGCGGCAGGTGAGGCCTTTGATAAGGTGGCGCGTATTTTGGGCTTGGGTTATCCCGGCGGCCCGGTGATAGACCGTTTGGCAGCCAGCGGCATTAATAAGGAAATTAAATTCCCTCAGGCGCCGCTTGCCAATTCTTATGATTTTTCTTTTAGCGGTACTAAAACAGCAGTGCTTTATTACACCCAAAAGAATAAAAATAAGCCGGATTATTCCGTGCCCAAAGTGGCCTATGCCTTCCAGGAAAGTGTCGTCGCTGTTTTAGCGGAGAAATCCCTTAAGGCCTGCCGCAAGCTCAAGGTCAATACGCTTTTAGTAGGCGGCGGGGTGGCAGCTAATTCCGCCCTGCGCACGACATTGCAAGCCCAAGCTGTAGCGCAAGGTATCGAAGTGTTTTTTCCCCCGATGTCCCTATGCCTGGACAATGCCGCCATGATCGCAGGCTTGGCCTATCATTTACGCAGCAGTGTTTGACCTCGGAGCTTTATTTTGTTAACATTAAACTAAACATCCAACCATTTAAATAAACCCCGCCTGGACTGTTGGTCCAAGCAGCGGGGTCCTAAAAGGAGAGGTCACTATGGCCTTTAACCGCAAAGAACAACATAAAGAATTACCTGAAGAAAAGATCATTGAAATCAATGCCCAAATGGAAGGGACGTTGACTTTTTCCGACCCGGTGAATTTGAAAATCCACGGCCGTTATACGGGCAAGCTCGATACCCGCGGCACCTTGACAATCGGGGCCAGCGCGCAGGTGGACGCGAATATTACCGGTGAGGCTGTCATCATCGCCGGAAAGGTCAAAGGTAATGTCATTGCCAAGAAAATGCTGGTGTTGATGCCCACCGCGGTGCTGCACGGGGACATTTCAACGCCTAAATTAAATATTGTTGAGGGCGCTTTGTTTCAGGGCCGCTGCCATATGCTGGAAGATGTCCTGACCATCGATGATTTAGCGCAATATCTGGAAATCGAAATACCCGCCATTTTGGAATTGGCGACGACGGGCAAGATACCTGCCCTTAAAGAGGGGGATAGCTGGAAATTTGAACGTGCCCAGATCGACCAGTGGGCCTCTTCAGGCAAGGTCAGATAATGAGCAGCCAGTACATCACTGTCCGTGAAACAGCGCAGATCCTGGCCGTGTCCGAAAAAAAGGTCATGGACCTGATTGAAAGCGGCAAATTACAAGCATATAAAATTGCAGACCAATTTTTACGCCTTAAGCGCAATGAAGTCGCCAATATCCTTTCTACCGGCGAGGTCGTTTCTGAAAATATCTCACATAGTTACACTCCCCAAGAACGCGTGCGTGACTTTTTTTATTTCAACGATTTTTACCTGGTAGCTCTCATTGTTATCGGGGTCCTGCTTTATATCATTTTCTTTACCTACTGATGGGGCAAATCCGTAAAATCAATGATGTCTATTATATCGAATTTTATGCGCGGGGCTTGCTTTACTCGCAGATCGCCGGCCCCCATTTAGAGGAAGCCCAAAAGCTCCTGCAGCAGGTGGAAGAAAAGATCGCCGGAGGTGAGGCCTTAACGATTGTCCGCCATATCGACCTATTGGATTTTTATGAGCGCTTTCTGGCTGAGGCAAGAGCGCAGTACAGCCCCAAAACCGTCCGGCGATTTGAGAGCACCATCAAACATTTCAGCGGTTTTCTTGAAAATAATTTCACCCAAGCCCATCAGCTTGCCCAACTGACACCTGCCATCATTGAATCGTACAAAGCTTATTTGGTTAAGACACAAAAATTAAAAGTCACGAACCTGACTATTCTTCTGATAAGGGATGTTTTAGAATTCGGAATAAAGTTGGGGTTTCTCAATGATAATCCCAGTTTGCATGTGCGTTTATTAGCCTGGCCTAAGGTGCCGGAACGAAAACCAACAGCCCGTTATAATAAAGCTAAACAGTTATTACCCAAAGGGTTAGGCTTGGGTAAGTTTGCCCAATTATTAAACCTGCCGGATGTTTCCCGGACAATTTATTATGCTCATTTAATTCCTTTAAGCAGGGAAGATGCTTATAATTGAAATTTAGAATCGCCCTTGTTAATCTTTCATAAACGTTCTATACTTTAATTGATGAGATACTCTATATTCCCATATGCCGCACTTTTTTTGATCCTGGGAATGTCCTTTGCCTGCGCAGGACAGACCACCTTGACGACCTATTACCCTTCGCCCAGCGGTAATTATAATACTATGACAGTTGATACGACCGGCACTAATGCTACGACAAATTTGGGTACTACCGGAGCGGTTGATTATTTAGACTTGTACAATAGCTCAAATAACATAGTTGATTCAATTAATTATGAGGGTTGGGTCGGCGTCGGGACGAATAACCCGGGTTACTTACTTGATGTCCAGGACTCGAGTACCGGCGGTGCTCAAATTCGTGCCTATAACAGTAGCAACACCACCGGCCGTGCCGGCATAGCTATTACGCAAAGTAACGGTGGCGGCGGTTTTTCCATGCAGCAATTAGAAACTGGGGTCGTTGCCATGCAAAACTATAGCACTCTTGATAATGCGATAGATTTTGTTGAGGGCAATGTCGGCATCAATCAAATAAGCCCCGCTTCTCCTTTGCAGGTGGGTGTTTACCCAACCAATAGCTATACTGCGGGAACAGTGGCTGATTTTAATGCCCCTGCTGACACTTTGTATGCGATTGCTTTACACCGTGGTGGGGTAAACAATGCAGAGGGGCTTTTTTTAGGAGTTAATGAGACGTCAGGGTATGCGACAATCCAGTCATTGGAAGATAATGTTGCAGACGAACCGCTTCTCTTAAATCCGAATGGCGGCAATGTCGGCATCGGGACGACGACGACGAATGGAACACTGCAAGTAAGCAGCAGCGCAGGTTATACTATTTATAGTACTAATTCCGGGAGCGCCCTCGGCAGTAATTATTCCATTTTTGCTACAAATTCCGGCACCAAGGCTGGTGCAAATTCTTGGGCCGGTGTTTTTAATAGCACAAGCAATGCCTATGGCCTTTATGCATCAGATGTTGTTGGGGCGACCACCTATTATGCTGAGATCGCTGATGGTGCTTATGGTCTTATCACAAATGGTACTATATATACCACAACCCTTGCAGCTAATACTAACATCATTAATGATTCCGACGAGCGGTTGAAGAAGGATATTTTGCCCCTTACCGGTGCTTTAGATAAGATAGAGCGCCTTAACGGTGTGACCTTCAGATGGAAGAAAAACGGTGCCAAAGACATTGGTGTTATTGCTCAAAATGTAGAAAAAGTCTTTCCTGAAATCGTCAAGATAACTGGCCGGGATGGTATGAAAGGCGTTGAATATGGCAATCTCGCGGCCTTGTTCATTGAAGCGATCAAGGACCAGCAGAAAGAAATTAAAGACCAGCAAAAACAGCTCAAGGAACAACAAAAAGAAATTGAAGAATTACAGAAAAAAGTAGGGGTTAATAAGTGAAAAGAATAACAGGGCTTTTATTTATAACTCTCTTACTTTTGCCTTCAAGGTTTATCTTTGCCCAGGACAACCCGTCAGACAACTCAGACACTGTTATTGTTAATAATGACACCATGCAAGCTGCTAACCCTTCGACAGACTCTACGCCTACTGTTATGCCGCAAATGCCCACTGGCGGGCCAACTACTCCTCCGCCAATACCTGCTATGCCTCCTAGAATTATAATGCCCAAGACAGTGGTAGCCACTTCCGACGGGGGGATTGTTGTAGTGGAGGGGAACAAGATCACCAAATATGACAGCAACCTGCAGGAAACCAAATCCATTGATTTAGAGGATAGTGATAATAAACAGTAAATTTCTGCGCACCTTGCCGTATAATCCTGCGGTATGATTTGGAGAGAGGGGTAGAATAGATTTTTAATCATTTTTGCTGTATAGTTAATTTATGAGTGATCTGGATAAAATAAAGAAGACTTTGAGACAAAATAAACGAGACCTTCGGCGAGAGTTTAAGGTGAAGGTGCTTGGTATTTTTGGTTCTTATGTCCGTGGAGAACAGAAGAAAAATAGCGATGTTGATATACTTGTGGATTTTTCCCGAACGCCTGGTTTGTTTGATTATATGAAGGTTGAGAGCCGTTTAAGCGACATTCTTCATAAAAAGGTTGATTTGGTCATGAAGGGGGCATTGAAACCGAGCATTGGAAAGAATATCATGCGTGAGGTTGTTTACGTATGATTAGGGAATATAAAGATTTCCTAGTTGATATTATTGATGCTATTGATAAGGTTGAATTTTTTGTCAAAGGAATGAAGTTTGAGACTTTTGAGAAAGATGTCAAAACAAGTTTTGCGGTCATAAGAGCGTTTGAAATAATGGGAGAAGCTGTAGGCAAAATCCCTTCCGGTGTTCGCAATAAGCATAAAGAAATACCTTGGAAAGAAATGGCTGGCATGAGGCATAAATTAATCCATGAATACTTTGGAGTTAAGCCTCGTGTTGTATGGAAAACAATCAAGCAAGACCTGCCTAAAATAAAGCCACATTTACAAAGCATTTTGGATAATCTTCCTAAATCACAACAATAATCATTATTTTTTATTATGATTTTAGTACAGTCGAAGATTTTTGATTTTAAAAATAAAATATGGATTTTATAAGCATATTAAATTAAAGTAGTTGCGATCATGGAGAGGTGGCAGAGTGGCCGAATGCGGCGGTCTTGAAAACCGTTGCCTCGCGAGGGGCCGTGAGTTCGAATCTCACCCTCTCCGCCATACTTTTAGTAGCAATTGTAACTATCTTGTAATAGGATAGTTACAATATCTCGACTCCCCCGTTGAGATGAGTGTGCCCAAATTGGGCCCATGTTCAATCAACATCAACGGGGAGGTCAGTATGGCAAGTCTTAGATTCAGAGCTGGTCGGTATTATGTTGATTACCGTGTCAAAGGCCGCAGGGTACGTAAGTCCGTCGGTAAATCACGAAAAACAGCAGAATTAGCAGTCAAAGACATTGAAGTAAAGTTAGAACGGCAAGAAATTGGTTTTGTAGAAAACGATTCAGAATTAAGTAAACTCTTCGAAGAATACAAAGTCTACAGTCAAGTCCATCACGCTCCTGCCACACAAAATCGCTATAGAGCCATCCTCGATAATTTCAAAAGATACTTAAAGAAATTTCCCTTCGTAAAGAAAGTCTCCCAACTCGATTCAAAATTCTTTGAAGACTATCAAGCCTACCGCAAATCGCAAAATGCCGCCAATAAAACAGTCAATGTTGAGGTGATTTGTTTAAAGGCCATGTTCTATCAAGGCATGCGGTGGGGTTATGTTAGAGTCAATCCCTTAAAGGGCGTTAAGGAACTCAAGGAAGAGGTTAATAAAAAGCCGCGGTTCTTGAGCAAAGAGGAGTGCAAAGCGCTTCTTGAGAACTGTGATTCATTTTTTCGCCCAATTTTCTATACCTTCCTGAATACAGGGATGCGTAAAGCCGAACTAGAAAATCTGACCTGGAATGATATCGACTTCGGGCGCAGGAAAATAAAAATCCGCTATAAAGATGATTGGAGTCCTAAAACATCAGAGCGTGAAATTCCAATCAATAACGGCTTGTTTGAACTATTAACCGATCTAAAACAAAAGACCTTCATCAAATCCTGCCCCTATATTTTTCATCGTGATGGAGAAAAGATCGATCCAAACTATCTACGCCGTCAGTTGATTTTATTAGCTAAGGTTTGTGAATTTCAGGACGTCACCAAAATTCATACGCTTAGACACACCTTTGCCAGTCATCTGATCATGGGTGGGGTTGATTTGCCTACCGTCAAAAAGCTATTGGGACATGCAAATATCGATACAACCATGATCTATTCCCATCTGGCCGATGAGCATGTGGACAAGGCGGTGGAAGCCCTAAGCTTTTAGGGTTTGACAATTGTATCAAGTGTGATACACTTTAATTAATCAGTAACCGTTCTTTGGGAGATAGTATATGAGTGAGAAAAAGATTGGAGGATTCATTTTTAGAATATATAAAAATGATCATCGTCCGTACCATGTGCATATTATTAAAGGCAACAAAGAAATAGGAAGATTTGATATTGAGAACCAAAGATCAATGGATGAAAGACTAAAAATAACAGGGCAATTACGTAAAGCTTTAAAAGAAGCCGGTTATTTAAAATAGGAGTAAATTTATGAAATCAGATATTTTATTATTAACAAAGAATACGAGAATAGCCAACGAGTTAAAGCATCTCTCTAATGCAAAGGTCCATACTGTTGGTGTTCCTTCTCAAATTAACAATATTTTTAAGAAGAATGGAAAGCATTTAGAGGTGGCTTTGCTTGATTTAACTTATCCAGAAGATGATCTCAATAGGTTTATTTTCTACATTAAACAGTATAAAAAAGACATTCCTGTTTTATTGCTTAGTTCAAATCGCTATTTAAATGCAGAAAGCGAAGCTATGCGTAATCTATCTGTTTATGGATATATAAAACATCCGGAAAATATTGAGGAGATAGAAGAAATTTTAGAGGATTTGAACAGATTGTTTGAGCTCGATATGGACAAGAAATTCGATAAAGTTGATTATCTGGAAGGTGAAAAAGTTTTTGCATGCACTTTTAAGGATATGAAGAAGTATTTTCTTAAGCGAAGCAGTGTTCCTGATAATGTTGATAGTAAAATCACTGATATCGATATTGATAAAACAGGATACCATTTTACTATTGAATATGCATCTGGTGAAAAATCCGTTATTCCCTGGGATTATGTGAAACATATGTGTGATGACAAGTACGAATATTATAGAACCAACAATAAGACTGATGTTCCAGCTCATGAGATTGGACGGAGGATAAAAGAAATTCGTCAATCAAAGAAATTGACGCAAGATGAATTAGCTGTGAAATCAGGTATTCAAAGGGCAAATATTGCCAGGATTGAATCAGGCAAACATAAGCCTTATTTAGAAACATTAGAGAAGATAGCTGGGGCGTTTAATATGCCTGTTGCCTATTTTATTGCACGTTAATAAATATTATTCTTAAAAATAATATGTCATTCCCGCGCAAGCGGGAATCCAGAAACGGAGGCGAACATGTTAGGAAGCTTCTGTAGTAGGCTTGCTAACCATAATTACAGAATTCTATTGGTCGAAGCAGTAGTCCTGTCTGTAATAATAGGCGCCGGTCTTGCCTCATGGCCCGGAGTTATTGTTTTACTAGTGGCCTTAACGTGGGTATTGAGCAAACATTGGGGAACAATTTATTTGATTGGCATTTTTAGCAGTGCCTGGGGTTTCCTAGCCGGCATGATCGGTTATGGCATAGGTGGATGGGCTTGGACATTGCTATTGGGCATCTTGGCCTTAATAAGCGGTGTTAAGATTCACTTACGGGATCTGAAAAAGCCGCTTGTTGATGAAGTTTTTGAACAATTCAACAGTCAGCAATGGAGACAGAACTGGCATTTGGGACCTCAGAATTTGAATTAGAGTCAGTTATTTAGCTTCAAAATACTTACCTCCTTATTTTATAAGGAGGTTTTTATTTTTGGTAGTATAATCCTGTAATTGTAGATACAGGACATGTAACGGGGATTATAAGTAAAAAGTATTTAAAAGAATATGTTTATGAGTAAAATTGCTAATTTAATTGAGAATTTATTTAAAAAGTTTTCTGTTAATAAGAAAACCAAAAAAATGTCCGGAGAGAAAAATAATCCAGCCGTAGATATTTTATCTAAGAATTCTTTTCTCTCAGATTCTCCTTTAACCGAATCTACAAAAGATGAATTTAAAAGAAGGCCTTTTGCTCAAAAACTAGCAAAAATAATATTATCTCATTTAGGGTCTGATAGCCTAGTGATCGGCATAAATGGGAAATGGGGAGAAGGAAAAACAACAGTACTAAAATTCATTGAGAACGAAATTAAAGAAGATCCTAATAAAGTCATTTGCATTTGGTTTAATCCTTGGGTATACAAGGACGAGGATCTACTGCTTCTGCATTTTTTTAATAGCTTATCTACTGAATTACAAAAATCACTAAAATCATCTAAAGAAGTTGTTGGAGCATTAATAAAAAATGGAAGTTATGTATTTCCTACTTTTGATGTCTCGATGCCTGATGGATCAACAGTGGGAATTAATATCGGAGAAAGCTTAGAAAGATTTGGTGACAATTTATCGTCTGTTGACAACAGTGAGTTAAAAACTCGTCTAGAGAAAATATTAAAGGCTCTAGGAAAACGTATAGTCATCTTGATGGATGATATTGATAGACTTGACAAGAGTGAAATTCAGAATATTTTTAAGCTTATTAAATTGATGGCCAATTTCCCATATACAAATTATATTTTAACATTTGATCAGGAAATGGTTTCTAAAGCACTTGGTGAACAATACGGTGGAGGGTCAGAAGAAGGATGCAATTTTCTAGAAAAGATTATTCAGGTTCCCATTAATTTGCCGTTACTAGATAAGGCTTCGCTGCGCACGTATTGTTTTAATATAATTAATGAAGTATTTAAGATGTCTAAAGTTGAACCGAATGAAGACCAAGCTAGGGAGTACGCAAGGTGTTTTGTAAATTTTCTAGAAATTAGACTAAAAACACCTCGAATGGCCAAAAGGTATGGGAATCTTTTAACTTTTATATTGCCACTAATAGGAAATGAAGTCAATTTAGTCGATTTGATGTTAATTGAAGGAGCTAGGGTTTTTTACCCGGATTTGTATACATTTATTAGGACAAAACAAGATTTATTTTTAGGTCTATATTTGGATTCTTTAGGCAGAAAACCGGAAGTAAAAACAAAAATTGTAAAATATATTAATGGATGTTTGGAAAATCTAAATGAAGATGAGAAGGATGCTGCGAGAGAATTGATAAAGTATTTATTCCCTACGCTTGAATGGGTATTTGGTGGTGCTGTCTATGATGGGCTTCAGTGGGAAGAAAAGTGGGCGGAAGATAAACGGGTTGCCTCTAGAGCTTATTATCGTAGATATTTTACTTATTCGGTTCCAGAGGGAGATATTTCTGATGAAGAGATCGAAGGATTTATAGTGAAATTAAAGGATTCTGATATTAATACTATCATATCGGAAATAAGGAAGCTGGTCGGCGAAACTAGAGCAGAAATTTTCGTTTCGAAACTTAAAGCATATGAAAAGAAATTTACGGTTGATGTTGCTCGCAACCTATCCTTAGCAATATCAAAATTAGGCAACATATTCCCTGACCCAGATATGATGTTTTCTGTTGGGCCTTTTTCTCAAGCCGCAATTCTTATTGGTCGTTTAATTAAACTGGTCCCACAGAATGAAGGTCGTTTTGATTTGGCAAAGACTATAATTACAGAGGGAGATCCTCTATATTTTGTAAGTGAGTGTTTTCTGTGGATAAAGGCCTCTAAAGAACACGAAGAAAATAGGTTATTAACAAAAGAAGAGGAAAAGCAGCTTGGCGCTATAATTGCTAACCGCGTAGAAGCGTTATCGAAAAATGAAGTAATTTTTCTGAGTTTCCCTAAAGCTGCCCAACGTTTTTTATCAATGTGGTCCCAATGGGGGGATAAGAAAAAGGTACAACAGTATTTGGCTGACTTAATTAATACTGATTCGAAAAATGCAATTTTATTAATTAGGAGTTTTCTATCAAGATCGTATGGTGAGGATGGGGTACGACTAAAGAGTGATTTTGATAGAAATGGGTATGAGGTTATTAAGCAGCTTATTGATCCTGAAATTTTAATTAAAGGACTAACCAAATTATTTGGGGAGTTAGATGGTAAGACATATCGTCATCTGGAAGACACGAAGGGTGAAGATGAAGACAAAATATTAGCAGAGCAATTTGTTTCCATTCATAATTATGCTAAGTCGGAGAATAAGTAAATTAAAGATGTAGGGAAAGGTAATGAAAATGGAAGATTTGTTAAAAAATCTTAGAGATTCAATACTGGTAACGGTTATTACTATTATATTCACGTCTTTTGGGTTTAAAACTTGGTTTGAGTATTTGATTCTTTTTTGTGTCGTTGTTGTCGTATTACAGGTATTAAAATTGTTTACTCCATTTGTGGTACTTTTAATGAATATAAAACGAAAATATTTAGTTAAAGTTGCGATTTTAAATGGTTCAATTTTTCAAACAGAAAAAGAACATAGGTGTGTTCGTACCTGGATAGGGATTACTCCAGAAATGTGGCGTAGGGCATTAATTCCTCTTTTTCCCTATTTTGGTAAATCATGGACTAGATCTTTGCATTTAATCCCTGTTACAGAAATTAATGATTCATGGTCAATAATTATTAATCCGTTTGGAGATAATTTTCCAGAGAAAGATCAAAAGCTCCATGAAACCTTTTATAAAATATGCAGTTTTGTTTCCAATGGAGGGATTTTTATAGTAACGGGAGGAGCTTTCTTTTTGCATCAAAATCCAATTGTTTCAGAGAAAGCAGAGCTTTTCATGACTCATCTTATTGATGGTAAGCAGAATTTGGAGACATCATCATTGTTTCAAGAATTTGGCGTAAGGATGACAGGGGATGTCTATGAAAATAATCAGTTGGTTTCTAGTGAACCAGTTAGAGTAGGGGTTGAACAAACACAAGAAGACATTGAACGTTTTGGTAATGTTTTACAAGGGATTACTTCCTTAGAAAGATTCCGTTCCACATCTGCAGGGAGTTCTAACTACCTTCCTTTAATTCGGCAAATTGATGGATTAAATTTTCCCATTGCAATTATCCCGTATGGTAAAGGAGCATTAGTTCATATTGGTTTACATATTACGTCTGAAACTTCCGATGAATTTAAAGTTGTTACACGGGTATTAACAAGTATTATCCAAAACAATATGCAAAGTGTGCTTGGTCAATAGGGATTATAAGAAGTAGGGGATTATAAAAATATATCTCCTATAATAGAAGTTACAGGATATAACGGAGATTATGATAAGTAGGCGTTAGTTATATGACTTTAAAGCCGGACGATTTAGAGATGGTAATATTTGATATTCTAAAGAAAGAGCTTTCCTTAGATGACGTTCATATTTTTTTAGAGAAGAAGTTCTACGAGTCTTCTCAAAAATATCCCAATGTTAAAGATATGGTCGTATTTGTTACATATTTTTGCCAAGATCGGTTACGTTTTAAAGACAATCAAAAAGCAGAAATTATTAAAGTAGATCTATTATCAAGGGATTTTTCTGCTCAAACTGGTGTGATGGATATTCAAATGGCTTTAAAATCAAAATATGCCAGAGAACAACAGGAAAAATTTAATATCAATATCCTTAATACAAGTGAACCAATGGATTTGTCTTCACTTGAAGGAAAAGGCATTCGATGTAGGTATGAAATAAATATTACAGTTTTAAATAATTCACATTCCATTGATTTTGATTCTAGAAAATTGTCAAGATAGCAGGGATTATGATAAATAGGGAAAATTAAATGTTTGAACCACTTCAATTTGAGAAGTTAAATGAGGCAGATGTCAGAGAAGAAATACTGGCGCCTCTAATTAATGCTTTAGGTTACCGTTCAGGGGATATTAATGGGGTTATCCGCGAGCAATCACTACGGTATCCACAAATTTTCTTAGGACGAAAAGACCCTAGAAAAGATCCTCTTTTGAGAGGTAAGGCAGATTATATACTTGAGGCGGGAGAAAGGGTCAGGTGGGTTCTCGAAGCAAAAGCGCCAGATCGTGAAATTCTTATTGATGATATTGAGCAGGCTTGGAGTTACGCGAATCACCCTGAAGTACGTGCTGTATATTTTGTTCTGTCCAATGGACGGACTTTTCATGTTTACCAGACAAGAAACGGCCCCAATGTGGCACCGATTTTTATTTTAAAATACGAGGAATTGTCAACTAACCTCTCTCGCGTTAAGAACCTCTTGGGTCCAGAGGCGATTCTTCGTGATAATCCATCTATTATTCCTGATACCGGGGAACCTCTAGGAACTGGGCTTCGATCAGTAGCTCGTATTACTGGTGGGTTTATTAAATATGAATCTAATTCAGTTGGGTTGGCTGCTCTTAATGAATTGCAAGTAGCGATTTCTGAAGGAGCGGTTGAGAGGAATGAAACAGGGAAAATGGTAGCTTTCCTTAAAACATTAAGCCCTATTCGTTCCTTTCAGGAACTTAATGATCGACTTGGCTTATCATCGTTTGAGATGGTTAGCGAGAGCGGTGTTCTCTCTGTAGATCGTCAATTGCCAACAAGATTTTCATATGATAATACAATTATATTTCCAAAGGGTGAGCGTTTGTTGAACCTTTTGACGTGGGAGAATGTTGTTTTACCGTTTAATTTGTCATGTCATGTGCAGGCTGAGGCAATGGGGATTCTTATAGGACACAAATATTCAGGAAGATTTTCGACCGAAATACGGTATGTTGAGCAACCTTTAGTTGTAAAAGTAATTGGTGTATTTGAACTAACTATCGTGTAATAAGTGGAAATAAATAATAGGGACTATCATATTTTGAAAATATAATGGGAGAGCAATCTATGCTTTTAGGTCAGTGGATGGGACCAGTTGGGAATGGTACTAATAAAGGTTTTGTTATTGTAAATTTTGAATCTTATATCGAGAGAGAAGGTATGTGGACTGGACGTTTTTGTTTCACAGATGATGATAAGACTTTGGCTAATTTCTTTGGAATAGTGCAAATTAAAAAAGAAGGTGATAAATATAATGGTTTAGCGTTTGATTTTTTTATTTCAAACACTGAGAAGAATATTCTAGAAAGCAGAGATTCTTGGTTAACCCACCATAGGGAATCTAATTTTCCTAAATTAATAAAAATTACTAACGGAGTTTGTGACGGATCAATTCTAAAAGCGCAATATCAGTCTGATGCTTCCACAAATGGTGATTTTATCGTACATAAGATTGACACTGATACCGTTATTAGCCCAAAAAAGATTTTTACTTGGAAAGATTTCAAAGCGTGGATTGATAGTAGAAAAAAAGGACTCTTATTTAGGGGGCAAAGAGATAGCCAGAAGCTAAAAACATCATTTCATCGCCACGGGAGAAATGATCTTATTCGTTATTTTCAGAATGATTTTCAAACTCTCGGGCATAACATGAATTCTTTAAAGGATTATACCTATAACCTTAATGATAGTACGGATAGAAATGCATTAATAAGTGTTGCTCAGCATCATGGTTTTCCAACACCTTGTTTAGATTGGACAGAATCGCCGTATATAGCTGCATTTTTTGCATTTGAAGGAATAGATAAACGAAACGTCAATCAAATATCAAATGTAAGAATTTTTGTTTTTGATTATGGAGAATGGTCTAAACCAGAAAACCCCAATTATTATATAAAAGGGAATTTTTTAGATACTAGGCCTTCTTTAGTATTTCATTTGTTCCCAGCTGTAAATAATGATCGCGCTTTACCGCAGCAGTCGGTGTTTATGTTTTCAAATATTTCTGATATTGAGAGCTGGGTTCATCATTGTGAGGGGATTGGTAAGGAGTATTTATATTGCTTTGACTTGCCATATTCTGAACGTCAATTAGCAATGGATGATTTACGATCAATGGGCGTAACTCACGCATCTTTATTCCCTGGGAAAGATGGTATTTGTAAGTCTTTAAGGGAAAGATTGTTTTGAAATTAAATAGTTTGGTTTTAACGCGTTAGCTAATTTTGACAGAAGGGTAATTAAGGTTTATAGTATGAATCTATTTCATTTTAATATTAACCATTTTATTAGAAACAACAGGAAATAAAAGTATGGCAAACACTTTAGAGTACCTTTTTACTTGTGGTCGTGTAATAAGAGATCAAACTTCAGGATTATTTACTTATGTTGATGGATTTGACACTCTTTTTATTCCAAAAGAGTCTGATTTTCTTTATCAAAATATATGTATTATAGCAAGAGTATATTATGCTGTTGGCGGTATTGTTAAAGCAGAAATAAGGTTTGTAGATCCAGATAGGGTTGATTCAACCCCAGTAGTTATAACAGGAGCTATGTCCCCTGGTTATATTCAACTCGCGGCCGCTTTTCCAATACAAAAGTTTACTAAAGTAGGTAAATACTATATGAAAATAAAATTTCAAGACGTAGAATTGGAGAATGAAAACAAATTTTATTTTGAAGTCTTAAAACGACAATAATATTTATGCCTGATCAATCACAAATTCCGCCTCCGGATACTCCTAAGGGACAGGGTTTAGATGGGAAACAGTCTCCAGATTCCCCTCAGAATCTCGAAGCAAAACTTTTAGAAAAAGTTGAAACTCTAGCAGAACAAATAAAACTAGCTACTAGCGATATTAAGCTGGGCAAAGAAGATCTTCAAAAAGGCAAAGAGGATATAAAGGCAACAAAAGACATAGTATATTTTGGGTTTATCATTCTATTATTTATGTTTGGTTTATCAATAATTCAATCTTGGGATGAAAAAACTCGATCTAACATGACATTAATAGATAAAGTCGATTCTTTACAAACTCAGCTTAAATTACTAGAACAATCAAATAATTAAATTTCACCTAATGTCTCACCTTATACGTCGGAGAATCTTCCGGCCGATTATAGTAATATTTCCTGTAATAACATTTTCAGGATGTAAACGTATCAGGTTTATTACAATTTCATTACAAAATCATTACAACTGTCCGTAACGAAGTTGTAATTTTTTATTTCTGTAACTCTCCCATTGGCAAGGGGTTTTCGGGATGAAGCTCCCGAAACCGCGGCAGACCACTCCCCCTCAACGATAAAGCGAGAGGGGTAGTGGTCTGCCGCTACCAATTGCCAATGGGAGAGAGTAGGTATTTAGAGAGGTAGTATAAGTTAAGTGTAGTTAGTAGAGGTATGAGATGAATGATGAATAGGATGTATGGTTGGGTAGGTTATGTTGAAGGGTGGGTTGTGTTGATGGATTAGGATGTGTTGATGAGTAAGTTGTTGTTGAAGGGTGGGTTGGGTTGATGAATTAGGAGGTGTTGTGTTGGTTGTTTTGTGGGTTGTTTGGGGTTTAGGGAGGGTGTTGATAGGATGGTTGTTAGTGGTTATGGAATGTTGTTCCAGTTTCGGTCATGAAAAGTATATACTGCGGGAGCATCCCCAAAATGCTCCAGGCGTTGTATTGATAGGAATAATTGACTTATCGGCTTGTTATGGTATTATACAAATATTGATTAATAATCAATTATAGTTTGATTAATTATATGTAAGCTCAATTTCTTTTCCCAAATAAGGTTATTGAACTTTCAAGATGCGTTTTTTGTATCTTGAAAATTTTATGGGGGAAAAGAAATGGAGAGATTATTGAAGATCAACGAAGTTAGCGAAATGTTGCAGATGAGTCCTAAGACGATTTATCATTGGGTGCATTGTGGGAGTATTCCTTATTTTAAAGTTTATCGTGAGCGTGGTGCTGCTGGGGTTATTCGGTTTAGGCAGTCGGATTTGGAGAAGTGGTTGCAGGTGAGGAGGCAAAATAAAAATCGGTTAAGTGCTATGTCTGGATCCCCGACAGAAGCATTCGGGGATGACAATTAGAATTAATTAAAAAAGATTTAGATTTATCCTGCCTTGATTTAGTGCTATAATTTCTATCGTATAAATTGCTTTTATCCGACGAGCTGTGCCCATGTTTGGGCACAAAATCGGAAAGTGTTCAAGTAAAAGGTTTTTATTAATTTTGTGCCCAAATTGAGCCCATGATCTCACAAAATGGGGGGTAACGGAAGGTAAGGCGAAGGAAACGTAAGAGGGGCTAATATCTTGCAATAAAACGGGTTATATCGTAAATCGTTTTATTTCAAAAAGTTAAAAAAACAGCCTAAAAGTTTCTCACCCTCTCCGCCATTTATATTAGAGGAGATAAAAAATGAAATATTTTCTAAGCGCATTAAGTTTTTTATTTTTACTTGGCCTTACACCGTTGGCCCATGCTGATACCAGGGCTTATTTTTCTCCCAATGGCGGCTGCCAGGATGCGGTGATCACAGAGATCACCAAGGCCCAAAAGTCAATTGACATAGCGATGTACTCCATTACCTCGAGAGAAATAGCCCAGGCGATTCTTAAGGCAAAAGAACGGAACGTCAAGGTCAGGATCGTTCTGGACAGGTCGCAGATCCAGGAGCATTTTTCAAAAAGCAGGTATCTTATTAATAAAGGGATCGATGTTAAATTTCATTTAGGCCCGGGCCTTATGCACGATAAGTTTGCCGTGATCGATGATCAGGTCCTGTTGACCGGTTCATTTAATTGGACTGTTTCAGCGGACAAGAAGAATGCGGAGAATTTATTGGTCATCACAGACAAGGAACTGGCCCGGAAATACACCAAAGAATTCAAGCATTTATGGAATCAGAGCGGGCAGGGCGCGTTTAATGCAAAAAGCATCCCCAAGGAATGAGGCAGGTAATTTATTAAAAACAATTGAAGGGAAAATATTTTGTTAGGATAATCCTTACATGGTAACGCTGAAGGACAAATATAGTAAGCTTATTAATGCCGCCAAAGAAAAAAAGAAGACCGGCTGGGGCAAGCCTGCCCAAGACCAGGACGCTACTCTCACCAGCGATATTGTTGATCTGATCTTATCTGAAGCTATTTCAAACAGGGCCAGTGACATCCATTTAGAGCCGATGCAGCATTGTATCCGCCTGCGTTACCGCATTGACGGGAAGTTATACAATATGCTAGAAATCGTTGAAAGCCCCGAGATTTTTTTATTGGCCAGGATAAAAATATTGGCCAATATACCGACGGACACCGTCAGCAGCCGCAAGGCCTGGGACAGCCGTTTTTCCATGGCCATTGCCGGCCAGCAATATGATTTCCGTGTGGCCACCTTCCCGACAGTAACGGGGGACAAGATGGCCATCCGTGTTTTAAATAAGAATTCAGAATTAGTTGATTTAAAAAAGATCGGGCTGCGCCCCGAAACTTTGTCCGTCCTTGAACAGATCATCCAGCGCAAAAGCGGCCTTTTAATTGTCAGCGGTCCGACAGGGGGAGGCAAAACGACAACGCTTTATTCCATCCTTGGCCGTTTGAATGTCCCCTCTGTCAATATTGTGACCCTGGAAAACCCTGTCGAATACCAGATTGACGGGCTTAATCAATGTGATATCAATAAGAAAGTCAGCGAAGATTTTACCTCCGCGTTAAAAGCGACCTTGCGCCAGGATCCGGACATTATCTTAATAGGCGAGATCCGTGATTTGGAAAGCGCGGAAATCGCCCTGCGCGCCTCCATCACCGGGCATTTTGTCATGACGAGCATCCACGCCAACAGCGCCATAGGCATGGTAGAGCGGCTTATTAACATGGGCCTGGAACGGTCCTTGATAGCTTATGCGCTGGTTGGTTCAATATCCCAGCATTTGGTGCCGCGTATCTGTGACGGATGCCGAGTTCCCTATGATATTGATCCTTCGGGTTTCAACAAAATTTGCTCTCAATGCGGCATAGACCCCAATACACTTACTGATAAGATTTTTAAAAAGGGTAAACATGATATCCAATATATGACGGAAGAACCTGTTCTTGCAGAGAGTTTTCCTTTTTATAGAGGCAACGGATGTGATTTATGCAAAGGAACAGGTTACTACGGGATGACAGGGGTCTATGAAATTGTGGAATTTACCGAAGATTTGCGTGAGGCCATTTTAAATAATGCCCCCATTGTAGAAATTGAGAACATAGCCATTATGAAAGGCTTTCAGTCAATGGCCGTGGATGCCCTGCAAAAAGTGAAAAGCGGCCGTATTCATTTTGATGATATTTACCATATCCTGTTAGAGAAAATCCGCTGACGCGGCGATTTTCTGCACCACACAGGCACCGATACAATCCCCCTCAACATTAACTACCGTACGGACCGTGTCCAATGGCCGGTCAATGGCGATCAGGATGGCCACGGCCTGGGCAGGCAATCCGACGGATTGCAGGACCATGATCATGGTCACCATGCCGGCACTCGGTATGCCGGGCGCTCCGATGGATGCCATCATGGCCGTTAAAACGACAGTGGTTTGGGCAGGCAGGGAAAGATGGGCCCCGCATAGATTGGCCACGAATAAGGCAGCCATGGCCTCGTACATGGCAGTGCCATCCATATTAAGGGTCGCCCCCACCGGCAGCACAAAGCGGGCGATGGGGGCATCGACCTTCAGATTTTCCGTGATGCAGCGCAGGCTTACAGGCAAGGTGGCTGTTGAGGAGCTGGTGGAAAATGCGGTGATAAAGGCCTCTTTCATGGCAAGGAAAAATTTCCATGGTGAAATTCCGGTTATCAGCCACAAAATAAGAGGCAGGGTGATAAGGCCGTGAAAAAGGGTGGACCCAACAACGACGAGAATATATTTACTTAAAACAAAAAGCAGCTGGGTGTTGGCCTGGGCCACCAGTTTGGTCAAAAGCCCCATGATGCCAAGAGGCGCCAGACGCATGATCCAGCGCACGATGGTCATGGTGATTTCAAAAAGCTCGTTGATCACTTTTAATACAGTTTGGCTTTTTTCACCTAAAATAATGATGGCGATCCCTAAGAATACGGCAAATACAACAACGCCAAGGATATTGTTCTGGCCCATGGCAGCCACCGGATTCATGAATATAGCGTCAACAAAGCTGTGGGCAAAACCGTTGAGGGTCAGGGAATGGATTTGAAAGGAATCCATGTTTTCCTTGAATAAATGGATGTCCAGCCCGACGCCGGGTTTTATAAAATTCATGGCTGTCAGGCCTGTGACGGCAGCTAAGGCAGTGGTGGTCAAAGAGTAGAAGATAAGGGTCGGCCATATCCGTTTGGCATGAGGGCTGTTTTTAAGATTGGCAATACCAGCGGTGATGGAAGTAAAGACCAGGGGGATGACGATCATTTTAAGCAAATTGATGAAGATTTTGCCTAAAAGATCAAAGCCGGAAAGGAATGGTGCGCTGGTCTGCGGGGGTAAGGCGGTGTGGCCTAAAATGGCCCCCAAAGCCAGTCCCAGAAGGGCGCCTAAGAAAATTTGTGTATTCAGGGATATTTTCATCATCATTTTTACGGCCAAAGGATAATACACCATTTTCCATGCTTTTGTATATAGAAAATGCTTGCTAATCTTTTTTTTCTCGTCTAAAATCATCTTTCTTTAATTTGTCATTTTTGGCGGGGTAGCTCAGCTGATAGAGCATTCGGTTCATACCCGACAGGTCGGTGGTTTAAATCCACTCCCCGCCACTTTCTTTTCCATTGAGATCTATATGCGCCTATTTTACCTCAAGCGAATTTCCATCCTTATTCTGATCTGCGGCGCTTTGTTTTTATCGGGTAATAATTTATTCAGCCTCTCCGATCCGGATGAGGTTTTTTATTCCCTGACCGCCAAAGAAATGGTCGCCCACCATGAATGGCTGACGCCTTTGATTTTCGGCCAGCCCCAATTCGAAAAACCCCCTTTGACCTATTGGCTTCTGGAAACAGCTTTTAAAACCTGGGGGGAAACTCCTTTCGCAGCGCGTTTTTTCCCGGCGGTATTTGCGGCGATTGGCGTTTTGGCGGTTTATTTCTTAGGCTTGATGGGATTTAAAGATGAGCGTAAGGCTTTTTTGTCCGCGGTGGTGCTGGCCACGTCCGCGTTTTATGCCGGCATGGGCAAGACGGTTTTTACGGACATGATTTTTACGGTCTTTATTTTATGCGCCATAACCATGTTTGTGCTCGGGTTTACTGACCGGCGGCGCCTGGGGATCAGTTTTATCGGGTTTTATCTGTTTTGCGCCTTGGCCACCTTGACTAAGAGTCCTTTGGGTTTTGTCATCCCTCAGGCGGCTGTTGTTCTTTTCCTATTGTACCAGCGGCAAATTAATTTTTTAAAAAGCTGGTGGGTGCCGGCCGGGATTGTGGTGTATTTAGCAGTGGCTTTACCATGGTATGCTTATATCTACAATCAATATGGCCACGCTTTTATCAGCGAGTTTTTCTATAATGACCACTGGCGCAGGTTCCTGGAGGCAGAGCACCGGGGCAATGATCATTGGTATTTTTATCCGATGACCATGGTTGCCGGGCTTTTTCCCTGGAGTTTGTTTTTGCTTGCCGCCTGGGTGGATTTATTTAAGCGGCTTAAAAGCTCGGTCACTGCCGTAGATTATTTGAGCCTTAGCTGGATCATAATGGTATTGGCGGTCTTTCAAATGGCGCATTCCAAGCTGGCCAGCTATGTGCTGCCTTTATTTCCGGCGCTGGCTTTGATGACAGGTAATTTTTTGGGCAATGCTTTGTCCCAAATTCAGCATCGTCAGAAAATGCATTATTTATTGTGGCTAAGTTTTTCCTTATTGGCACTGCTGGGTATTGCTCCGATGGCGGCACACAAGGTTTTAGGGCATTATCTTTCTTCCCGATTACCAATGTATTTTTTATCAGGCTCTTTGATTGCCTTAGCCGGAATAGGCATTACCCTGGCATTTAAAGAGCGCTTCCAGCTGGCTTTGTATGTGCTTGCCCTGAGCCTGTGCCCGGTATTTTTGACGGCCTTTATGATACGGACGGACATAGAAGGGTATGTGTCTTCCCATGAGGCGTCTGAATATATACCGCAGCGCTCATTGGGAGAGATGACGGTGCTGGTTTCGAAGGCAAATGCCCGCGGCATCTATTTTTATACGGGGCAGGATGTGGCTGTCGTTGATTATTCAGGCAAGCCGTTTTTTAGCCCGCATCCCATCCCTATTTTAGATACCACCGATAAAATTATGAAGGTCCTGGAAAGCCAGCGTTTGACCTTTGGTGTCATCCGTAAAACAGCCTATCAGGACATCCTTAAAAATTGCGGCAGCCGTTATCATGTGGCGTTATTAAGGACCATAGGTTATGACTATGTGGTAAGGATTGAGGCTTTAAACATCCGCGGTAAAAAAACATGATTCTACGTATTTTATTATTGGTTTTCTTTTTTTCCGCTTCTGCCTGGGCCGATGATAACACGGACGATCTTTTTAATTATTCCAAAAAACAGGATGAAGCCCTGGTTGTCAAGGTGATCGCCTCTGACCTGATTGTCCTGGAAGACGGCAGGCGCATTAAGCTTATCGGGGTGGAATCTTTGGGGCCGCCGCCTGTCCAAATCGTCAAGTATGATGACAAGGGCCGTGTGATCGAACAGCCGGTGGAGCCTACCATCCCTTTGGAAGAACAGGCCCTGACCTATGCGCAGGAATTGTTGGAAAATAAGAAAGTAAAATTGGAATATGATGAGGATGCGACTGATCCCAACGGGCGTCTTTACGCGTATGTTTATTTGCCTGACGGGCGCATGGCCAATGCGGAGCTTTTGCGCATGGGTTTTGTGAAATTAAGGATCATTTTGCCCAATGTTAAATATCAGGATAAATTGAGCGAAGCCTACCAGGAAGCTAAAAAAGAAAAGCGCGGTTTGGAAGGCGAGTAGACCTGCCATGACATTCGAACAAGGTATCCTTCAATTCATCAAAAAAAATAAATTGATGGCCCCCCGGGGGTTGGTTGTCATCGGTGTGTCAGGGGGCGCTGATTCCATGGCGCTGTTGCTGGTTTTGGCAGGGCTGCGCCATGATTTGGGCGTACAGCTGCACGCGGCGCATTTTAACCATCGGTTCCGCCCTGAAGCTTTGCGCGATGAGCGCTTTGTTGCCGGCTGGTGCAGGCGGTTAAATATTCCTTTGACTGTCGGCAAGAGGGCCGGTCCAAAAATCAAGCATCTTTCCGAGGATGATGCCCGGCAGATGAGGTTTGAATTTTTTATCAAGACAGCCCGTTGCCTTAAAGCCCGGGCAGTGGCCCTGGCGCATACCCGCAATGACCTGGCTGAGACCGTGCTGATGCGCCTGATGCGCGGCAGCGGCCTTTACGGCTTAAGGGCGATTTTGCCGCGGCGTTCCATGGAAGGGGTCTTGTTTGTACGCCCCTTGTTGGGGGTCAATCGCCCGGATGTTGAAGATTATTTGAAAATTCGAAAAGTCCCTTTTTGTTCGGACGCCACCAACCGCTTGAGCAAGTACGAGCGCAATAAAGTAAGGCTTCATCTTTTGCCTTTACTTGCCAAAGAATACAACCCTAACATTACAGGCGTCTTGTCGGATTTGGCCGCGACAGCGGGGGAAGATTATGAATTCCTTGCCATGCATGCGCGCAGGCAGTTTGACAAATTTTGTACTGTTTCCGGCAAAAAAATTAAATTGGATTTAAAGGGCATCAGGCGCCAGCATCCGGCCATTTTGCGTTTGGTGTTCCGGCAAATGGCGGAAAGCCTGACTAAGGAACCGGCAGTACTTACTTTCGAGCATAT
>JABDFL010000008.1 GCA_013286575.1 Candidatus Omnitrophota bacterium
CGATCCCGCTGTTTGCGTATAGTTCCCAACTATCGGGTTATTGCTGCTGCTAAGTGTGCTTGTATTAACGCTTGCTATGCTACCTACATTATCACCGCTTACAATGTTACCGAACGTCACTGCTCCAGGATTCAGAGCTGATCCGTAGGTCGATTGGCTTGGTGCTATCGCTGTACCAGTCAATACCAATGGGTTGATCGTGTAATTAGCACTCCCTGAGGTAAACCCGCTAAAGCTGTAGTTGCCAGCATCCGACCCGCTAAGCGATCCCGCTGTTTGCGTATAGTTCCCAACTATCGGGTTATTGCTGCTGCTAAGTGTGCTCGTATTAACGCTCGCTGTGCTGCCTACATTATCACCACTTACAATGTTACCGAACGTCACTGCTCCAGGATTCAGAGCTGATCCGTAGGTCGATTGGCTGGACGCAATCGCTGCTCCACTCAGTGCCAATTGGTTGATCGTTAAAGTACCCGTGTTGTAGGTAATACTGTAGTTGCTCGGATTAAATGTCCCGCCTACAGGATTGCTCGGCGTGATGCTCCAGCTTCCGGCATCATAATTGCTTGAACTGCTAAGGTTGGCATTAGTTGAAAGCGTGACCGATCCTATAGTTTCACCATTCTGCAGACCTGAGCTACCAAAGGCGCTCGTTCCTAAACTTGAATTACCATAAGTCAAGGTCTGGTTATTGGCTGTAATAGTCAACGGCGCCTTGGCGACCGCCACATTTACATTGGTAGTGACATCCGTGTAACTCGTTGTATCTGTCGGCGTAAATGTTACGGAAGCGCTATAGGTACCTGCGTTGGGCGTTGTTGTAAGTGTCGTAAATGCAAAAGCACCTGAAACGGAGGCAGAACCTCCTGAAAGTATGGATGCGGAAAGCTCCTGGCCGTAGGTAATTCCGCCGGCTGTTGGCAATGTTACCACACTGGGCGTAGTGCGTGTATCGGTCGTAACGCTAAGAGTTCCATTTGTTGCAGCGAAATAAGTGTTATTTTGATAGGTTGCCGCAGAACTGGTGGATCCCCAAGTGCCGCTGATTCGTCCGAGGCCACCAAGCGTCAAGCTATTTACAGTAATATTTAAACCTGTTGATATGCTTGCTGTAACAGTTCCTGAAATAGTTAGATTACCGCTGATTGCAGTAGTGCCTGCCTGTAAAACATCTGTTCCGCTTCCGTTTAATGTAAGGTTGTAATAGTTGTTGGAGTGTATCGTTTGAGAGGCACCGGTATAATTTACGGTATTACCTACGGCTGTCGCTGTAAGATTTGTTATACCAGAGGTCCCTCCAATATTAAGTATTCCTGTAGCTGAATTGATCAATCCGCTCAATGAACCCGCTCCTGATAAAGCTGTTGAAACTGTCAATGTCCCGTTGTTGGTTAAAGTAACGCTGTTGACCGTCATATTGGGAATCGAAAATACACCATTCAGTGCTTGTGAATTAGTATTGAAAGTCTGCAGCCCAGTTCCCGCTATAAAGGAAGTAACAGTACCGTTATTGGTAATCCCGCCTCTGAAAAAAACGGTAGAATTACCTGAATCGTTCCAAACGCCGCCAGAAGCTATGGTAACCAGGCCGATAAAAGTTTTAGTAGATCCAGTTGCAGATATGACCAAATTGCCGTTAAGAGTGGTCGTACCCGTAATGGTTGTTAATATAGCTGGAATAGTAAAAGTAGTTCCGCTCCCAATAACAAGGTTACCGCCAATTGTCCCCCCGATCCAGGTCGCAGTCGCCGATCCGTTTAAGGTCAAATTTCCAGTAACTGAACTACCGGTTAGGGTCTTTGCATTGGAACCGGAAAGAGTAAGATTAGAATAGATTGTCCCCTTTACAGTTTGAGCGGCACCGTTATAATTCACGGTATTGCCAGCGGCTGTTGCTGTAAGGGTTGTAATGCCGGAGGTCCCTCCAATATTAAGGGTCCCTGTAGCCGCATTGATCAAGGTGCCTGTCCCACTCAAAGCTGATGAGACTGTCAATGTCCCATTATTAGTAAGGGTATCACCGCTATTTACTGTAAGATTATTAAATGTATTGGTCCCTGAAATCGACTGTGCCGTACCATTGAAGGTCACAGTGCCTGCTCCCGGAGTGAATGAGCCGCTGTCACTCCAGGTTCCATTTAGAGAAATACCCAGTCCTGCTGAATCATTAAGTGAGCCTTGGGCGCCTATTGTAAGATTGCCGCTTGTACCCTGGCCGGCATTAGCTACAACGGCCAAAGATCCACCGGTCGCCAAGGTAAGAGTTGACGTATTGCCTGTACTTAGAAATAGGTCACCTACCGTAATGGCAGTGTTGATTGTAACTGTTACACCAGTTGTATTGATGGTGACATCATACTGTGAACCATTGGGCACCACACCGCCTGTCCAGTCCGCAGCTGTGTTCCAATTGGCGCTTGAGCTTGAGTTCCATGATACGTCTGTCGCATCCAGAGGATTAGATATATAACCGCCATCCAAGGATATTATCGTTGCATTACGAAGATCAAGTGTTGAAGGGGTCCAGAGCGTTACTGTGCCGTTTGGAGAGGACAATGTCCCATCAATAACAATATTATTTTGAGCTGTTAGGGTAAGATTATTTGCCGCTAGATTGACACCATTACCAACATTGATAGAACCGGAACTTGCATCGAGGATAAGATTTGCATCGGAATTATAAATAAATGAGCCGAAACCAGCCGGAGGGCCGGTTATCATGACATTTGATCCTACTGATTGCGAACCTGCCAAATCAATATCCCCTGAGGTCCTGGTAAAATCAATATTAGAGGCATCAATGGCAATAGGCAAACCTGCAGCGCCTAGATTGTTGACTGTGATATTGACCTGGTTGGCCTTAATGACTGGAGAAGAGCTTGAATTTTGAAACGGGATAGTCGTATTGACATTATCCGCTGTTATGTCAACGGTTTGGCCTGCGATAATCAAACCATCCTGCTGGAGACTTAAAACTTGAAAGAAAATATTTCCTGAATCAGGAAGGTTTGGATCATAGGTGGTGATTTGGCCTGCATTGATAACTTTAGAATCAGGGACATTGATATTGATCTGGTTGGCCTGGATCGTTTCTGTTCCTGTATTAATGACAGGTGCGCCGGAAGCGGTGATTTCCACATCCCCATTATTACCATTCAAAGAAGTGGCTTGGATGATCCCGCTATTGTTGACAGCGTAATCAAAGACATTGTTAAGGACCTTCGCGGTCAAAATGATCTTGCCGCCATTGGCCTGGATGGTACCGCTATTTTCAATAGCGCTATTGATTTGCTGGCCATTTTGGTCAAAAACAGCAGCTTTCACTGCCTTATCAACAACTACCGAAATCTGATTCTTGCTATCAAGGCCCACGGTCATCTTATTGCCGGCAGCTAATGCAACAGAGCCAAGATCAGCTAAAATTATCCCCTGATTATTTACGGCTTGGGATAACAACGCAATATAACCACCCGGTGAAGCTGCAAGCTGGCCTTGATTGATGATGTAGGAACCCTTAGCATGCTTGTGCTTAAAGAAAGTATAATTACCGCTTAAAAAATCACTATTGCGAATGTCCAAGGTTGAAGCAATCAAAGCCGGCGCATTGACTTTTGCCCCCGCACCAAACAAAATCCCATTGGGGTTGACTAAAAATACCTGGCCATTGGAAGAAAGTGAACCTAAAATATTCGAAGGATTACCGCTAATATCCCTGCCTAAGAAAGCAGAACCAGCGCTGGGTTGGTTAATGATCGTAGACTCGTTGGCTGCAATACTAAAGCCGCCGGGAAAATTAGCAATTGTGTTATTAGAAGTAGATGTTATTGTTTCCGTATTACCATTCGAAGAGGCAGTTGCGTTTCCCGCAACTACAGTCATACCAGCAGGATTAGCGTAAGCACTTACGGTAAAGCCCAAGGTAAGGAAGCTTGTGAAGAAAAAGGATTTAAAACGAAAATTCATTTAATTTTTCTTTGGCGCAAAATTTATTTAATCAGTTGGAGTTAAAATTTTTCCTACAGGATTTTGAAAGTTTAGCATGTATTTAATTGTTGTCAAGAAAAAATTTTCTTGGGCCTTAAAAAGTTACGGATACCTCGATCCATTGATGGACGCCTTTTTTATCGGAAGGCATCGCAGCCAAAGGCCAAGCTATTTCATAACTGGCTGAAAGCCCCTCGGGGAGATCAAATTTTATCCCGGTACCGGCGGAACTGATCGTCCTGTTTTTACTGTCCCCCGGCTGCAATGAATTTAAATGGACATTGGACCAGTCATAAAATCCAATTAACCTCGTCGCATTATAAACACTGCTCTTTGAACCCGGGACATCCCAGTATCTCGGTATAAAATAAAACGGCACCCCCAAATCCCAATTCATGGTGTAGCCCTGATCGCCGACATATTCCGCGGGAGAATAGCCCCTATTGTTGTCCGGGCCGCCCACTTGAAATTGTTCGGTCGACGTAAGTTTGCTGGGGGAAAACTGGAGATTATTCCTCCACAATAAAGAAGTATCAAAGGGGAGCTTCTGTAATCTCATCATATTCAAGTCATCCATAAAGAATTTTCCATCCGCCCCTGCCCTGGATGTCGGGACATCACTGTCATCTATGTTCGCCCTGGTCCCGCCCATGATATCAGGGATGCCGAAATTAAGGCCATCGGTGATGATCGTGCGGCCGTAGTCATCGTCCATCTGAAAATCAAACCCTGTTTTGGCAATGCGCAATTTGTCCTGACTCGAAACATTTCCGCCAAGATAATTGAAAACATTCTTATAATCAAACCCAAAATTAAAATGCGATGTGATGTTATAGGTTTTAATCAATTTCTGGCTACCATAAAAACTGTATATATCACTTTCACCGCTTGACCCTACAGCTGCAAATGCCCCACCCAAAACCTCTTTTGAATGGCTGATTGAAGCCCCCAAATCCAGGCCATGGGTCACAGGATAAAGATAGCTGGTGGTATAAGCATAATAAACATTATTATCCCCGCGCTCATAGTTGAAATTTAAAATATCATCATGGCCCAAAAGATTATTGTCCGTAAAAGTAGAGTCGTAGATATTGCGCCCTAAAAAGCTGGAGAGATAATTGTTATAACCCAATTGGACATGTACCGGCAAAGAATCCTTTTCTTCCAGCATGATATCCGTTGAACCGGGCTGGTTGCCCGGAGCCAAGACCGCTTTAACACTGCGGTCCGGATGATCATTGATGTTTTCCAGGTCCTTTTTTAAGTCATTATAATTAAAAGGCTGGCCTGATTTTATGGTCAGGTAACTTTTGATCAGGTTAGAGGAATAATAACGGTTGCCTTTTAACTGGATGGTCCCGACCGTTGACTCCAAAACCTTGATTTCAAGGACGCCGTTTTCAATCTTCTGCGGGGGGATATATGCGCGGGAAATGACATAGCCGTTCTTCCTATATAGGTCAGTGATGAGATCAGCAACTTTCTGCATTTCATTAAAGGTAAGGCTTTTATTTTCGTAAAGGGATGTGATGGCCCTGATTTGATAATCCGGAAAAAGGGTCACTCCTGTGACTTCAATGCTTTTGACAAGGACCCTCTTGGCTGTTGGGCCCTCAGGGCCTACTACGGGGGCGTTTTCCTGGTTTTTTTCATTTGTTTTTTGCTTCTCAACCTGGTTCGTCAAATTTTCCTGCTCTTGTTGCAATTCACGGGCGCGCTCAATTGCACCCATTTGTTGGGATGCAGGGACAGCGGCAAAAACCAAGGGAGAAAGGCAAAACAGGGAAATCAAAAATAAAATAGGCAGACGATTATGTTTCAAGGCAGGCCTCCGGGTTATTTTTAAAATTGAGGAAATTATTTTATCAATGAAACGGTAAAGGTCAAGTTTTTATTTTTAACCTGATATTCTATGGATACCAGACCCTGATACCCCCCCTGTTCATAGATCTCCTGGATCGCCTGAAGGATAATGTCTATATCCCCTTGGGAGATATGCTTATTACGGTAAGGTTTGAATAGTTTAGTGAATTGATTTTTATCTCCGAGAACAAAGCCCTCGATCGTAATTTTACGGATCAGGGTGCTTTGAGGCTGGGAAGCCTCTTGAGCGGCGGCATTTTGAAACGGTACGGGCAGGGATATAAAAAGCAATAAGATCAAAATTAAATAACGCATAAAATCATTCCTTATCTGGTTTCGCAACCGTCATCTCTTTGGACATGTCCCCGCCCAAAGAGCAAAATAATTCGACCTTAATGACATCGCCTTCTTGGGCAGTCACAGGCACATCATCAGTAAATTCATAATTATCATTTTGTTTGAAATAATTCAAGGTTGTAACCTGCTGGCCATTCACATAAACATTCATCAAACGCACATAACTCTTTTCCAGATTAAAGGAAGGATGCACTGCCTCAACATGTAAAGACCCTTTGTCTAAATCATAAGACAAAGTGATGCTGGTTGGCGGTGTGGCAAAACAAGGAGAGGCAAGCAGCAGTGTCATTGCGAGCGAAGCAATTGGGCCTTTTGACACGGGTAGTTTCATAAATGGTAAATCCCCCCTGCAAGTATAAAATCTATGATCCTGTCCCCCCAAAATAAACTCACCAGGGCCCCCATGATCAAAAAAGGGCCATAGGCAATGGTGCTGTCCTTGGTGCGTATTTTTTCAATAATGCCATAAACCGCTCCAAAAAACGGGGCCAGGAAAAAAGTCAGCAGGGCCATCTTCCAGCCCATAAAAGCCCCCACCATGCCCATCAATTTGACATCTCCCCCGCCCATGGTTTCTTTTTTAAAAACCGCATCCCCAATGACACCCATTAGATAAATGGACCCGCCCCCCACCAAAAGCCCCAACAGAGAATATCCAACCCCTAAAAACGGTGAATGGACATTGTGCAGCTGCGGGACAAACAAACTAAAAACCACCCCGGCAATCATGCCGCCGATGGAGACCTCATCAGGGATGATGCGGTGCTCAAAATCGACAAAAGTCGCCACAATAAAACCGCTGACCATGACCAAATAAGGCCATAAAATGGTTTGGAGCCCAAAATGCCGGTAAAAAAGAAAGAATGCCACCCCTGTCAGCAATTCAACGATCCAATAACGGAATGAAATCTTGGCTTTGCAGGCACGGCAGCAGCCGCCTAAAAGCAGCCAGCTGATCAAAGGGATATTGTCATACCATTGAATGGGCGTCCGGCAAGCCACACAATGGCTTCCCGGAAAAACAATGGATTTCTCCAAAGGAAGACGCACAATGCAAACATTAAGGAAGCTTCCGGTCATGGCACCTGCCATAAAAATAAAAACACCTACCAAAGAATTAGGATCCATGACTGGCCTTTTCCAATGAATTTCTCATTATTTTCTTGATCCTTTCGTCTAGTTCCACGTCTGACCAATGCCAAAAAGCCAAAACACCCTGGAAAAACAGCATCCCCAGGCCATTGGCTGTAGCGGCTTTCTTAAGACGGGCCTGTTCCAATAATTTTGTTTCCGCCGGATTGTAAATGACATCATAGACCAGCATGTCTTTGTGCAAAGATGCCGGATCGATCAACAGAGGATCAGCGGCATTCATCCCTATATTGGTCGTATTGATCAAAAGGTCTGCCAGCTCAATGTTCAAATCTTCAGGCTCATCAACAACAGTGACCATTTTTGTATTGATCTTTTTACCGATTTCTTCAACCAGGGTTTCAGCATTACTTCTGGTCCGGTTGTAAAGGGTAATGCGCTCAGGCCCTTGAGGCAGCAGGCATAAGACACTGATAATTGCCCGGGCCGTGCCTCCGGCGCCTAAAACAGCAACGCGTTTGTCCTTTATATCAAAATTAAGCTCTGTCAAATGGCTTAAAAAACCAGGCCCATCGGTATTAAACCCGCGGATCTTACGCTGATGGTCGATCACAAGGGTATTGACCGCGCCGATTTTTTCCGCCAAAGGATCAATGCTGTCAAGATACGGCAAAACATCTTCCTTATAAGGCACCGTGACATTAAGGCCAAAAATGGGATTATTTTCCTCTTTTAAGTCTTCCATAAAAAGCTTAAGCTCTTCCTGGTCAACCAAAGGAAATAATTTATACACCGCATTAACTTCCAAAGCCTTAAACGCGGCGTTTTGCATCACAGGCGAAAGGCTGTGCGCAACAGGGTTTCCTATGATCCCATATATGGCCGGCGGTTCGTAGATCATTTCTTTTGGGCCACGAATTTGTTGATTGCATTGATATAGGCTTTGGCAGAAGCTTCGATGATGTCCGTGCTGGCACCACGGCCTATAACGGTCTCTCCTTCAATGGCGACCTTGATCGTCACCTCCCCCAAAGCATCCTTGCCCTGGGTCACGGCCTTAATGCTGTAATCCAATAAATTGGCTTTCAACTGGGTCACGGATTCGATGGCTTTATAGCAAGCATCCACCGGCCCATCCCCTGTAGACTTTTTGGTCTGCTTTTTGCCCTTATGATCAATGGTCACCACCACCTCCGGGGCAATATTCGTCCCGCTGGTGGAAATCAAATCAACCAAGGCATAAGCCATATGGGCCATGTGCCCCTGGTCTTCGACAATAGCCACCAAATCCTCATCATAAATTTCTTTCTTTTTATCCGCCAGGTCTTTAAAACGGGCAAAAGCACGGTCTAAATCGACCTCAGGCAATTCAATGCCCAAACCTTTCAAACGGTCCTTAAAAGCATGGCGCCCGGAATGTTTGCCCAACACCAATCCTTCATGGGAAGGCACACCCACATCTTCAGGATTCATGATCTCATAGGTACGCCGCTCCTTTAAGATGCCGTCCTGATGGATGCCTGATTCATGACGAAAAGCATTGGCACCGATAATGGCCTTGTTCGGAGGCACAATAAACCCAGTGGCCTTGGAAACCATGCGGGAAATGCGGTAAAACTCTTTGGTCTTGATATTGGTGGACAAGCCGTAAAAATCCGAACGGGTCTTGATCGCCATGACAATTTCTTCCATGGAAGCGTTACCTGCCCGCTCACCGATGCCATTGATGGTACATTCAACCTGGCGCGCGCCGTTTTGCACCCCGCCCAAAGAATTGGCAACAGCCAGGCCCAGGTCATCATGGCAATGGGTGGAAATGACCGCCTTCCCTATATTAGGGACATTCTTGGCAATTCCCGCAATCACCGCCCCATATTCCTGCGGGGTGCTGTAGCCGACCGTATCCGGGATATTTACGGTCGTGGCCCCGGCCTTGATGACTGCTTCCAGGATGCGGTACAAAAATTCCTTTTCCGTACGCGAAGCATCTTCCGGTGAAAATTCAATATTATCCATCCGTTTACGGGCGTATTTGACGGATTCAACCGCCATGGCCACGATTTCATCCTGGCTTTTCTTTAATTTATGCTGCAGATGGATTTTGGATGTGGCCAGAAAAATATGGATCCGCTTCTGTTTGGCAGGTTTGACCGCTTCAATGACCGCGTCAATGTCCTTGGTAACGGAACGGGCCAAACCGCAGACAAAGGAATTCTTGATATGTTTGGCAACATTGTAAACTGAGTCAAAGTCCCCCTTGGAAGACACCGGAAACCCTGCCTCAATGATGTCCACCCCTAAACGCTCCAAAGAAAAGGCGATTTCCAATTTCTCCGCAGGGCTCATGGTCGCCCCCGGCGCCTGCTCCCCGTCACGCAAGGTTGTATCGAAAATTAAGACTTTATTGTTTTTCATATAATTTTCCTATCAAACATTAAGGCCCCGCCGTCGGCGGGGCCTTAGATTATATACTACCGATGCACTTAAGGAACCAACGGTTTTACTTTTTCATCCAGCTCATCATGGCCCGAAGTCGGGTCCCCACCTTTTCAACCGGATGATTCTCGCCTGCTTTACGCATCTTTAGGAAATTCTTGCGGCCGTTTTTGTTTTCAGCCATCCATTCCCTGGCGAATTTGCCTGTTTGGACTTCCTTTAAAATCTTCTGCATCTCACGGCGGGTGCGCTCCGTCACAATACGTGCCCCGCGTGTCATGTCGCCGTATTCAGCCGTATCAGAGACACGCTTGCGCATGCCCGTGATCCCGTCTTCATAGATCAAGTCCACGATCAATTTTAATTCGTGCAGGCATTCAAAATAAGCAATTTCCGGCTGATAACCGGCCTTGGTCAATGTTTCAAAGCCTGCTTTGATCAATTCACTGGCACCGCCGCACAAAACAGCCTGCTCACCGAATAAATCGGTTTCAGTTTCTTCTTTAAAGGTGGTCTGGATAATGCCCGCGCGGGAACCGCCAATGCCTTTGGCATAGCTGAGTGCAATTTTCAAGGCCTTGCCCGTGGCATTTTGGTGGATGGCAACCAGGCACGGCACGCCGCGGCCTTCTTCATATTGACGGCGCACCAGGGCACCGGGGCCTTTGGGGGCAATCATAAAAACATCGACATTTTTAGGCGGCACAATGAATTTAAAATGGATATTAAACCCGTGCGAAAATGCCAAGGCCTTGCCCTTGGTCAAATACGGCTCAATGGAATTTTTATAAATATCCGCCTGCAAATGGTCCTGGGTCAGAATAATGATCACATCCGCTTTTTGCGTGGCTTCTTCAACGGACATGGGCTTAAAGCCGTCCTTGATGGCCTTGTCATAATTAGGCCCGCCGGGACGCTGGGCAATGATGACCTTCAGGCCGCTGTCACGTAAATTCAATGCCTGGCCGCGTCCTTGAATGCCGTAACCCACCACGGCGATAGTTTTGTCTTTGATGTCATTGATATTGCAATCTTTATCGTAGTAAATCTTAGCCATTATTAATCGTCCCCTTCTCCGTCTAAATGTGCTTGTGTATGGCGTAAACCAATAGTTGCATGCACAGGTTTAATGATTGAAGTTACAAAATCTTTCGTATCGTTCACATTAAGCTGTTTGAAAAGGAATTCAAAGTTCTTTTCAATTTCAGCGGCAATGCCTTCTTTAACACTCAAAGGCATGTTCATGATGTCTTTCTTAAATTGGCCCAAAGCGCGTTTGCGGGCCTTGTAAATGTATTGCTCATCAGTGTCTGTGGATTTGCGCTCGCTGATGCAATTGACCTTGGTCCATTCGACCATCTTGCCGTACAGATCCTTCGGGAACAATTTACTGTCCAGCGTCTTGTTCTGGAAGTTGGTGGCCAAATGGATTTCAATGGTGTTGACTTCCGGGAATTTATTGAATTGATCGTCCGTCAAGGTTGAAGCGCCATGCTGGACAGCGCCGCCCATGCCATACTTGGTTTGGGCTGCCGCGGAAAGGTCTTTCAATGTCTTAAAATCCACATTGGCCTTGGCAATGGTCCCATCAGGCAATACCGTCCCCCCGTGCGACGTGCCGGTTTGGACGGAAATCTTGCTTAAACCATGAAACCCTTGCGGCAAGGATTTGGTATAGCCATCGGTAAAAGCAACTAATTCTTCGACAGTGCTGTTCTTATGGCCGACTTCACCGATTTCACCGCCGATGGAGATTTCAATGCCCTTAGGCTGGATCTTGCGGATAAAGGCAGACATGTCCGCGCAGACTTCAAAATTATCGCGCTGCTGCTCAGTCAATGTCGGGCGGTCTAATTTGACGGTTGTGGACGAATCCACGTCAATATTATAGAAACCGGCAGCCACACAATCCGCCACCATGTCTTTAAGGCCGGAAACTTCCTTGTTCTTATCTTTAAAATATTCTGAAGCTTTGATCTGGCAATGGTCGCCTTGCACAAACACAGGGCCGCTGTAGCCTTCCTTGATGGCAGCGCCTAAGATGACACCCACATATTCAATCGGCGGCTGGCCGGTATAACCCATTTCAGATTTGGCAATCTCAAAAATAAAAGCACCGGCATTCAGGCGTTTGGCGACACGGAAAATAGCACGGGCCAAATAATACGTCAAAGAACGCAGGTTCATGGCCGGGACGGTAAAATGCTTGCCCTGCCCCTTGCCGCGGGCCATATACACATCATGGATAGAGGCTAAAAATGCGCCTTTGGCATTGGCCTGGGCCTGGATTTCACGGGCCAGGACCTCTTTTTCCTTGATATCATCGGTTAAAACCAATTTTTGCACTGTTGCATCAACATCAAAAGCGGTATTGACTGACATTTCTCTTCTCCTGTGTCATTGCGAGCCCCGAAGGGGCGAAGCAATCTTTTTACGTTAAAATCTTCAACAACTGATAACGCCGATCCATGTCCTCATGGATCCGGCGGCTGGCATCTTTAAGGTCAACGACATTGATTTTATCCTGCAAAACACCGACCGCTTTCCCATAAACACCATTGAGCAAAAGATCAACTGCGGCCGCACCCAGGCGTGTGGATAAAATCCTGTCCTGCCCGCTCGGTGTGCCGCCGCGCTGCACATGGCCTAAAACCACATAGCGGGTCTCCAGACCAACCGCTTTAGTGATGTTTTCCGCGATTGTCTGGGCCTTGCCTGCCCCTTCAGCCACAATAATGATCCAGCTGACCTTGCCCTTTTTATTACCTTCACGGGCCTCGTCATGCATGGCTTCATAGTCAAAAGGGCGTTCGGGAATTATAACATCTTCTGCCCCGGCTGCAAGTGCCACTTCCATGGCGATATATCCGGATTTATTCCCCATAACTTCGACAACAAAAATACGCTCCATGCTCTGGGCCGTATCACGGATCTTATCAATGGACTCAAGCGCCGTATTGATGGCGGTCGAGCAGCCGATGGTCTGGTCTGTGCCGTTTAAATCATTATCAATGGTGCCGGGCAAACCAATGGTGGGGACCCCATGCAATTCGTACAAACGGCTGGCCCCTCTATATGAACCATCACCTCCGACGACAACCAGGGCATCGATTTGATTGCGATGCAAAACTTCTGCCGCCTTTTTCTTGCCTTCATCCGTTGAAAAATCTTTGGAACGGGCGGTTTTTAAAATGGTCCCGCCCCTGTTGATAATATTCGAAACTGACCTATGGTTCATGGGCACAATATCATCTTCCAAAAGCCCCTGATAACCGCGCATGATGCCTGCAATTTCAAGGCCGAAATGCAAGCCATACCGCGCTACCGAACGGATAGCCGCGTTCATGCCTGGACCATCCCCGCCGGACGTCAATATGCCGATTTTCTTGATTTTATTAGACATGAAAATTTCTCCTTAAGAATTGGGATATTATATCATCAGACAAGGCAAGAAGGGGAAAAATCTATTTAAAAAGATTAGCAAAATCCGGTATGCTGTTGGCGGGTTTAATGGAAAGTATCACAGGCTCCAGACCTTCGATGAGATTAAGCCGTGCCATGTCCTGCTGGGCAAAGGGCAATGGAACGCCATTGCTGTCACGCTTGATGGTCATGGTAAGATTAGCGGAATTTAAATCGATACCACCGGGCGCCATTGCTTTATCCTCCTGTGTTATAGCAGGAACTGTTCCAACCTCTGGACTTTTAGATCTCAGCTGTACTTCCTTCTCTTTAACTTTTTTCAAAGACTCTCTTGGACCTGGTGGCTGCTGTGCCATAGATGGCCCCGCTAATCCTATACTTAGAGCAAGGGGTGCCGCAATTCCTCTTGGGGCCATACTGCGCACCGTTTGAGCAGAATCAAAAAATGGATTCTTTTTAGAGAGAAGTTTTAATTCAGCCACGATTTTTTCAGCTACGCTTGGCCCCTTCCCCAACCAGGAATTCTCCTGTTGATGGAATATTAGCCCTAAACCCTTTAAGTACGCAGTCAAATCTTCATCGTTCCATAAAGACCCCTTTTGCTCGCCCGGCTTCACTATTTTATTCTCATCCGGAATCTTATTTAAATATTGCCATATGACCACTAAAGCTTCGTGCAATCTTTCCGGAGCACGCTGACTAAAATAATCGTACGCGGTTAATGGCTTTTCAATAATCATCTTTCTAAGTTTATTTTCCAAATCTTTAATATTATCATCCGATGGCGCTGTCTTATTAACTTTTAAATCAACCTTTACTGCCCGGACCTTTGTGCCACCCGCATTTAACACAATAGAGATTTTTGTATAAGCACTGATTAGGGGAGCCTTTCCTGTATTTGATTTAGGGAATTGCATATCATTTAAAAAATTATCCAACGCTTCTATCTGATCTTTCTCTACCGGGGACTTAAATGTCACTTCTAGCCAGGTTCCTTGCCGAATTGTTGTAGAATATTGAAATGGACTTTTCTCAAACAATCCTTCCACTTTAACCCTTGCGTTGGCATATTCCGATTCCGTCATAGCCGCGTCACTAGGCATATCAGTTTCCGGATCATATTCTTTAATCATCTCGATATCAATAAGACCAATGTCCATTAATTGGAAAATTTCATTTGGATGACCCCGATATGTATCTATGAAATCGAATCTAATCTGACCTCCGGTAGGGATAATGGCTTTCAAATTGGGCACTTCAAAATAACCTCTACTTGTTCTATCATCTTCTTCAAGGGGCACATTGGGCAATGTTAACAACGCCTCTGCTCGCGCCTCAAACCCCTGTTTGATGTATACCCGATAAGATTTTCCAACTTGCATTATCCTTCTTAACATAGCTACATGTTCTAAATCTTCACTGGAAACTTCCCCCATAAAAGCAAATCCTTTTGGGCCGAGCACTTTCATAATCTTTTGGAGATATTCAAATTCATCAGACGTTAAACCAAACGGTTCTGACAACAAATCTTCCTTTGAAAGCGTTTCTAAATCACCGATGGTATTAACACCCTGCATCATCAACTTCCCAATGATGCGTCCAAATTTTATTAAAAAGTCAAATCTTTCATCGTTTCCGAGGTAATTACGCCTATTGCTTTCATTTAATTCATTGTAAAATGCCTTTAAAGATGTTTTTTTAGAAACAGGACCAACCGCACTTTCAGCGGGTCTGATAAAAATACTTTCTTTATGTAAATAGGTCAAGAAAAGAGCTTGTTGATCCAAGACAGCTATACCCACAGCCCGTCTCGAAGATTTTAATGGGCCCTCAAGCCAATAATGCAACAAAAGATATTGCCCGCTCCTTTGTCGGAAGTCATCGTCACTCTTCGGCCATAAAAGCTTCCTTAAAAATAAATTCGGTTGCGCTGGTACTGGTATTTCACTTGCCTGCCTCCAGCCCCATATAACATTATCTAAAGGAGTCAATAACAGCTTCTGTTGTTCTCTTGAAAAAATGGGCCGAAAATTTACTTTCATCGCCGCGTCACTTGATGTCCATGCTTTTTGAGCAGCACCGATGACATTTGTGACTACTGTAGCCATATCGAGCTTGGAAAGTGACTGGCCTGCAAGTTGGGCCGGATTAGATGTTATATGAACTGCTTGTACGTACATGGCTGAATCAAAACCTCTGGTTCCACCTGAAAAATACTTTCTTGGCATCTTTTCATTTGTGTATTTGTCCACATCTTCTTTAATGAAATTAAACACGCCCTTTTTGTAGGCCTTTAGGTATTGCTGGTAAATAGCTTCATTGGTCCTTGGGTCCTGGTCAACACCTTTGACCATGGATTTATTGGCGTATATCTTGCTTAATAAGGATTCTTTGAGGGCACGTTTGTACCAGGCAGCTAAAAGCATGCCGCTGTATACCTGGCGCAGAGGTGCGAAATTAGCATCTTCATTGACCTCGCGCTGCAGCTCGGGAAGCACGATTTCTTTGACGATTTTAGATGCGATGGTGTGCGTTTTATTGGCCGGATCGCTCTGGATACCGGAATGCTTTTGCAAAGACAGATAATCTTCTTCCAGCATTACCCGTAAATGGTTCTTTAAAACATAAGCCGTGTTCCCCTTCTCATAGATAAGCGCGTTATCAGGCAGGATCCACACCTTATTAAAAGTATTTACCGGTATGTTGGTTGTGCCATATTGCTTTTGGGCTTGGGCGTAGACCTTGTCCCAAAATTTTTTGCCCAAATTGTCCTCCGGATAAATCAAAGAAGCGGTGATTTGCTTTAAAAGATAATCTTGAGCCAAGAGATCGCGGCCCATTTCTGTCTTGCCAAAATCATCCTTGATAATGCGGTCTTTTTCATAAGGCGAAAGATTTACCCATTGATCATCATCAGGAATAGCCAATGATGCCAAAAAATATTTGGTCAATTTGGCGTATTCTTCTTTCTTTTGGGATTCGCTGAGCGGTTTGTCGCCTTTATAAATGATAAAGTCGAATTTAAGGGCGTTTTCCGGATGGATCACTATTCCCTTTAAATAGGCGGGCGTGAGTTCAGGGCTTAAAGACACCATAACGCCGGGTTTGGGCATAAATGGCATGGGATCCACTTGAGCCAAAGCCGGGGATTTTACAGAAGTACAGATAAAAGCCGCTAAAATGGCTATAGAAATAGCTTTATGTATTCTTTTTAACATGAATCTGGCGCCTTTTCCTATTATTTAAGGAAAGTATGCCATATAATTGGAAAAAAACAAGGAGAACAGATCAATAACGGTAATGGTCAGGTTTAAAGGGCCCTTGAGGTTTAATGCCCAGGTATTTTGCCTGCTCAGCGGTCAGGACATCCAATTTTGCGCCGACCTTGGCCAAATGCAGGCTGGCTACTTTTTCGTCCAGCTGTTTAGGCAGCGTATAGACCTTATTTTCATATTTATGCCCGTTTTGCCAGAGTTCTATCTGGGCCAGGACTTGATTGGTAAAAGAATTGCTCATGACAAAGGACGGATGGCCCATGGCGCAGCCCAAATTAACAAGCCTTCCTTCCGCCAAAAGGATAATCTTCTTGCCATCAGGAAAAACATATTGGTCGACTTGCGGCTTGATCTGGATCTTTTTGATGTCTTTGCGTTTGTTCAAATAGGCAATATCAATTTCAGAATCAAAATGCCCGATATTGCAGACAATGGCCCCACTTTTCATCACATCCAAATGCTTGCCCGTGATAACACCCACACAGCCTGTGGCAGTGACGAAAATATCACCGATTTTAGCAGCTTCGCTCATAGGCATCACCTGATAGCCCTCCATCGACGCCTGCAAAGCACAGATAGGGTCAATTTCAGTGACGATGATGCGCCCACCCAAGCCTTTGAAAGACTGCACACAACCTTTGCCCACATCACCATAACCGGCAACAACGCAGACCTTGCCTGCGATCATGCGGTCGGTCGCACGCTTGATACCGTCGATCAATGATTCACGGCAGCCGTATAAATTATCAAACTTGGACTTGGTGACAGAATCATTAACATTAATGGCCGGCATCTTCAAAGTGCCTTTATTCATCATCTCATACAGGCGATGGACACCTGTTGTCGTTTCTTCGGAAAGGCCGCGGATGCTTTTTAAATATTGCGGATACTTATCATGGACCATGATGGTCAAATCCCCGCCATCATCCAAAATCATGTTAGGCCCCTGACCATCAGGCCAATGAATGGTCTGTTCCACACACCAGTCATATTCTTCAAGGCTCTCGCCCTTCCAGGCAAACACCGGGATACCGGCAGCGGCAATCGCCGCAGCGGCATGGTCCTGGGTCGAGAAAATATTGCAGGATGACCAACGCACCTGTGCGCCTAATTTGATCAGGGTCTCGATCAAAACCGCGGTTTCAATGGTCATGTGGATACAGCCGGCAATGCGAGCACCTTTAAGCGGCAATTTGCCTTCATATTCTTTACGCAGGGCCATGAGCCCCGGCATTTCGGTCTGGGCAATTTCAATTTCTTTGCGTCCCCAAGAAGCCAACGACATGTCCTTGACTTTGTAGTCACTGACATTTTTAATTCTGGATTTAGGTGTCGATTTATTCATAAGTTTGGTCATGATTTACGCGTCCTTCTTTAAGGCCGCGGCCTTGTCGGTTTTTTCCCAGGAAAATCCGGGGCGGCCAAAGTGGCCATAAGCAGCCGTTTTACGATAAATAGGTTTGCGTAAATCAAGCGTTTCAATAATGCCTTTAGGAGACAGGTCAAAATGCTTGCGCACCAACGCTGTTAAATGCTGTTCGGAGATCTTGCCCGTGCCATAAGTGTCCACCATGATAGACACCGGCTGAGGATAACCGATCGCATAACCTAACTGCAAAAGGCATTTATTGGCCAAGCCCGCAGCCACAATATTTTTAGCCACATAACGGGCCATATAAGCAGCGGAACGGTCGACCTTGGTGGGGTCCTTACCCGAGAAAGCCCCGCCACCGTGAGGCACGGCACCGCCATAGGTATCAACGATGATCTTGCGCCCTGTCACACCGGTATCTGACTGCGGACCGCCCACGACGAATTTACCAGTTTCATTCACATAAAATTTAGTGTTCTTGTCCATCATCTTGCCGATAATGGGATGGGCAATGACCTTGATCATTTCCTGGCGGGCTTTGTCAGTGATCTTTTTGCCGGTTTTATCCAGGATCTCTTCGGTATGCTGGCATGCCAGAACCACAGCATCGACACGGATCGGCGTATCATCTTCGTATTCAATGGTGACCTGAGACTTGCAGTCAGGCCCCAAATATTTAAGAATGCCCTTTTCACGGACTTCAGTGACGCGCCGCACTAAACCGTGCGCCAATTGAATGGCCAGCGGCATCAGTTCCGGCGTTTCATTGACCGCATAACCAAACATAATACCCTGGTCACCGGCACCGCCCTTGTCAACACCCTGGGAAATATCCGGGGACTGCTTGTTGATCCCGTTTAATATAGAACAGGTATTGGCATCAAAACCGTATTTAGGATGATTATAACCGATGTCCAAAAGGACATCGCGCACCAGTTTGTGCACATCAACATAGGTTGTGGTTGTAATTTCACCTCCGACAATGACCAAACCTGCCGTACAAAAAGTCTCACAAGCCACACGGCCGCGGGGATCATCTTTCAAAACAGCATCTAAAACGCCGTCTGAAATATTATCGCAAACTTTGTCCGGATGCCCTGCACCCACGGATTCAGAGGTAAAAAGATAACGTCCTTTCACAAAAACCACCTTTCATTTATGTTTTAAAATGGGCTCTGGCGTCTTCTAGGGATTCAATGCTCCCGATATCATACCATTTCCCGCTAAAATTAAAACCGTAAACATTTTTCTTTTCAGACAGCCACTTGATATAAGACCCCGCCGCATCCAGGGTATTGGATTCCTTGCGAAACTCCTCTATATAACCCAAAGTTTCCTTAGGAAAGTAATACAAACACATCGCGATCTTAGAACTCGCCGGATGTTCGGGTTTTTCCTGGAAAGAAATGACCTTGCCTTCTTTGTCGAGCGCGCAAACACCGAATTTAACAGCTGCCTTAATGTCCCCGATATCATAGAGCCCAATGGTCACCGCAGGCTCCTTGGAGACGGCCCATGACATAAAAACCTCCAAACCCTGATCAAATAAATTGTCCCCGCCGATGATCAGCCAATCATCCGCGACCCTTTCTTTGCTCCAAACATAGTTCAAGTCCCCGACCGACCCAAGACGCTCTTCATTGGTATTGGTACCGTCATTGACAACACGGATCTCGGTACCTGTGTGGGACTTGGCCCATTGGAGAAAATTCTCATAGAACTTGTTGTTGGTCACAACGACGATTTCAGTCAAACCGACAACGGGCCTTAACTTTTCCACCGCATAATCGATCAATGGTTTATCAGCAACTGTCAACAATGGTTTGGGGGTGTTTTTGGCAATAGCTGCTAATCGTGTGCCATACCCTCCGGCTAAAATTAGGGCTTTCATCTGGGACCTCTCAACTTGGTAAATATTTTTGTAATTGGGAGCCGACGAATTCTTCGACTTCCTGGCCTGTGGCCAATTGCATGGCTTCATACGCAACACGCTGCGCATCCTGCAATTTGACGGAAACAACCATCCGTTTGACCATCAATATACTGGCGGCCGACATGCTGAATTCATCTAACCCCATGCCTAACAGCAAAAAAGCAAGCAGCGGATCAGAGGCCATTTCCCCGCAAAGGCCTACGTGTATCCCTTCATTATGCCCGGCATCGATCGTTTTTTGTATCATTTTCAATACCGCCGGATGTGCCGGTTCATATAAATGCGCGGTTTTCTCATTAACACGGTCAACAGCCAGCGTATACTGGATCAAATCATTGGTGCCGATCGAAAAAAAATGGGTTTCACGGGCCAAGGCCTCAGCCGTCATCACCGCCGCAGGCACTTCAATCATAATACCTACCTTAATGTTTTCGTCAAAAGGAATTTTTTCATCCCGCAATGCGGCCTTGACCTGGGTCAAAATGGCATTGGCCTGGCGCAATTCCCCGAGGCCGGAGATCATAGGGTACATCATCTGTACACACCCGTGCACGGAAGCGCGTAAAATGGCCCTCAACTGTGTCTTAAAAATATCCGGACGCTCCAGGCAAAAACGGATGGCACGGCACCCTAAAAACGGGGTCATGTCCCGGGGGATCTGCACGCTGGAAATAAATTTATCTCCCCCTAAATCGAGCGTTCTTATAGTCACTCCGAAAGGTGCCACGGCCCGGGCCACCTGGCTGTAGGCCTCATACTGCTCTTCTTCCGACGGCAAATCCAGGCGGTTCATATATAAAAATTCGGTACGGTACAGCCCTATCCCCTCAGCCCCGTATTTACGGACAGAGGAGATTTCAGAAGATAATTCCAAATTCGCGAGTATGGCGACCTTTTTGCCGTCGATCGTCTGTGCCGGTAAACTCTTTAGATCGTCCAACTTTTCCAGGGAGGCCGTGATCTTATGCTGTTCCTTAATGTATAATTCTTTGGTTTCCGCAGAAGGGTTAATGATGACCAGGCCCTTTTGGCCGTCGATGATCACAGAATCCTGATTGTTGATCCTGAGCGTGGCGTCTTTTAAACCAACGACTGCGGGGACGCCCAGGGACTTGGCAATAATGGCTGTATGGGACGTCCTTCCCCCGATATCAGTCAAAAAGCCTTTGATCTTTTTATTATACATGCTCACCGCATCCGAAGGAGACAGGTCATGGGCCACGATGATCAGGTCATCCTGCAGGCTGTCCAGATCGTGCAGCTTGCTTTCATCCATCAAATGCTTCAGGACCCGTTTGCTGATATCGCTGACATCCGAGGCGCGTTCACGTAAATACTCATCAGGCATTTGGGCAAAAGCTTCGACAAATTTCTTGATGACTGTAAAAAAAACATATTCCGCGGAAGATTTGGCCTCACGGATGCCGGCAGTGACCTGGTTGATCAGGGTCATGTCCTGCAGGACCAGTAAATGCGCATCAAAGATCTGCGCATGGGCCAACCCCATATCTTGGGTGATCTTGTCCTTCAGGAGATGGATTTCTCGGCGGGCATTATTAATAGCTTCTTCAAAACGGGCGATCTCTGAATCTATTTCAGACAGGGAAATGGAACGCTTGGGGACGATGAATTCGCCTTTGTCCAAAATAAATGAAGGGCCATAAGCAATGCCGGGTGCCGCAGGGATCCCTTTTAAGACGATCTCACTCATGAAACAAGCTCTTCTTCCTGTTTGTTAAAAAACTTTTCAAATTCCGCCATGGCTTCCGCGGCCCGGGCGCCTTCAATGGTTATTTTTAAAACAGTCCCCGCGACCGCCCCCAACATCAAAATCCCCATGATCGATTTACCATTGACCGCCTCATCACCCTTGGCCAAGGTCACCGTCACATCATATTTTTCAACCAACCCGACAAACAGGGCCGCCGGGCGCGCGTGCATGCCCTTTTTATTGGCAACAGTCAGTTCTTTTTCGATTTTATCCATACCGGCTATCTTTTTATCACCCTTTGCGTCTCTATTAACCTTATTAAGGCCTGGGTCAGTTTCTTCGAATCATGGCGGACGTAATCAGCAACGCTCAAAAGGTCCGTCGAGATTACCTTGATCCCCATTCCTTTAATGCGATCGACGTCAGCCGCCACAGGATAAGAATTTTCCTGATGGTAACGGTTCAACGCTTCTTCATTGCTGACAACGGCATCATTGATGATACAGGCGTCCACGATTTTAGAGTCCGTATGCTCCAGCAGCACGCGCAGATGGTCTGACGCGGTAAAACCATCCGTTTCACCTGGCTGGGTCATCACATTACAAACATAAATTTTATACGCTGCAGCCGTGGCAATGGCCTCAGTCATGCCGTTAATGATCAAATTCGGCAAAATACTGGTATACAAACTGCCCGGCCCCATGACGATGATGTCTGCCTGGGCGATGGCTGTCAGGGCATCATCCGTCGGCATGGCGTCCTTGGGCACCACTGACAGGCGTTTGATCGTGGCATTGGACTGGGGGATTTGGGCCTCACCCTGGGTCTGGCTTCCGTCCATATACTCTGCCACCAAATGCACATTATGCACCGTGGAAGGGATCACCTTCCCGCGGATCGCCAGGACCTTGCTTGATTCTTCAACCGCTTTTTTAAAATCCCCTTGGGTTATCTGCACCATCGCCGTCAAAAACAAATTCCCGAAACTATGCCCTTTAAGGCCGTCCCCTTCAGCAAAACGGTATTGGAAAAGCTCCCCCATCAATGCCGGAGCATCGGCCAGGGCCACCAGGCAATTACGGATGTCGCCGGGGGCCACGATATTAAATTCCTCGCGCAAACGCCCGGAAGACCCCCCGCTGTCAGCCACCGTCACAATGGCCGTCAAATTGGCCGTGTATTCCTTAAGACCCAGCAATAAATGCGACAGGCCCTGCCCCCCGCCGATGGCCACGACCTTGGGGCCCCGTTCCAGGAAACGGCGCTGATAAAGGATATCAACAATGTCGCGCTCGCGCTGGGGCAGAAAAAGAGTGATCAGGGAAATGATCATCTTGCCCATCCCCAGCACAATAAACAATACGCCGCAAAGGATGATGACAATGCCGAAACCGCTGACAAAAGGATAGGGATAAACGGCAAAAACAGCACCGATGCCGACGATTAAAATACCAAACAAGGAGGCAAACACCCAGCGTTTGACTTTAATGCCCGGATAGAGCCATTTGGAAAAGTTTGGTGACATGGCTTACGATTAACCGATGCGTGAATCTTCCTGCGAAAGAAGGTCCATGACATCTTTAGCTGTTTTGGTATTCTTGAGGCTGTCGCGGAAAAATTTGTCCTTCAACAGGCGTGACACACGCGCAAGGGCCTTTAAATGAGGGCCGGCTGAATCAGAAGGCGCAATCAGGAGGAAAAAAATATAAGCTGGTTCACCGTCGAGAGAATCAAAATTTACGCCTTTTTTACTGATGGCTAAAGCTGAGATCAAATCCCCCACCGTATCGGATTTGGTATGCGGGATCGCGATCCCCTGGCCTATGGCGGTCGAGCCCAGGGCTTCCCGCGCCATCAAGCCGTCTATTATTTTATTTTTATGCTTCTTTTCAATGATCCCGCCGTCAACCAGCATCGTTACCATTTCTGAAATGACATCCATCTTCGTTTCAGATTTTAGATCAACATTAACCGCTTCCTTGCGTAAAAAGTCGCTGATTTTCATTAAACTCCTCCGAAGATATATTTGGAGCGGCGGACCGGGCTTGAACCGGTGACATCCACCTTGGCAAGGTGGCATTCTACCAACTGAATTACCGCCGCAATATTCCCTGTTTCTCGCTCAGCGCAAGCTTATTTCCCAATAATTAGTGGGCGGGAGAGGATTTGAACCTCCACGGGTTTCCCCACATGCTCCTAAGGCATGCGCGTCTGCCATTCCGCCACCCGCCCATCTTCCTAAAAGATTTAAGGCGGTTACTTCAAAAAATGGTGACCGACCCGCGACTCGAACGCGGTACCCCTACATTAAAAGTGTAGTGCTCTACCAGGGTGAGCTAGTCGGTCTCAAACTTCTCGCAACTCTTTGCTTTTTCGCTCCAGCAGAGCATCTATCTCTTTAATGAAACGGTCCGTCATCTTCTGCACTTCTTCTTCGCCCTTAAATTTATCGTCCTCGCTGACGTGACCCTCACTTTGCATCTTTTTAATTTTTTCGTTGGCATCGCGGCGGATGGAACGTAGGGTCACACGCCCGCGCTCAGCCATGTCTTTGCAGACTTTAATGAACTCTTCCCGGCGTTCCGTAGACAACGGCGGAAAAACCAGACGTATCGTCTTGCCGTCATTAGACGGCGTGATCCCTAATTTGGAATTCATGATAGCGGCTTCAATGTCTTTAATAGCAGTGGCATCCCAAGGCTGGACCAATATTTGGCGGGGATCAGGCGACGAAACCGCGGCCAATTGCTTGATAGGGGTGGAAGTTTCATAATAATTGATATGCATGTCCTCAATCAACGCGGGCTGCGCACGTCCGGTACGGACCTCTGAAAACTCACGCAAGGTGGTTTCCATGGTCTTCTTCATCTTGCCTTCTGTCTCTCTTAAGATCTCTTTGGCTGTCATAACTCACCCCTTAGCGAACGATGGTACCAATTTCCTCGCCGTAAATAGCTTTCTTTATATTACCCTTCTGTAAAAGATTAAAGACAATGATCGGCAGGCTGTTGTCCATGCACATGCTGATGGCGGTGGCATCCATCACTTTTAAATCTTTCTTTAAAACATCAATGAATTTCAAACTCTTAAATTTCTTGGCGTCTTTGTTTTTAACCGGGTCCGCCGAATAAACACCATCGACCTTGGTCGCCTTCATGATCACATCACACCCGATCTCAGTGGCGCGTAAAGCCGCAGCAGTATCCGTCGTAAAATAGGGATTGCCTGTGCCCGCCACAAAAATGATCACGCGGCGTTTCTCCAAATGCCTTATGGCCCGCCTTAAAATATAAGGTTCGGCAATGGCATGCATCTGGATGGCCGTCATGACCCGCGTCTGTATGCCGACCTGCTCCAGGGCATTTTGCAGGGCCAAACCGTTCATGACGGTCGCCAGCATGCCCATATAATCAGCGACCGAACGGTCCAGACCAAAACGCTTGCTTTCCACCTGCCCCCGGAAAATATTACCGCCGCCGACAACCAGCGCCATTTCAACGCCGGCCTCGTGTATTTCTTTTATTTCACTGGCGAGTGACGCGCACATTTCAGCGTCAATGCCGTGCTCATGGCGCCCCAGCAAGGCCTCACCGCTTAGTTTCAGCAATACTCTTTTGTAAACAGGAGCTTTATTCAAAAAAACCTTCCTTATGGTTTACTCCCCTACTTTGTAACGGACAAAACGGCCTACGACAATATTTTCACCGATCTTGGCTACCAGTTCATTTAACAGATCCTGGATACTTTTGCCCGGATCTTTAACATACGCCTGGGCTAAAAGACAGTTGGCCTTGATAAAGGCTTCTTTGTCTGCTTCACGGGCGAGCACATCCGCCGGAACATCTTCTTTTTTGGTATATTTTGGATTGACAGCTGCAATGTGAAGCGCCAAATTTTTTGCAAATTGGCCAAAATCCTCATTGCGGGCCACAAAATCAGTTTCGCAATTGACTTCCACCACAACGCCGATTTTGTTGCCGTTATGGATATACGCTTCAACACGGCCTTCCTTGGCCACCCGGTCGCTCTTTTTGGCAGCCATTTCAAGCCCGCGTTTGCGTAACAATTCTTTGGCCTTGCTAAAATCACCCTTAGCTTCATCCAAAGCTTTCTTACAATCAATGACGCCGCAGGAAGTCTCTTCCCTCAGGCGCTTAATATCATCTGCTGTAGTTGCCATCATAATTTCTCCTCAATCTTCCTTATATGTCATTCCCACCCTCACTGAAGCCCGGGCGGAAATCTAATTTAAACAGTGACTTCCTGAGCTTGCGCTACTTGCTGCACTTTCTTACCTGCCAGGAATTCCTGACGGCCTTCCAACACGCTGTCCACCATCAAGCCGGTGATAAATTTAATGGATTTGACCGCGTCATCATTGCCTGGAATTGGATATTGGATCAGGTCAGGATCGGAATTAGTGTCTATAAGACCAAAGACCGGGATCCCCAAGCGATTGGCCTCAGCCACGGCGATCTCTTCTTTTTTAGTATCCACGATAAAAATAGCCTGGGGAGGGACTCCCATGTCGCGGATACCGCCCAAATCACGGATCAAACGGTCTTTTTCCTTCATTAACAGGGAAGCTTCTTTTTTAGTCAAACGGTCCACCGTGCCGTTGGTTTCCATTTTTTCGATATCAACCAATTTGCGTACGGATTTCTTGACGGTTTCCAGGTTGGTCAAAAGGCCGCCCATCCAGCGGTTCATGACATAATACATTTCACAGCGCAGGGCTTCTTCCTGGATGACCTGCTGGGCCTGTTTCTTGGTGCCTACCAAAAGGATTTTTCCACCCTTGGCCGCGATCTCACGGATGGCGTCACGGGCGGCATTAAGCCGGTCCACTGTTTTTTCAAGGTCAATAATGTAAATGCCGCCGCGTTCCCCGAATATAAATCTTTTCATCTTGGGGTTCCAGCGACGGCTTTGATGACCGAAATGCACACCTGCTTCGAGTAACTTCTTGATCAATTCTGTTGCCATGTTCTTTGTTTCCTCTCTTCTGTGTCCCGCCGGCGGATCGTGTTCACAATCAGGTCAAGGCGGAACTTTTAGTTTCAACCAACCTTTGATTTGAGCCTCATGCCCTCAAAGGCGGCCGTTTTAAGTTAAATCGGTCATTTACTATAACAAAGACTTATGTTTTTGCAATAGAAAAGTAGTACTAAAAGGGACAGTATAAACTGTCTCTTTTTTAACCACCCGAAGTACGAAACTGGGTTTCGTATAACCTGCGGTATAAGGGGCAAGAAAAGAGCAGATCATCATGCTTGCCTATCCCCACCATTTTCCCATGTTCCAGCACCACAATTTTATCAGCTTTCATAATGGTGGACAAACGATGGGCAATGGCAATGACCGTGCGGCCCTGCATCAGCTTGTCTAACGCTTCCTGCACATATTTTTCAGACTCGGAATCCAGCTGGGAGGTTGCTTCATCCAATATCAAAATCGGAGGGTTTTTTAAGATGGCCCGTGCGATGGTCAGGCGCTGCTTCTCTCCGCCTGAAAGCCTGAAACCGCGGTCGCCGATCATCGTGTCATACCCTTTAGGCATTTTTTCAACAAATTTATCGGCAAAAGCCATTTGGGCGGCCTGACGGATCTGGTCCTCGGTCGCCTCAAAAGTGCCGTAGGCAATATTATTCCTGACCGTATCATTAAAGAGGATCGCCTCCTGGGTCACAATGCCCACCTGGCCGCGCAAAGATTTAAAAGAAGCATCCTTGACATCCGTCCCATCGAATAAAATGCGGCCCTGGGCAACATCATAAAATCGGGGGATCAAATTAACAAGGGTCGATTTACCGGAGCCTGTAGGCCCAACCATGGCCACCAACTCCCCTTTATTAATGGTCAAATTAATGTCCTGCAACACATTGCCGGAATCCGCGTCATAATGGAAATTGACCCCTTCTATTGAAATTTTGTCTTTAAATGTCTCCAGTGTCTGGGCGTCTGTTTTCTCGACGACGGTTGGTTTGGTGTCCAACACTTCATAAATGCGGACATTGGCAACCAGGGCCTGCTGAATGATCGTCAGCACATTGGCCATGCGTTTAATCGGACGTATGACCTGGGTAATTGAAATCATGGAAAGCATAAACACGCCGAAAGACAGGTGGCCTTCCAAGACCTGTTTTCCTAAAATCAAAAGTATCGCCATGCCGCAAAGGGCCCCCATCATCTCCGTAATAGGCCCCATGAGGTTCATATTAAGGAAGGTCTTCATGCGCAATTTATAATAATGAAAATTATGCTGCCAAAAACGTTTGATCTCGTATTTTTCCGTGCCAAAAGCTTTAAGGATGCGCACACCTGATATCGTTTCCATCAGGTGCGAATTGATATCAGCCATTTTTTCCTGCGTATTTTTGGCGATCTTGCGTAATTTCTTGTTGATTAAGGCCATGGGCCAGCCAATTAAAGGAAACAGCCAAAGCACGAACAAGGTGCCTTTGGTGTTGACCATAAAAGAGATGCCCATAAAAACCAAGATCAAAAACGGCTGTTTAAAAAGATCAGTCACGGCATAGGAGATGGCGTTTTCGATGGTGCCGACGTCATTGGTAATGCGGGAAACCAGCTCACCGGCGCGCTTGCGGCTGAAATAATCCAACGACAAGGTATGGATGCGCTCAAAAAGACGGGAGCGCACATCGCGCATGACTCCCTGGGCTATGTCATTCATTAAATAATCCGAGAAGAACGACACCACTTGTTTGATGCTGAAAAGTATCATGAAAGTCAACGGAGTCATCCAGAACAAGGTGTGGGCATCCATGCTATTGAGCTTATCTACCAGGTGGGCGATAAAAGCAGGCACTTTATTGGGGATGACGATCGGCTTATTTTCAAAAATACGGTCAACGACAGGCAGGATAAAGGTCAGCTGCACGCCCTCGAACAGTGAAGAGAGGATAATAAATACGATGGCCAGGCTGAAACGCCCTTCGTGGCCCTTGAGAAAGCCCAATAATTTTAAATAATTTTTCATAAGAAGACGTAATTTAGCATGGTGTTTGACATTTGTCGAGGGCTTTGTTATTCTAGCCGAAGCTGTTAGGTTTAAACGGGGCCATGAAAATATGAAAAAAATAAATATCGCTTTGATCGGCTGCGGGTTTTTGGGCCAGCGTCATTTAAAGACCCTTCATGCCCTGAAAAACAAGGCCAATATCATCGCCATTTGCGACCACCACCTGGAACATGCCAAAACCCTTGGCCGCCAATACCATGTGCCGATTGTCCAGGATTACCGCGACATCGGCCCCATTGATGCGGTCAGCGTATGCACGCCCACCATCACCCATGCTGAAATTGCCTCCTATTTCCTTAATAAGGGTGTCCATACCTTTGTCGAAAAGCCGGTCACCTACAGCTTGGCTGAAGCTGATGAGCTAATTAAATTAGCCCAGCAAAAAAACCTCAAACTGCAGGTCGGGCATGTGGAACGCTTCAACAGTGCTTTTACAACTATCGAACCCATAGCCCAAAACCCTTTGTTCATTGAATGCCACCGGCTTAATTTATTCCCCAACCGTTCTCTGGATATTGGGGTGGTCATGGACCTGATGATCCATGACATCGACATTATCTTGGGCCTGGTCAAATCCCCCATCAAAGATATCCAGGCTGTGGGGATCAATGTCCTGACCGATAAAGAAGATATCGCCAATGCCCGTCTGACCTTTGCCAATGGCTGTGTCTGCAATGTCACAGCCAGCCGCATATCTCCTGAGGTGACCCGCAAGATCCGGATATTCACCAAGAACGCTTATATCTCGCTGGACTATGCCAAGCAGGAAGCAAATATGTACAGCAAGGACGAGCGCGGCATCCATAAACGTCATATCCCCATTGAAAAAGAAGAACCGCTCAAAAAAGAACTCGAACATTTTCTCGACTGTGTCCGCGAAGGCCAAAGGCCTAAAGTCTCCGGCGTTGAAGGCCGCGAAGCCCTGAAAGTGGCTTTGGAAATCACCCAAAAAATATGGGAACACCGTCAAAGCATCTTATAAATATTCCCTGTTTCTTGGCCGTCGAACACTTATGTCATTGCGAGGAACGAAGTGACGAAGCAATCTTTAAACAACCACATAATGATCGTCGCTGGCGAGGCTTCCGGTGACATGCGTGCCGCGGGCCTGGCCCGTGCCTTAAAAGAACTCAATCCCGGCCTAAGGCTCACCGGCATCGGCGGCGAACACATGCGCCAGGCAGGGGTCGAATGTTTTGAGGATATCACCGAGCTTGCCGTGATCGGCATTGCCGAAGTCCTCAAAAATTTAGGCCGCATCAAAAAAGTGTTTGACCAGACTTTAAACCAAATCGACACCACCCACCCTGATTGCGTCGTCCTGGTTGATTACCCCGGATTTAATTTACGTTTGGCCGGGGAAATCAAAAAAAGAAACATCTGTCATTCCCGCGAAAGCGGGAATCCAATAAAAATCATTTACTACATCTCCCCGCAAGTCTGGGCCTGGCGGGAGAAAAGGGTCCTGAAGATCAAACAATTAGTCGACCGCATGATCGTTTTGTTCCCTTTTGAACAGGCCATTTACAGCAAATACGGGATGAAGGTTGATTACGCGGGGCATCCTCTCGTTGATGAGATCATCGTTGGCCATGACCAGACAGAGGTCCTCAAAAGCCTTGGGCTTTCTGCCAGCAAAACCACCATCGGGCTGATGCCCGGCTCGCGCGCCAAAGAAGTCGAACGCCATCTGCCCTGCATGCTTGAGGCGGCCCGGATACTTTATAAACAAAACAAAGAACGCCAATTCATTTTGCTCAAGGCATCTTCCGTCCCTTTAGAGCTCGTTTCCCGTGTCATTGCGAGAAGCGCAGTTCAGCGCAGCAAAGCGACGAAGCAATCTTTTATCATACCCCTAAAAATTTATGACGGCCCCATCTATGACGGGATCAATGCCATGGATGCTGTCATGGTGGCTTCCGGCACCGCCACCCTTGAGGCTGCCCTGCTTAAAAAGCCGATGGTCATCATTTATAAAACTTCATGGATAACCTATTATATCGCCAAATCCGTCATCAAAATCCCTTACATCGGTTTAGTCAATATCGTGGCTGGAAAAAAAGTTGCGGAAGAATTGATCCAAAACAATGCTAATGCAGCCAATATTGCCAATGCGCTGGAAGCCACCTTACATAATCCCCAAATCATCAATGAATTAGCCGCCGTTAAAACCACCCTGGGCGAGTCCGGCGCCAGCCTGCGCGCCGCGCAGGTGGTTTTGGAAGAAATTAAATAGCCTCTTTAGTATTCAAACCCAAAAAAGCCCTGATGTCCCTCACCGGCTGGATATTAATGATCACCGGAGTAAGTCCGGGGGAATTTTGCAACTGCTCAAGCTGTGCAGGGTTGATATGGAATTTAATGCCTTGACCATTGCTTTGGACTGAAAAGGCTTTGTCAGAGGTTAAGTCGATACCTCCGGTTTTATTGGATGCTAGTCGGGTTCTGTTACCTATCTTATCAAATCTTGCATTAACAGTTTCTTGATATAATCTTAACCTATACAAAACAACACCCAAGTTTGGATATAAACCGTCCGTTAATGGTCTAAATATTGGACCACGCCCTCTTGCTAAATACATATCGTTAGGCCTAAACCTTCCATCCGCGGTCAAAAAATAATTCCCATCGTTTTCATGAAGCAGCTGCCTATTATCTGTTTTTAAAGCAGCCATTAAGTTTAACAAAGAATCGATATGTTTTTGTGTAATTTTAAAAGGAGGTTTTCGTTTTTTTATTATAGAATCTAAATCTATTCCATTTATTTTTTCCATTGCTAAACCAACCCGCTCTTCACCTTCAATATTTATCCTTACCCTGCCCCAATATTCAGGCCCACCATATGGTTCTAATTCAATAAGCTTGCTTTCTTCATCATTCAAAATTCCTGGAACGTATCTCTTGTTTCTTGATTTTGGTATTTTAACCACGATACGTTGACCATCGGAAGTCACAGCAACATAAATGTCATTAACGCCCCCAGTTCCCTTATTTAAATTCCTTCCTATTTTCCTTACCGATTGTCCTTCATATTTTCTTTTCATCGGGACAGGGACCATCTCCGCATCAATTTTTTTGAGCATGCCTAGACCATTTGCCGGCCTTGCTTGCTTACTATCAGTAAGCATGGCCAGATCTTGTGGAGCAAATAAAATCCGCGCTTTTTTCATCGCCCCATTGACCTGATCCATTTTATTTTGAAGATATCCTATTCTTACCCTTTCAATTATTACTTTTTCCGGCGTTGAAAGATCAATTCTAATGATGCAAGTATATTTCTTATTTGGGGCTTTCCAAATCCTGGGATTTTGGACCTTCTTTAGCCAATATAAAACCTTGTTCGATAAAGCACGTTTTCTTATTTCAGGGGCTTGAGCCCCAATATTCCTTAAGAAATTTTGAAATATACGGGGAATACCCCCTTTGTTGTCAACAAAAAGCGGGGATTCCATTTCAATAGACTTTATACCTTTAAATTGTGCGTCCCAATTTTCGGGTTTTAAAATCTCATGTAAAACATTGACTGCATCTAAAACTATCATAACAGGCGCCACATTTTGGTGGGCAGCAAGCTCGTCGAGTCTTTTTTCATAATGGACCCCTAGCCTGTCCTTCCCTTCCATAAAAACGATCGTATACCTGCCCGATATCGAAAGATCATAAAAATACTTTAAAGCCGGCCTCATTATTTTCGACGCTATCCCGGCTGAAATTGATAGGCTTAACGGAAGGTTGTATTTTAAATCTATACCTGCCATATTTATCAACACCATGGGGGCCCCAATGGCAATTGCGCCTGCAACAATACTTGCAATCGACCTGCTCAATTCTGATTTAGACAAAACATTTGCCACGCGGGCATTCATCGCCGCATCACTCCTTAAATCTCTGATCACCACACCAGCCCTGGCATTTTTAAACTTTTCTTGGTCTTTAACGACCAGCGATGTTCCGATATACAGTCCCACAAAATTTGATTTTATCTGGTCAAACTCAGCCGGTGTTATTTGCAGTATCTCATACCCGCCGATATTCACATGACGAATTGCTTCATCTTTGCTGTCCGGCAAATAAACTTGATAATGCGTATTACCTGTTTTATCAGCCGACACCCCAAACCATACATTCGGCTCTTTTTTTTCTCCGGGCTTTAGATCAGGGCCAAAACCGAAATCTCTCATTAAAATATAATGCAAATAGAGGTCCCCCACATTCGCATCCAAATGAGGGGTCCAGCGGCCTTTAAATGCATGTTCCATCTGATAAAAGAATAAATTCAACAGGACCGGCAATAGCCCATGATGGCGCAGTGATGGATTTATGAAAACCCCTCTTAAACCGCTGATTATTCCGTCTCTTTCCCCTTCACTATAGGCCATTAATTCAGGTAAATGATTTCTATGGTCAGGCCCAACATCATAATTATAAAGGTTAATACCAACACGATCGGAATGGAGGGGGATTTCCCTGTTAACAAACCGCATAAAATCTATTTCTACGAACCCGTCTTCCAAAGAAACGGAATGCTGTATAAAGCTTCCCGATAGACCGCCACCTGCAATGGAAGCGAAATCAACCGTAATTTGTTTTAAATCATCCCCATTGGACTGGACCTGATGATCAGACATCGCATAATCGATCCGCACATTCATTAAAGCTTCTCCGCCTGAAAAATACTTTCTCGGAATAATTTGCTGCGTCATCGGGTCGGTTTCTTCTTTGATGTAGTTATAAGCGCCTTTTTTGAAGGCTTGGAGATACCTCTGGTAAATGGCTTGGGCGTTAAGCTTTAAGGGATCGGCGCTAAGGTCAATGCCTTTGATCTTGTTCCTGTTTTCATAAACTTGGGCCAAAATACTGTCTTTGATTTTCTTTTTGTACCAGGTGGCCAGGATTAAGCTGTTGTAGACTTGCCTGAGTTGGGCGAAGTTTCGGCCATAGTTGATTTCTTGGGTCAGCTCAGGGATGACTATCTCGCGGACGATTTGGGAGCCTAGGGCATTAACCGTGTCAAAAGGCTTGGGCCGTACTTGCTCCATCATCGTACGGTTTGTGTCATTGCGAGGAGCCGAAGGCGGCGAAGCAATCTCTTTAAAAGATTGCTTCGCTTCGCTCGCGATGACACTATGAGACAATGCTAAATAATCCTGCTCCAGCATGACTTTCAATTTAGCCTCAATCACATAGGCTGTTCCTGCTTTGGTGTTTTCATAAACCACGGCTTTTTCAGGGACTATCCACACCTTGTTAAAAGTATTGACCGGAATATTTGTTGTTCCGAATTTCTTGGCAGCTTCTTCGTAAATGCGTTTCCAGAATTTTTTGCCTGTTTCCCCTTCAGGATAAATTAAACTGGCAGTGATTTGCTTGAGCATGTAATCTTCGGCTAATAGGTCGCGGCCCATTTCAGTGAGGCCAAAGCTTTGCGGGATGATGCGGTTTTTTTCGTAAGGGCTTAGGTTGACCCAGAGGTCTTTTTCAGGGATGGTTAAGCTGGCCAGGAAGTATTTGATTAATTGGGTAGACTCATTTCGTAGAGACGCAAAACTTTGCCTCTCTACATCTCCTTTATCCAAAATAAAATCGAATCGGAATGGATTATCGGGATGGACTTTGATGCCTTTAAGGACCGGCGGATTAAACTCAGGGCTCAGATGGACCATGACGCCGGGCACAGGTAAATGAAACTCTTGGGCTCGGGCCAAAGGCAGAGGCCCCAACATATTGGCCAGGAAGCTAATTAGAATACAAATATGAAAAAATGGGACATTTTTTTTCATACTTAAGTATGTAATATATTTAAATCAAAAACAAGGGCTGGGGCTTACTTTAAGCGTTTTTCAAGGTGGGCGATCAAATCCCGGGTTTGGGACAAATCTGCGCGCATCTTGTTGGAGTCAGCGCTGGCACCGGCAAAACATACCATATCGCTTTGTTCAAGGAGGGTTTTAACTTGACTGATCAGTGTCTCCTCTGCTTTTGCTGTTTTTAAATGCTTTACAATTGCTTCAATGCTTAAAGCAGCAGAAGACTGATGCCATTTATTGGCCAGATAATCACGCAAAACTTTGGATAAAAGCGCGTAAAAATCTTTGCTCTTTCCCGTTGGAATATACTCCTCTGCCGCAACCAGGCCGTGCCTGGCTTCTTTAACTGCTTTGAGCCTACGGGCAAAGGCAGGGTCGTTTTCAAGGCGGTCCTGAAAACGGCGCCACAAGAAATAAGAACCTCCCGCAACAAAAACAAATCCCAAGCTTATCCAGAACCAAATGGATCCGCAAAGTTTTTTCAACAATTGATGGGCCTTATGGAGGATTTTGCCAAAAGAAAATTGGTTCGCAGGCAGCATTGCCGGTGCCCGGCTAATATCAGAAAACCCGACAGCCTTAAACTCCTGATCGGGGCTGGGTGCCGTGACCTGGATGGCAAAAGGCCCCTGGGTGATGGTCTTATAGGCGTTAAGGGAAGTATCGAAATAGGAAAAATGCAAAGCAGGCACTTCTCTGGTCCCCGCGGAAGTCGGAATAATGACTTGCTCAGCTGTTTTTTCATCCCCTGTATCCTTGATTTGAGGCTCATAAATCTTAAAACCGGCATCCTGAAACACAGGCATCTTTAAATTCTTAAAATTACCATCGCCGCTAATGGCCATCTTAAGGGTCAATGGATCACCGGCCTTGACCTGTAAAGGGGCGACACTGGCTTTAAAATCAAACTGGCCGATGGCACCTGAAAAATCCTGCGGACGATTGGCGTCAGGCAGCGGGGAAACATGCAATATGATCGGTTGCGCCGTCACGGTCACAGGACGGGTGGCATAGGTATCAAAAATATTATTGAATACGTCTGCCCCAAAAAGGGTATTTTCCTGGCTAAAAGGGTTGTTCTGCCCTGTTTTATAAAGGATATTGCCTTGGATTTGTATCGGACCAACAGGCAAATTCCCTAAATGACCGGGATAAATATTGGTCTTAAACTCAACCGTATCATATCGGACCCCGTTAACGATCCCCGAATCCTGCTCCGGCTTTTGATAATCATCGACGACCAATCCTGTTTTATCAAACTGCGGGTATTGGATGTCGCGGATGGGGACACCATTGACTAAAAGTTTGATGCTTAAAGGGACGCGCTCATTCAGGTACACATTAGTTTTAGCAACAGAAGCCGAGATCAGGACCTTATCTTTGATGCTTTCAGTGCTGGGCGCTTGGTCCTGGTCTCCTGAATCACTGTTGGCAGTTTGTGCCTGCGTTGAATCCTGAAAAACCTCGATATCAATAGGCTTGGTCGTATACGTCTGCCCGGCAACGGTCGCCGTGATAGACGGGATTTGAAAATGGCCGACCTTGTTGGGAAATAAATTATAAACAAAAGACCGCTCGCTATGATAATCCCCGTTAACAATGGACACGCTGGTTGACGGCCCCAAATATTTGGCAGTAAAGCCATCGACCGTCGGCAAACTAATAGGATCCAGATCCTGATTGACCCCTGTGAATGTCAGCGTCAACTGCACGACCTGGTCTAACGACACCCGGGGAGAATCAACGGTCGCTTCAAAGGTCACCGCATCAGCCCATGAAATGCTGCTCGTGATTATCAGCATAACAAAAGATAAAATTAATTTTCTCATAATTGCCTCTACATAACAACCGTCATTCCCAGACCTACTATACGTGTCATTGCCAGACCTACTTTACGTTTCATTGCCAGACCTACTATACGTGTCATTGCCAGACCTACTTTACGTGTCATTCCCAGACCTACTATACGTGTCATTGCCAGACCTACTTTACGTGTCATTGCCAGACCTACTTTACGTGTCATTGCCAGACCTACTTTACGTGTCATTGCGAGGAGCGAAGCGACGAAGCAATCTTTTAACAAAATTACGGTCTTTTTCATCTTACCAATCCTTTAACACCGGCCTATCATCTATTTTTCTAGGCATATAACTCAACAATTTTTTAGGTTCTTCGTTTTCCTGATACTCTTCCAGAAGATCTTCGGCCTGCTTGCGGTCAAGTTCTTTTTGGTTCTCCTCGGCCTGGGCCTGGGCATTCTTTTGTTTTTGCCCTTGTGATCCGGCAGGCTGTTGCTTCTCCTGCCGCTTCTGTTGATTTTGCTGGCCCTGTTGGTCCTGCGGGCTCTGTTGCTTCTGTCGGCCTTGTTGGCCCTGCTGATCCTGCTTGTTTTGCTTACTTTGTTGACTCTGCTGATCCTGCTGTTGATTTTGCTGACCCTGTTGGCCTTGCTGATTCTGCTGATTCTGTTGGCTCTGCTGCTGTTGTTTCTGGTTTTGCTGCTGCTGTTGATTTTGCTGCTGTTGCTGTTGTTGTTTTACCTGTTTTAACCGCTCAATTTCTTTTTTGACAAAATCCTGATTATATAAAGCATCCTGGTCTTTGGGGTCAGCCGCTATGGTTTGTCCATAATGCCCTAACGCCTCTTGCAGGGATTTGATAGCTTCATCAACATTGGTATTTGCTTTCTGCATGCCTGATTTATAAAGAACATTACCTAAATTATACTCTGCCTTGGGTTTAATGTTAATATTTTTATCCCCGGCAGCCTGGCTCAAATACCCCAAAGCCTTTGCATAATCCCCCTTCTTATACAAAGCTGTGCCTAGATCGTAATCAACGACCGGGGACTTCTGGTCCTGGCTTAAAGCTTCCTGATAAAGATCAAGGGAATCATCGAATTTACCTTGCTTGTATAAATCATTACCCTTATTGACCTCACCGGCAACCGAGGCGAAGGCTAAAGAGGGCATTAAAAAGAGTGTCATTGCGAGGAACAAAATTTTTATTATGTCATTGCCAGACCTACCATACCTGTCATTGCCAGGCCTACTATACGTGTCATTGCCAGGCCTACTATACGTGTCATTGCCAGGCCTACTATACGTGTCATTGCGAGGAGCCGAAGGCGACGAAGCAATCTTTTTAAAGAAATTATTTCGCTTCGCTCGCAATGACACGCCAAGCGTTTCAACCAATAAAAACACAAACGCCAGCGTCAACGGCCACTGGAAACGTTCATCGTAAAGCTTGGCAATTTTTGCCTCGGCATCATGTTTTTTCAATTTCGATAACTGCCTGTCATATAAATAATCCAGGCCAAACCGGTCCGCCCCGCTGCGGACGTACGCGCCGTGCGTGATGTATGCTATTTGCTGCAGTAAATTCTCATTCAAGTGTGATTTGACCACGTTACCGTCAGCATCTTTCAGGAATCCGGTTGTGCCGTCAGCATTGGCCACCTGGATCAAATCCCCTTCCCTGGTGCCGACCCCGACAGTAAAAATCCGTACCCCTTTTTCAGCGGCACGCCGGGCCGCCTGCAGGGCATCGCCTTCCTCATCTTCCCCATCCGTCACCAAAATGACCGCTTTATCGGAATCCGTCATCCCCTGGTAAGCCTTGACACTCTCATCAATGGCTTGGGACATGTTCGTGCCGCCGCGGGGGATGGAATCCGTGCTTAGATCATCCAGGCTCAATAAAAACCCGTTATAGTCGTATGTTAACGGGCACATCACCATCGCGTCCCCGGCAAAAGCGATCAGGCCAATGTGGTCTGAACCGTTTAATTTCATGACCAAATCCCTGATCGCAAGCTTGCTGCGCTCTAAACGCGAAGGCAGGACATCACGGGTCAACATGCTTTTTGATACGTCGACAACAACCATAATGTCCAAGCCATGGCGCTTGACCGGCCGGACAATAAACCCCCATTGCGGCCGGCTGATGGCCGCAACCATAAGCACAAAAGCCGCCATCACCAAAACAGCTTTCAATCTGTA
>JABDFL010000009.1 GCA_013286575.1 Candidatus Omnitrophota bacterium
TTAGCAAAGCCCCAAGCGGTGCAAAGGCCGAATTCCGCCTATTTTTTATTGGGGTTTAATGAACAGCTTTTAGGCCATAGCGACCAGGCGCTGGCTGCCTATAAGAAGGTTGATCAGCGCCGTGAAGAAGGGAAGTTCTATCTTAGTGCCCTTAAAAATATGGCGATCATTTACCTAAACCAAAATGACACAGCCCAAGCCAGGGCCTATTTTGACCGCTTGATCAGCCAGTCACCTCCTATGGGGGGCCGCGCAGACCAGAATGACCTGCAGTTAAAGACCTATATTTGGGTTTGCAATGAATATTTGAAGGGCCAGGAATATGATGATGTTTTGCGTATTGCGACCCAGGCTGAAAAAACATTTCCCTCCGCCGCAACTTTTGGAAATTGAGTATTTCAAGGCCGAAGCGCTGCGGGGGATGGGGCGTTGTGATGATGCGGTCAAGAGCTATTATCTCGTCACATCATCGGCTGTTAAGAATGCGTATACCGGAAGCGCGCATATCGGCGATGGTTTATGTCTGGAAAAGGACAGGAAATTTGATCAGGCCAAGCAGGAGTTCCAAAAATCCCTGGATGAAAATCCGGATGATTATACGATCACAGCGCACGCCTCCTTTGAGATGGCCAATATTGATGCTTCCCAAGGGGATTTTGATGACGCGCTTAAATTTTATCTTTTGATAGCCACCATTTATGATGACCCCTATTATTGTTCTGAAAGTTTGCTGCGCGCGGCCCAAATTTCCGAGCAATTGCAGCGCAAGGCAGATGCCTTAAAAATGTATTCAGAGATCCTGGATAAGTATAAAAACAGCACAGCGGCCGTTTATGCCAAGGCAAGGGTCGGTGTTTTAAAATGAACGACAAGGTCAAAAGACGGATACTGATAGCCCTTTTGGTTTCCCTGTTTGTCCATATCGGATTTTTGGTATGGAGTTATTTTGTCAAAATCCTTCCGGCCATGCCTTTTCCCGAAACCCCTGAAGCTGTTTTTCATGTCAAGATCGACAGGCAGGAATTGATAGGCCAGGAAAAGTTGAAATTTGACGTACAGTCTTCCCGTAAATCCCCGAGTCCGGACAATCCTTTTTCCGAAGAGGTGACAACCAAGCCTTCGATAGAATCCGAAGAGCTGATCAAGAATAATATCGAGTCATCCATCCAGAAAAATAAAATATCGCTCATTCCTTCCTCGATCCAGGAAAACCAGGTGCTTAAAAAATCGGACATCAATGATGTGGTGATGACTAAGAAAGTCCGGCGTTCCATCAGGGAAAACCTGGTGGAATTAGGGGAAGTGCCTACAGAACCCTTTTCTTCCGGGTCTCCGGTGCTCATTTCCGGTGAGGATATTTCAAGGCATTTTCTTGATAAAAGCGCCATCCCTGCCAACACTTCCTTGGCAGCGCCCCTGCGCTCCGCCAATACACAGAATGAATTCCAGGTGATGCAAAGGACTTCTTCGGGCCTCGAGCACCAATCCAAGTCAATGGACCTGGGCACGGCGTTGACCTATCAGCTTTTTAAATACCGGGACCCTGTTTCAGGCCGGAAATATTTTAAGCTCGTGGTGAAGGTAAGGGATGCGACGGTCAATTTCCCGGTCATCCCTAAAGAGATCATTTTCCTGGTGGATGCTTCGGGCAGTATCGGGATGGAGCGTTTGGCCCAGGTGGAAGAAGGCATCATTTATAGCTTAAAGCACCTAAACCCCGATGACCGTTTTAACATCCTTGTTTTTAAGGATAAAAATGTCCCTTTTAGCCCGGCTTCTGTTAAGCCCAGCGCTGAAAATATTAAAAAGGCCGTTGATTTTCTTAACAACCAGAAATCGTGGTCAACCACCGATATTTATGATGCCCTGCGTACAAGCATTAATTTGCCCAATCCTTTTGTCCCGTCCTACAGGGTGTTTATCAGTGACGGGTTTCCGACCACCGGCATCATTAATGCCCGGCGGGTGATCAATGAAATTTCAAGCATCAATGATAATAAGGTGAGTATCTTTACATTCGGCGGGGGAGCGTCAGTTGACCCGTATATGCTGGATTTCATCGCTTTTAAAAACCGCGGCTGGTCAACGGTGGTGGGCCGGGAATATTTTATGGGCCGTGAATTTGACAGATTTTATGACGAGATCAAAGACCCGCTTCTTTTAAATGTGCGGTATTATGTCAGTGGCCTAAATGATAAAGAAATCTTTCCCCAAACCATGCCAGATTTCTTTAAGGGCTCCCAATTTGTCATTTATGGCAAATACACGGATGAGGACAAATTTGCCCTTCAAATCAGGGGGGACATGGTGCAGGATAAAAAAGAATTTATTGTGAGCGCCTCGCTTAAGTATGCCCTTGCGGGCGATAAGCAGATCGCCCGGGACTGGGCGTTCCATAAAGTTTACTATTTGATCAGTGAATTAAAGTACAATGAAAATAACAGGCCCCTGCTTGAAGCCATTGGTGATTTATGCGCCCAATTTCACATTATCACGCCCTATTCCATCAGCATCCCCAGAAAGCCCCAGCCTAAACTGCCAATCAAAAAGCCTGCGGAGGCTAATGATTAGACATCTTTTTACTTCATGGCCGATTCTTATTTTGTTGATTGTTTCTTCCAATGCCCATGCGGATGACAGCGATATCATTCAGGCGGACCGCCAGGCAGTGGCGGAGGCGAATGCGACCGGTGACTCTTCAAAGATCATCGCTGCCAAGGAGCAGTTGAGTGATGATCTTTTAATGGAAGAAAACCAAAGGCGCCAGGATTTGGAAGGGATCGTTATACCGCTGGTCCCTGACGGCCAGGGGCATTTTCTTGCGGATGTGCTTATCAATGGTACTGTTCACGCATCCCTTGTGGTCGATACGGGATCGCCGGTGGTGATGCTGACTTCCCCGTTTGTCCGGAAATTAGGCCTTGATCTAAGCCAGTCCAATCAGGGGTATGTAGAGGTGCTTAATGGCAAGTATAAAGCAGCCGCGATTTCACTGGATAGTGTGAAGTTGGGCGATGCGAAAGCCCTGGGTGTTGATGCCACTGTTTTGCTTGAAAACAGCAAGGCAGGGATGAGTGACGGCTTGTTGGGCATGTCATTTTTGAGCAAATTCCATTTTACCCTGGACCAAACAGGCCAAAAGCTTATTTTAAGAAAAGCTGATTCTTCAATTTAGATGGAACTTTTGGGTGATTATTGTTGTCTAAACGGATAGAGAGGCCGAATATAGGCATTGACCTTTAATGCTAAAGGTATTAAAATTAAGGCAGGTTAATAATATGTCCCGCCTGGGCTGATGGCCCAAGCGGCGGGATCCTGTAAGGAGAGGGATTTATGAGGGTCATATTAAAGATAGTTTTTGTATTCTTTGCTTTTAGCTTATTAATCATTCGCCCAACGACTTCCTATGCGTATTGGCATGATCGTGGGCATGTGTGGATTGGCGTAGGTTGGCCCGGTCCTTATTATTACGGCGGCTATCCCTATGGTTATCCTTACTATGGTGATCCTTATTATTATCCGGGATATGCGGTTGTTGCTTCTTCAAGCTATCAACCGGTTGTTGTCAATGGGACCACTTATTATGTCAATAATGGCGTGTATTATATTTATACGCAATACGGATATCAGGCTGTGGCAACGCCTGCCGGAGCATCTGCGCCTGTAGTAGTACAGTCAGCTGCGGCCACTGCAGCACCTGCGGATACCGGCAGTGATGATGCCGTTACGGTCAATATTCCCAATAATAAGGGAGGATATACGGCCGTCATTCTTAAAAAATCCGGGAATGGGTACGTAGGGCCTCAAGGCGAATTTTATTCCGAGTTCCCGAAAGTGTCCCAACTGCAGACAATGTATGGAAAATAGGGGATTTGTTATGCAAAAGAAAATATTGTGGTTAGGTTTAATTGTTTTGGTTTTAGCCGGGTGTGCTACAAGCACCAGGTATGTCAGTTACGCTGCCCAGCGCTTTCCCCCTAAAGATCCGTATTATAATGTTAGTGTTTATTCTGCGGCACAACCGCTTAGCACCGCCAATCCTTATTATGTGATCGGGCAGGTTTCCATTGAAGGCTTTGCCAGCAATGGGGTCACTCCGGCGACTTTAACGGCCCAAGCCCAAAAAATCGCCAGGCAAAGAGGGGCGGACGCCATTATCAATGCCAGCACAACAGCCTTCCGTTACTACGGGGGGGATGCTTTGCTGAGATTCAAAGGCGAATTGATTGTCTTTGCTTCTGCCGCAACAAAGTAAATATCCTGCAGAACCCTTGTAAGTCCATCTGTCTTGCTCTATAATTTAATAGTAAAATCAATACAATAAAAATGGATTCCCGCTTTCCCGGGAATGACATTGGCATAATTAAGGGAGAACCGTGGAAAATAAAAAGATCAATCTCTCATTCTATTTGGTAACTATCGCTTTTTTAGTGCTGATCATTGTTTTGCTTAAAGATTTCAAGCGCCTAAGGGCCAATGATTTTAAAGAATATGCGGCCACGGTCATGAATATCATAAACCGTGATAATTTTAAGATCAGGATCCTTTCCAATCAATTGGCGGTGGAAGAAAGAGAAAATGCGGACCTGAAAAATACTTTAACAGAAACAAGAAATGCCCTGGATAATTTAAGTAAAAAATTAGTAAGCCCTACCCATGCCCCCTGATCCCAAAAAAGAAGCGGATTGGTTTGTTTCCACCAAGGAAATGACCAAGGAAGCTTTAAAATTGTCCTTCCAGATGAACCGGCAATACACGCTTTCCAAGGACCAATACACCGCCACCATGCATGATAATTTTATGGCCCTGTCCCTGGCTGTCCGTGACCGTATCGTTGAGCGGTGGATCAAGACCCAGCAGGGTTACCATAAAAAGAATGTCCGGCGGGTTTATTATCTGTCCATGGAATTCCTGATAGGGCGCCTGATGGGCAATAATATGTATAATTTGGGCATTGAGAAGCAGGCGACCGATGCCCTGGATGAGCTGGGATTGGATATGGAACTCGTCCGTGAGCAGGAGGTTGATGCCGGTTTAGGCAATGGCGGCCTGGGGCGGCTGGCTGCCTGTTTCCTGGACTCTATGGCAAGCTTAGGCGTGCCGGCCCATGGTTATGGGATCCGTTATGACTATGGGATATTCAACCAAAAGATCAAGGATGGTTTTCAGATAGAACTTCCGGATGAATGGCTGCGTTATGGAAATCCGTGGGAATTCGCGCGGCCCGAGAATACCGTTAATGTCCGTTTTTATGGAAAGATGCAAACGGAACACGATCATAAAGGCAAGGTTAAGCACAAGTGGGTCAATACTCAGGATGTGATGGCCGTACCCTATGATTTTCCTGTTGCCGGATACAAGAATGATGTTGTCAATACCCTGCGGCTTTGGTCGGCACGGGGGACCGAAGAGTTTGATTTTGATTATTTTAAATCCGGTGATTACGCGCAGGCTGTTTATAAGAAAATCCTCTCGGAGAATATTTCCAAGGTTTTGTACCCTGCCGATGATATCAGCCAGGGCAAGGAATTGCGCTTGAAGCAGGAATATTTTTTCACCGCGGCTTCCATGTCCGACATCATCAGGCGTTTCAAATCAGAGAATTCGAATCTCCATGATCTTCCTCAAAAAATTGCCATTCAATTGAATGATACGCACCCGACCCTGGCGATCGTTGAGCTCATGCGGCTTTTGCTTGATGAGTATGATTTTGAGTGGCAGGCGGCCTGGGAGGTGACGGCCAAGGTCTTTGCTTATACAAACCACACCCTGATGCCGGAAGCTCTGGAATGCTGGGGCGTTGATCTGTTCGAGAAGCTTTTGCCCCGCCACATGCAGATCATTTATGATATTAATGCATTTTTCTTAAAAGGTGTCAGCGCCCGTTACCCCGGGGACATTGACCGCCTGCGGCGCATGTCGATCATTGAAGAAGGCTATCCGAAAAAGGTCCGCATGGCTTACCTGGCCATTGTAGGCAGTTCTTTTGTCAATGGGGTCTCGAAGCTGCATTCCGATCTGCTGCAGGAAAAATTATTCAAAGATTTTTATGATCTTTATCCGGAAAAATTCAATAATAAAACCAACGGGATCACCCAGCGGCGCTGGCTGCTGAAGGCCAATCCGCGGTTATCGTCCCTGCTGATGGAAAAAGTGGGCGACGGCTGGGTCATGGATTTGGACAAATTGGAAAAGCTCAACACTTTTAAGAGTGGCAAGGCCTTTCAAGAGCGGTGGGCGGATATCAAGAAAAAAAACAAGGAATCCCTGGTGCGGTATATCGCCTCCAGCATGAAAATCGACCTTGACCCTGAGTCCATTTTTGACGTGCAGATCAAGCGTATCCATGAATATAAGCGCCAAATCCTTTTTGCTTTTTATATTATTTCGCAATACCTGCGCCTGAAGCATGACCCTAAAGAATTTATTTATCCGCGCACCTTCATGATCGGCGGTAAAGCAGCCCCGTCTTATCACATGGCTAAATTAACGATTAAATTCATCAATAACATTGCGGATATTATTAACCGCGATAAAGGTGTGAATAACAAGATCAAGCTGATATTTTTGGAGAATTACCGGGTGTCCCTGGCGGAGAAGATCTTTCCGGCCAGTGATTTATCCGAGCAGATCTCAACGGCAGGGACCGAGGCTTCGGGCACGGGCAATATGAAATTCATGATGAATGGGGCCTTGACCATCGGCACCCTGGATGGCGCTAATATTGAAATGGCCCAAAAGGTGGGGGATGAGAACATATTTATTTTCGGCCTCAAGGCCCATGAGGTGGAAGCGCTCAGGCACAAGGGTTATCATCCTCAAAACACCATTGAGAAAAACCCCATGCTTAAAGAAATCTTTAAGCTTATCCACAGCGGTTTTTTCAGCCCCCATGATGTTAAGCTTTTTGCCCCTATTGTCCAGTCGCTGACGCACCATGACCACTACCTGGTTTGCGCTGATTTTGAGTCCTATTGCCAAAAACAGGACGAGGTTTCAAGGCTGTATCTGAATAAGGAAGAATGGACCAAGAAATCGATCACCAACGTGGCCCAAAGCGGCTATTTTTCCTCAGACCGCACCATCCGTGAGTACGCCAAAGACGTTTGGAATGTCCCTACCGGCAATTAATATCTTGACATCGGGAATTTTAGGAGTACTATAAATAGAAATAATTTCTGTTTATCCTATGAATGCTGATTATCTTAAAAAATTAAAACAGGACCATTTTAAAATCACCCCCAAGCGCCGGGCGATCCTGGACCTTTTTGACAGGGAGGACAAATGCCTGACGCCGGAGACCATTTGGGAGCATTTAAAAAAGACTTTCAAGCAGTCAGGGCTGCCCGGCATCTATCGCAATTTGGAGCTTTTTGTAAAACAGGGGATCCTGATTAGGATTGACCGCGAAGGGCGTAAGCGCTATTATGCTTTATGCCACGATCACAGCGGCCACCATCACCATCATATTGTCTGTGTTGAGTGCGGCAGGGTGGATGATTTTCCTGTTTGTCACTTCCCTGATATTAAGAGCACCAAGGGGTATAAAATCTTGAGCCATTCGATGCAAATAAACGGTATTTGTAAATCTTGTCAGTAGTGCTAAAAGATTGCTTCGTCGGGCTAAAGCCCTCCTCGCAATGACACTAGGAAACGACGAGCAAGAAAGTACGGCTCAAGCCTTTTGACACTAGGAAACGACGAGCAAGAAAGTACGGCAAGCCTTTTGATACAGGAGAAGTTATGGTCACCTATATACAAAATATCCTCTTAAGGGGAACGTTATTGGAAGTTTTGATAGCTGTGGCTTTTGCTGGGGCTGTTGCTTCATTAAGCTCCTGCACCATTGCGCGTCTTCCTGTTTTATTGGGGCTTGTTTCTTCGTCTTCAAGTTCAAAACACCGCGGGTTTTTGCTTTCCATCGCCTTTTCCTGCGGCCTCATTATTTCGTATACTTTTATTGGGATGCTTTTTGGGGCGATTGCGAACATAGCTTCCAAGCTTGTCGCCATCAGCCAATACCTTTATCTTGTACTGGGCTTTTTAATGATTTTAGGCGGTTTGTTTTTTGCCGGATTGATCTCTTTGGGCGGGGGGATCAATACGCATTGTGAGAATGCGGTCAAGGGCGTTAAAACCCTGCCCTCGGCATTTATATTTGGCATGCTTTTTGCGTTTTTGGAAATGCCGGCCTGTCCCTGCTGCGGGGCGGTTTTACTGCTTATTGCGAGTTTAATCGCCATTAAAGGCTCCTTGCTGTATTCAGGCGTGGTCTTTTTCAGCTTTGCTTTGGGCCAAAGCCTTCCTATTTTAGTGATCGGATTTTCGTCCGGCATATTAAAGAACTTGATCCCTAAGACACAAAACCTGGAGGGCATCATCAGTTTTTGCGTCGGGAATATTTTAATTGTTTCGGGGATTTTTCTTGTAACACTTGCTTAATTAGGTTCGTGTTAAAAGATTGCTTCGTCGGGCTAAAGCCCTCCTCGCAATGACACAGACCATACGCCAAACGAAGCAATTGGGCCTTTTGACACTAGGGTTCGACGACCAAGAAACAGGGAATATTGACACAATTAAAAGAATTTTTATAATGGCACAACACCCACATACTCATTCACATGCTGAAGGCTGTTGTGATCATGATCACGGGCATAGTCATGACCAGAATTCTTGGCCTCCGGCGAGGCGTTGGCTTTTGTCGATTTTGATCGTGGGTGTTTTGTTGGTATTATTGCGGCCTTTTATCGTGGGACAGATGATTGTCCGGGTGACGTCTTATTCCGCCAGTTCTTCCTATAATGACGCGGTCCGCATATGTAAAAAAATTATCGCCATTGATGGCGGCAATAAACAGGCATGGACATCGTTAGGCTATGCCTATATGGATATGTCGCAGGTTGACATGGCTATCCCGGCATTTGAGAAAGTCCTTTCGATAGATCCTGAAGATAAGGGAGCTGCTTCTTATGAATTGGGGCAAGCCTATTATGCGAAGGGTGAATATGTCAGGGCGATCGCGTGCTTCGAACGCGTTAGAAGTGCCGGGCCCCGGGCTTCAGCTTTATTGGAAGCAGATGTCCTTAAATACCGTCATGGTACGCTGGGATTCCGTAATTTAAACAGCATGCAGGACCTGCTTGGGCTTTTGCTTGATTCTTATAAAAAGACCGGAAATACCGTTCAAGCCGCAGCGGTCCAAAAGGAATATGATTTTTATAAGAATAAACATAGCAGGATATTGTTTTAAAGGGATGATATAAATTTTTTTAAATTGTAAATAGAAAGTATTTCTATCTGAATATTGGACAAGGGAGGGGTTTTATGAGGAGGCTTACAATTTTATTGGGTTTAGTTTTAATGTGTCTAGGGATAGCGCCGGTTCACGCGGATACGGCCAACGCGACTATACAAGTAGTTGCCGCGGAGAATTTTTGGGGCAGCCTGGTGTCCCAACTGGGCGGAAGCCGTGTCAGTGTGGTAAGTATCGTTTCTGACCCCAATGCCGATCCGCATGAATATGAAAGCAATGCCGACACCGCAAAAGCTTTTACAACCGCCAATTATGTTATTTTAAATGGTGCCGGCTATGACAGTTGGGCGGATAAATTACTCAGTGCCGGCACGAATACAAATCGAAAAGTTTTAAACGTTGCTGATCTTTTGGGGAAAAAGGATGGGGATAACCCTCATTTTTGGTACAATCCGGATTATGTCAACCGGGTCATCGCCAGGATGGAAGGGGATTTAATTTCTATTGATCCGTCTGATACGGAATATTATAAAGAGCAATATGCGGCGCTTCAAAAAACACTTGCCCCTTACCAAAACCGCATTGCATCAATCAAAAATCAATTCGGCGGGACACCCATCGCCTGCACAGAAAGCATTTGTGTTTATCCGGCGGCTAGCCTGGGGCTCAATCTTGTTTCGCCTGCAGAATTCATGGATGCGGTCGATGAAGGCAATGATCCTCCGGTGCAAAGTGTCGTTAAATTTGAAGGGCTGATTAAAGACAAGAAAATGCAGGTCCTCGTGTATAATGAGCAGACGGTAACGCCGATCACTGAGACCATCAAGAAAATGGCTGGCGGTGCCGGCATTCCCGTTGTCGGGATCACCGAAACCATCCAGCCGCCGGATGCGTCTTTTCAGGACTGGATGAATGGCGAATTGATGGCTTTAGAAAACGCTTTGAATGCCAAGGCCCTAGGGCAATAAAAAAAGATTGCTTCGTCGCCCTGCGGGCTCCTCGCAATGACACGGTACAAAATGGAAAAACAGAATATTATTACTGTAAAGAATTTATCGGCAGGCTATTCTTCCAGGCAATCACAAACAATTGTCTTTGAGAACGCCAATTTCTCTATTGCCAAGGGCGAGTTTGTCGGCGTATTGGGGCCTAATGGCGCCGGGAAAACAACCTTGTTTAAAGTGCTTCTGGGGATCTTAAAGCCGGTCAGCGGAGAAGTAACTGTTTTAGGCGAAAAATGCCAGTCAAGCAGCTGTGACACTAATTGCAAAATCGGTTATGTTCCCCAGCGCCACACCTTTAGTTTGGATTCAATGATTGAAGCTTTAGAAATTGTGCGCCTGGGCATCAACGGAAGAAAAATGGGTTTTAGCCTGCCTGCCACCGCCAGAAGAGAAAAAGAGGAAGCTCTTGAAATGCTTAAAATCGTCGGGGCCCAGGATCTGGCGCATCGACCGCTGAGCGCTTTATCCGGCGGAGAACTGCAAAGGATTTTTCTGGCGCAGGCCCTTGTCGGCAATCCGGACATTTTATTTCTGGACGAACCCCTGGCAAGCCTGGACATCCGCCGTGAAAATGAATTTGTAAAACTTATCAAAAAAACCGCCTCAGCCCGGAACATCACTGTTTTATTGATCGCCCACAATATAAACCCTCTTTTGCCTGTCTTAAGCAAGGTCATCTACGTGGCCAATCATCGGGTGCTGGTGGGGAATGCCAACGAAGTTTTCACTTCGGCATTTTTAACAAAGCTTTATAACTCTCCTGTGGAAGTGCTGCGCGATTCCTACGGACGGATCGCCATTATAGGGGCCCAAGAGGGCGGTCACGACCACAACCATGGATAAATCTTATGTTTAGTTTTAATATTTTCAGCGACCTTAACACCATGTTCCGGTATGATTTTATGCTGCACGCCTTTGAGGCCGGGACAATTGTCGCTGTTATTGCGGGCATGATCGGATATTTTATTGTTTTAAGGCGCTCTTCTTTTGCGGCACACGCCTTATCTCACGTGGGCTTTACCGGAGCTGCCGGAGCGGTTTTGATAGGGATTAATCCCATATTCGGATTATTTTTATTCACGATGGGCGGGGGATTGTTTATTGGTATTTTGGGGCGCAAGGCTGAAAGCCGCGATGTCCAGATCGGGACTGTTTTGGCATTTATGCTGGGCCTGGGGGTTTTATTCATCAGTCTTTATAAAGGATACGCCACAGAAGCGTATTCACTGCTTTTCGGGGAAATTTTAGGGATAAGCAGCAGCAACGTTTTGATCACATTGATCGCCGGCATTATTGTTGCCGTCGTATTGGCTTGTTTTTACCGGCCGCTTTTATTTGTTTCGCTGGACGAAGATGTGGCAGAAGCCAAAGGGCTTTCAGCCTTTTGGATGGGCATTTTATTCATGGTTTTAATTGCCGCCGCAACCTCTATTGCGGTCCAGGTTGTCGGAGTGCTGCTTATTTTTTCTTTGATGGTGACACCGGCTGCCATCGCCGAAAGGCTGGCTTCCAAGCCGTCGCAGGGCATATTTATTTCCGTACTGGTTGCGGTGCTGGCAACGTGGCTGGGGTTATTCATTTCTTTTTATCTGCCTTGTCCCGTCAGTTTCTTTATTACAGCTATCGTATTTTTAATTTATATTTTGGTAAGATTAGTGCCTTATGTCAGGAATTTTTCTTTCCAAAAGTGACATGAGGACATAAGTTACGGAACGTAGTGACGTAACTTATAAGTCCGAATGTCATTGCGAGAAGCGCAGTTCAGCGCAGCCGTAGGCGACGAAGCAACCTTTTTAGTATGATAAAAGATTGCTTCGTCACTCACTACGTTCGTTCCTCGCAATGACACATTTTTTTAACATGTAAATAGAAATAATTTCTATTTATAATAAAGGAGGCGGTATGAGGGTATGGTTGTTGGTTGGGTTTTTATGTTGCTTGCAGCATAGGAAATTATATCTGTATTTACGCAGGCAAGGAATCTTCGCTTTTCTAATAATTCTTTTGATATGTGGCGAAGATTGTTTCTCTATTAGCAGTTACGCGGACAACGCAACATCATCAACCCAGCTTAGTGAAGTGGATGTTATCGGGCAATTGGACCAGGAGCGTAACAGCATCCAGCCCAGCCTTGGGGCTACAGATTATAATATTACCAGTGACGGGATCGACGATGAAAGCCGGGGGGACAATACCTCATTTGATCAGGTGATATTAAGAGCTCCGGGGGTTGCCGAAGATCAATGGGAACAAATGCATGTCCGCGGCGAACATGCCAATTTGCAATACAGGATCAATGATGTCCTGCTTCCTGAAGGGTTGACCGGTTTTGGCGCAGAGCTTGATCCGCGTTTTGTGGCTAATGTTTCCCTGATCGATGGGACCCTGCCTGCCCAATACGGTTTTCATACGGCAGGTATTGTGGATATCACAACCAAAAGCGGTGCCTTTGAGAACGGTGGCGACATTTCCATGTACGGCGGGAGTAATAGCGAGGTAAACCCCAGCATGACCTATGGAGGATCTGCCCCGGGGAACATCAATTATTTTGTCACTTCCAGTTATTTGGAAGACAATCTGGGTATTGATAATAACACGGGCGGTACATCCGCCATCCATGACCAGACCCAGGAGGCCAAGATGTTTGCCTATGTCTCTAAAATCATTGATGATGAAAGCCGTATCAGTGTCATGCTTGGCGCTTCCCACAGTGATTTTCAAATCCCTAATGCTCCCGGTGGTGCTTTATTTAATGACGGGGCCGGAAACCCTTTACCTTTGCCTTATATTCCTTCCCAGGATGTGAATGACCGCCAGATAGAGCAGAATTTTTATGGCGTTGTGGCGTATCAAAAGTCCGAAGACAAACTTAATTATCAGCTTTCGGCCTTTACCCGTTTCAGTGAGGTCAATTACCTGCCTGATCCTATTGGCGATCTGGAATATAATGGGGTAGCATCGACCATTAATGACAGTATTTTTACCAACGGCCTGGAGTTCGACAGCAGTTACGAGTTAAATGACCGGCATACTCTCCGTGCAGGGTCAATATTTACGATCAGTGACGCCATTAACGAGTCTAACTCTGATGTGTTTCCTGAAGACCCAGGCACCGGTGCTGTCGATGGCCCTGAAGAATCAATTAATGCCAATAATCAAAAGCAGGGAGAGACCTATGGCCTTTATTTGCAGGATGAGTGGAAGGTCACGGACCCTTTGACCATCAATTACGGTGTCCGTTTTGACCAATCTTACCAATATCTCAATGAGTATCAGTTGAGCCCGCGCATTAATGCTGTTTATGAAGTTGATCCGGCCACCAAGGTGCACGTAGGATATGCCCGTTATTTTACCCCGCCGCCGCTTGAGGAGCAGCAAAACTTTAATCCTGCCATTTTTAACAATACCACCAATGCGACCGCGATCACCACGAATTCACCTGACCTGGCAGAGCGTGCCAATTATTATGATGCAGGCATCACCCATGATTTTTCGCCTAAATTCCAGGCCGGTTTGGACGGTTATTTTAAAACCGCGATAGACCAATTGGATGATGGGCAGTTTAATGCGGCACCTATAGTGACCCCGTTTAATTATAAATATGGCCAGGTCAGCGGTGTTGAATTGACGATGAATTACAAAAATGGGGGATTTACCAGCTACGCCAATGCTGCCTGGAGCCATGCACTTGGGTCACAGTGGATTTCCGACCAGTTCCAATTTTCCCAGGCTGATTTAAATTATGTGGCCAATCACTGGATATATTTGGACCATGACCAGGCCCTTACCGTTTCTTCCGGAGTGGCGTATGAATTTCATGGGACCAAGGTTTATGCTGATCTGCTTTTCGGCAGCGGGTTGCGCCAAAGCAGCGATCCTGGTCAACCTGACAATATTCCAAATGGCAAACGTGTAGGGTCTTATAATCCCGTTAATTTGGGTATTGAGCATACCTTTAAACTCAACAGTAAACATGACATCAAGGTCCGTTTTGATATTGTCAACGTCGCGGATGAGGTCTATGAGTTACGGAGTGGTTCCGGGGTAGGTGTTTTTGCCCCTTCATACGGTCCGCGCCGGGGATTTTATGGCGGGGTCACGTACGATTTTTAACCATGAGCCCTCTATTAATAAATGAAGACCGAACAATCTGGTTGGCCTTAATCGGGTCATTTTTGATCCATGGTATTTTATTTTCTTTTTCCGGAACAACTTTTATTAAACATGCCCAATTTAGCGTGCAGCCGTCTGCGCAAATGGTGGAAGTAAGTATTGAAGAGATAAAACAGCCTGCGGGGACATCTTCTGATGCTGTTGTGTCATTGCAAGGAGGTTTATCGGTCTTACGTTCACCAACGAAACGATCTTTTAAAAAGATTGCTTCGTCGCCTTCGGCTCCTCGCAATGACACAAACCGTGCGATGTCGAAGGGCGTACGGCTCAAGCCTTTTGACACTGGCGTAAGGGTAAAAGCCAATCCTGACTATTTTCAAAACCCCGCTCCCGGATATCCTGAATTGGCCAGGCAAATGCGGCAAGAGGGCATTGTCATGCTGTCAGTTGACGTGGATAAGGAAGGTGACCCTGTGAGTGTCGAAATTATCCAAAGTTCCGGTTTTCGTATGCTTGATCAGGCAGCGTTAAAGGCTGTCAGGCATTGGAAATTCCAGCCGGGAAGTTTAGGCGGTGTTCCTGTGGATTCCACCGTCACCGTCCCTATCAGGTTTAAATTAGAAAAATGACTCGGGGGCTCGCAATGACACGGAAAGAGTGCTATAATAATTTTTATGAAATTTCCCCGTTTAAAATCTTTGCGTTGGGTATTTATATGCGCCTGCATCATGCTCGCCGCCAATCCGGCCTGGACCCAGGCCTTGCCGAAACTCGGGGCAGCACCCCTAAAATTCGTCAGGAATAATATTGATTATCAGGTGGTTTCTTTTGATGATTTATATTTCAATTACCAGCCTCCGGTGGATGTTGAACATCCTGATGGAAACATCACTAAAGCCGCTAAAACACCCATGGCGATCCCCAAACAGATACAGGACCTGAATGGCAAAAAAGTGGCTATTAGGGGTTTTGTTATTCCCTTGGCCAATAGCGAAGGCCAAAACACAAAAGAATTTTTATTTGCCGATGAGCTGGTGTCCTGCCTGTTTTGCGCCATGTTAGGCTATGATCAATGGATGGTGGGGGATACCGTGGATCCTAAAGGGTTTAATATCAGTGACGATCAGTTTGAAGAACCGATCACCATTTACGGCACTCTGGAGGTTGGCCCGGAATTTGAAGATGGTGAGTTTACGGGCATTTACCGCTTTAAAGCAGATGGATGGGAGCCGGAAAAAAAGAAATTTCTAGGGATTTTTTAGCTAACAGGCTAAACAGCCATTGGGATGAATTTTTTCCGCCAAAATGCTAATTGCTACTTACTGATTCCTGGATAAGTTAGGAGCAAAAACACGCATTTTGGCTACAAAAATTATCCCAACGTCTGTTTAGACGCCAATAATGAAAAAATTAATATTTCCTGTTTCTTGCTCGGCATGCCTTAGTTTTATTCTTTGGGTACTGCCTTTAGGGTTTTTTATCAATCCCTCTCAGGAGAAGCTTGCCTGTGACGGCCAGCGGGCCTTGTGTATGTGCCGTGCGCTGGTCCCCAAGTCATCTGAAAAGGCCATGGAGGCGGGGATAAATTTGAAAGCAGGCGCATCAGCCAATAAAGAAAATTCTTCCGGTGGTGCTGGTAATTATTTTATTTCTGCCAGGCCCGCCATTGCTTTAAATTTATTGTTTGCTTCCCAATTTGAAAACCAGTTCTTGTCCTACAGAAACCCTTCCCTCGCAGCGTTGGAATACGTTCCTAAAGTTTAACTCCAATTAAAAGATTGCTTCGTCGCCCTTCGGGCTCCTCGCAATGACACTAGCGTTTGACGTCGAAGCAATTGGGCCTTTTGACACAACTTTACGAAGTCGAAGCAATTTTTTTAACAAGATTGCTTCGTCGCCCTTCGGGCTCCTCGCAATGACACGAACCTTAAGGTGTCGAAGCAATAGGGCCTTTTGACACGGACTAAACACATTTATTAAGGGGGATTTCATGCGGAAAATATTTTTCATATTATTATTTTTAATATTCGGCTTCTTTAATCTCATGCAAAGCAATTCCTGGGCCTGTGCCTGCGGATGCGGGGTTTTTGACGTAGGCACTGCCTCAATGTTCCCTTCAGGCCAGGGGGGAACATTTTGGGAAGAATACGATTTTATGGACCAGACCCATAATTGGAGCGGGACCTCTAAAGCGTCTAATGATGATAATAGCGACAAGCAGATCCGCACCAGTTTTATCAATACGGGTTTCCAGTATATGTTCAACCGTGACTGGGGTATTTCCGTGGAATTGCCCTATGACCACCGTTATTTCAAAACTGATAATGGGGCCCCCGGCGCGCCGGATATCCAATCTTTTGAACACAGCGCTGTCGGCGATATGCGTGTCAAAGGCATCTATACCGGTTTATCACCGGACATGTCCACCGGCCTGGAATTTGGTTTTAAGTTGCCGACCGGAGACTGGACCTATCCGAATTTTGACCGGGACACTGAAATCGGTTCCGGCAGCACAGATGCCCTGATTGGCGCGTATCATCGCGGTCCTATCATGTCGAGCAACTTTGATTATTTTGTCCAGGACTTGCTGGACCAGCCTTTTTTGACCCAGGGCGGGTATCGTCCCGGCACTGAGGATGATGCTGCGCTGGGCGCCTACTACAATGGTTGGTCATTGGGCGGTGTAAAGGTCACGCCGGTGGCAGAAGTTGAGAATTCGTACCGCTCCCGTGACAGAGGCTGGGCTGCCAACCCCAGCGACAGCGGCTATGAACGCATTTTGCTGACTCCCGGAATTGAGCTGGATTATAAAAGGGTTATGGTGTATTTTGATGTAGGTTTTCCGGTTTATGTATTTACGGAAGGCGACCAGCTGGTTGCCTCAGCGCTTTATAAAGTAACCGTTAGTTATATGTTTTAAAAAATGATCAAAGTCCTATTTTACTTATTATTGCTTTGGGGTTGTGAAAGTGCATGGGCAGACACAGCTGCTGTGCAGGATAAAGGCAAAGAGCTTTATCTTTCTTACGGTTGTGCGCTGTGCCATGGCTGGACCGGACACGGGGACGGGATAAACGCGCAGAAATTTGACCCGCCGCCGACCAATTTTCATGACCCCAAAGCATACCTTCACGGCTTAGACAGGGACAGCATCAGGCGGTCCATCCAATACGGGATCAAAGAAGACAACAGCATCATGCCGGCATTTGAAGACATCCCGCCGGATGAATTAGATAAAATAATCACGTATCTGCAGTCTTTGCAGAAAAAATAGCCCCGCCGGGCTGATAGCCCAAGCGGCGGGGTCCAGCAAGGAGAGGTTCATGAAAATCAGAAATCTATTATGTTTCGCTGTTTTTACCGTCATGTTTTTGGGGGGAGCGTACGCTTATGCTGATGATTTAAGCAAGGGCATTTTGGTCAGTGATGCCTGGGTGCAGGCCATGCCGCCTTCGCAAACAACCACAGCAGCGTATATGACCATTACGAATAATTCTACAAGGGAAGCTGTTTTGGTATCAGCTTCAAGTGATATTGCGGGTGCCGTTGAGATCCACCAGATGGGTGAGATGAACGGGATGATGGACATGGCCATGGTTTCCAATATACATATTCCCGCTTGGGCCAAGGTGACATTGCAGCCGGGTGGTTTCCATATTATGCTGATCAATCTTAAAAAATCGGTCAATAAAGGTGATATAATTCCCATCACGCTCCACTTTCAGGATGGAAGCGCTGTCATCGTGAGTGCTCAAGCCAAATTGCAGCAGGCAGAAGAGCCTTCAGGCATGCCGGGAATGAAGATGTAAGGAGAGGTGTTAGTATGGGCTTATTGATGCTTTCACGTATCCAATTTGCCGTGACCATTATGTTCCATTTCATTTACCCGCCGATGTCCATCGGCCTGGGGCTTATCATTGTGATCATGGAAAGCATGTATATGATCACCAGGAAACCCCTGTATCACAAAATGACTAAATTTTGGGTCAAGATGTTCGGCCTTAATTTTGCCATCGGGGTCGCTACGGGCCTTGTGATGGAATTCGAATTCGGCACCAACTGGTCAACGTATTCCCGTTATGTGGGGGACGTGTTCGGTTCTGCCCTGGCCGCTGAAGGGGTTTTTGCTTTCTTTTTAGAGTCAGGGTTTTTAGCGATCCTTTTATTCGGCTGGGACAAGGTCAGCCCCCGGATGCATTGGTTATCTGCATTGTTGGTCTGCCTTGGCGCCCATTTCTCTGCGATTTGGATCATTGTCGCAGGTTCCTGGATGCAGACACCGGCAGGCTTTCATATTGTAGGGCAAGGCCTGACAGCCCGCGCGGAGATCACCGATTTCTGGGCGATGGTATTTAATCCGTCTTCCATGGAACGTTTGGCGCATGTGCTGGTCGCCTCGTGGCTCACAGGGGCATTTTTTGTATTGAGCGTCAGCGCCTATTACCTTTTAAATAAACGCCATCTGGAATTTGCCAAGGCCTCCATGCGTGTGGGCCTGACAGTGGCCTTGATCGCCGCTGCAGGGCAAATGATCACAGGCCGTATCGGCGCAGAAACTGTTGCCCGCTATCAGCCGACAAAATTGGCCGTGATGGAAGGGCATTTTGCCGCTAATGCGCCGGCGGACATGTATCTATTTGGGTATGTGGACGAGAAGGGCAGGCAAGTGCGCTACGGCCTTAGAATACCCGGGCTGGTCAGTTATCTCATGCATGGAGACCCAAACGCGCCGGTGGTTGGGATCAATTCATTTAAGAAAGAAGATCTGCCGCCGATAAATATTGTTTTTCAAACCTACCATTTCATGATCGCTATCGGCGTGTTCCTGCTCTTATTATCAATAACCTGCCTTGTTTATTTTTTGCGGGGAAAATTGTTTGAGACCAGGTGGCTTTTGAGGATTTTGGTCCCCGCAGTCCTGTTGCCGCAAATAGCCAACCAGTGCGGATGGATGACCGCGGAGATCGGCCGTCAGCCTTGGATCGTTTACGGATTGCTGCGGACCAGCCAGGGATTATCCAAGGCCATCCAGGCCAATGCTGTCCTGGCTTCCCTGATCATGTTTACCTTCATTTATCTTTTATTATTTGTTTTGTATATTTATTTATTCGACAGCAAGATCAGGCAGGGTCCGGTCGACGCTAATTATGACACTCATGGGCATCGCGCGGATTAAAAGTAATTTTATTATGGATTCCCGCTTTCGCGGGAATGACATAAGAAATTTGATAATATTACTTTATCAAGGAGATATATGGATCTTCATTTAATCTGGTTTATTTTAGTGGGGATTTTGTTGGCGGGCTACGCGATACTCGACGGGTTTGACCTGGGTGTGGGGGCCCTGCATTTATTTGCCAGGGGAGACAATGAACGCAGGCTGATGATTAATTCCATAGGGCCTGTGTGGGACGGCAATGAGGTTTGGCTTGTGACCGGAGGCGGGGCCATATTCGCCGCGTTCCCGGACGTGTATGCGACCCTGGCTTCAGGGTTTTATTTAGCTGTTTATCTGCTGATCTTTTCCTTGATCTTTCGGGCCGTGGCCATCGAATTCCGTTCCAAGCAGCCTTTTGCGTGGTGGCGACAGTCCTGGGACGTGGCTTTTTCCGTGGCCAGTATTTTGTGCGCATTTTTGCTGGGGGTCGTTATCGGTAACCTGATCTGGGGGATCCCTTTGGGCGCTGACAAAGAATTTCATGGGACTTTTTTGGGTTTATTAAACCCCTATGCCTTATTGTGCGGGGCCACTGTCCTTTCTGTCTGCATGATGCATGGGTCTATTTATGTGGTCATGAAGACCGAGGGGGAATTTCATGACAAGGTCCGTTATTGGGTCCAGAACTGCATCATTTTCTTTGTGATCTGCTATGTGATCTTGACCATGGCCACCATGCTTTATGCGCCGCACATGGTCGACCGTTTAAAATTGTATCCCATTCTTTTTTTGATACCGGTCATCAAACTGTTGGCCATCGCGAATATTCCCAGGAGCATTTCCAAGGGGTGGGATTCTTTTGCATTTTTTTCTTCCTGCACCGCAATCGTTTTATTCATGCTCCTTTTTGGTTTGGGTATTTTTCCTAACATGGCCCTGTCCAATCCTGGTCCGCAGTTTAGCCTGACAATCTACAATGCCTCTTCATCCCCCAAGACCCTGGGGACAATGTTGATTATCGCCTTGATAGGCATGCCTATTGTGATAGCATATACCATCAGCATCTACTGGATTTTCCGGGGCAAGGTCAAACTGGATGAACATAGCTATTAGGACATGCCGTGGCCGTGGCAATTTTTTAAGAGATTGCTTCGCTTCGCTCGCAACGACACTACTCGTTATGACCTGGGCAGGGTGTGGAAAGCAGGGGAGCGGTCCGGCAGCGTCTGCCGGTTTGGATGGCGCGCTTAATCCTCAAGCTGATTTTACCCTCCATGACCAGGACGGGCGGATCTTTCATTTAAAAGACCACCGGGGGCAGATCGTCCTGTTATTTTTTGGATACACCACTTGCCCTGATGTTTGTCCCACGACACTTTCAAAATTGGCCCGCGTGTATGCGCTTTTGGGGTCGGGGATGCGGCAAAAACTTTTGACGCTGTTTGTCACAATCGATCCGCAGAGGGACACGCCGCAGAAACTCAAGGAATACCTGCGGTATTTTAATATTAACGCCGTAGGCCTGACAGGGACCAGGCAGGAAATAGATGCCGTGGTGGACAGCTACAAGGCCACCTATGAGAAGGTGGTAACTAATTCATCGGCGCTGGGATATATGTTTGACCATACCGACTATCTTTATTTGATAGATGCCCAAGGCAAAACGTCCCATCTTTTTCATCCGGAAGATACGCCCCAAGACATGGCCCAAATTATTAAAGGACTTTGATCATGGCTAAAATAAAATTAGATCTGCACGATATCTTTAACCGGGGGTCTTCCATTGATGCGGAACTCAACCGTGTGATCCGGGAAGCGGTGGATAAGGGCATTACGTTGGTGGAAATTATTCCGGGCAAGGGAAGCGGGCAATTGAAAAAACACGTTTTAAGGTTCCTGGAACAAAAGCATATCAAGGCGCTTTATCACCGCATTGAAAAAGATGACAAGAATTTCGGCAGGGTTTTTGTTCATTTCAGGTGAGTAAGTCTTTAATAGTGATTTTCCTTGCCCTTTTGGTATTGTCGGGCTAAAATATTCAAATTATATGCTTGAAAATCGTCGTCATTTCCGTTTAAAAGAATTTATGGACGTTACCTGGAAGCTTGCAGATCAAGATGTTTCAGGTGAGGGGACGGTTGTGAATATTTCTGCCTCCGGCTTCCTATTGCAGACGGACAGGGTGTTCAGGCCGACGGATAATTGTGTCCTGTCCATTGAATCAGGGGCAGAGACTTTGCCGTTTGCCCCTAAAAAAGGCAGGCTCATGTGGTTTCGGCGTATTAACACCCCCCACGAACGTTTTCAATGCGGCGTACAGTTTTTGAAAGACCAGACGGACAATGATTTTCAGCAATGGCTTGAAAAGAAGGTGGCCCGGATCAGTGAGGCGGCAGACGCAAAAATTTTAGATAATTTGGCTTTTTAATTTCAGGAGGTATGGAAGTGGCAGAGACAGTATTAAACCAACAGGAACCAAAGCTTGGGGAAGGCGTGGACGCCCAACGCCAAAATAATCATTTGATGAAGATAATAGGAATAGTGCTTTCTTTGGTCATGATCGCCCTGACTGTTTATGTGCTTAATTTACAGCATCAAAATTTTAACATCCTTTCTAAATCAACGGACATAGCGTTGAATGCAGGGCAACGCGCGACGGTCAATTATATGACCTATGTCGGTAAATATAAGGAAACCAAAATTGAACTGGATGAAACTACCCGGAAACTGATAGTGGTCAACAACCAGTTAAACCAGGTGACCGCGGATTTGGCATCAACTAAGGGCATGCTTGTGCAAACCCAGGGAATGCTGTCCCAGGCCCAGGATGAAAATGCAAAGTTAAAGCAGGAATTGCTGGGTTTGGATAATTTGCAAAATACAGAGAGCGTCCAGAACATGGGCGAGTTACAGGCCAAGATCGCGGCTTTAAGGGAAAGGGATTCCCAGGTCAGTGTCCAGCTGTCGGAATTAAAGAGCCAGCTGCGCGTTTATCAGGCTGATTTTTCCGATCCTCAGGAAGGCCGCTCTTTAATTATTTTGTTCCAAAACAAGATCAGAATGGTCAAAAACCGTATGCATTATTTAAAGCAGCAGGCCTATTTTGCCAGGGTCGCGGCCCAAAAAGAGAAAGACCGCCTGGCTGCCTTAAACGGCAACAGCGGTTTCATGTTGCGTAATGGCCAGTTGCAAAATCCTAATGGCACCAATAAATCATTTGCCATTGATGTCAAAATTGTCCAATAGTATAAATTTTGTGCCATTGCGAGAAGCGTAGCGACGAAGAAATCTTTTGACATGTTAAAAGATCGCTTCGCGCAGTTTACCCCCGAATGTTTTAATCGGGGGCTCGCAATGACACTGGGGCGTATGTATAATACGTCCCTTTTTTAATGGAGGGATTATGCTGTTAGAAGATAAAATCAGCCAGGATTATGTCCAGGCGATGAAAGCCAGGGACCCTTTTACTTCATCGGTGTTAAGTTTTTTGCGCGCGCAAATCAAGAATGTCAAGGTCGATAAACGCCTGGAGATTGTCCCCGATGAGGATGTTATCAGCGTCATCAAAAAGCAGGTCAAGCAGCGCCAGGATTCGATCACCCAATTTAAATCAGGCGGACGTACTGATTTGGCTGAAAAAGAGGAGAAGGAGCTGGTCATTTTGAAGAATTACCTTCCCCCTGAAATGTCGGCGGAGAAATTGAAAAGCATTGTTGAGGAAGTGGTTTTAGCCAGCGGGGCCACATCCATCAAGGACATGGGCCGTGTCATGAAGGATGTTTTGTCCCGCGTCGCAGGCCAGGCGGATAATCAAATGGTCGGCGCTCTTGTTAAGGAACGTTTGTCCGGAATTTAAGGGGTAATTGTTTAGGTGTCATTGCCGGCCCGAAGGGCGAAGTAATCTTTTAAAAGATTGCTTCGTCGCTTCGCTGCGCTACGCTTCTCGCAATGACACGATGCTAATAAGGGTATATGCGGATAATAAAAGATATTTGTTGGGCGCTGCTTTTTGCGTTGGTCATTGGAGGGGTCGGCTTTACTTTTTGGGTCAGGGACCGTTATGTCGTTCCTATCCTGATGTACCATCATGTGGGGGTCCCTTCAGGTAAATGGCGGCTTAATACCGTCAGTGAACAATCATTTGATTATCAAATGAATTTTATGAAGCGCCATGGTTTCCAGGTCATCAGCTTTGATGATCTGATCACAGGCATGAAACAGGGCCAGGAATTCGCCCGTAATACCGTTGTCATCCAATTTGATGACGGGTATGAAGATAACTATAAATATGCTTTCCCTATACTTAAAAAATACGGATTTCCGGCGATAGTATTTTTAATATCGGACAAGGTCGGCACTCCTAATTTCCTGACATGGGACCAGGTCAAAGAAATGGAAAAGTATGGTTTTATGGCCGGGGCCCATACGCGGCACCATGCGTATTTGCCCAGATTGACTTTGGCACAGGCCCAGGATGAAATAGCGGGCAGTAAAAAAGTGATCGAAGACCATTTAGGGCACCCCATTGATTATTTTTGTTATCCTTCAGGAGGATTTACCGAAGACGTTAAAAGTCTTGTCAAAGAAGCCGGCTATAAGGCGGCTGTGTCCACCAATAGGGGGAAGGACAAATTTAATGTGGACCTCTACGAACTTAAACGCATCCATATGAATAATACGGATGACCGGTATTCCGGATTGATTTTATGGTTTAAATTATCGGGTTACTATAATTTATTCCGCCATGCTAAAGAAGGCGGAGGGTTACATCATAAAAGGTTTTTGAATGAATAAGCCGTATTATTTAGATGACAATGGCGCCTTTGTCATTGAAGATTATCAGCATGCCAAATTATTTGCCGATTTTTTTCCAGGCGTGTCAGGCCTTTACGGCGTTCCGATGTGGGCTTTTTATGTCAACCGGGGGCAGGCGATCAGTTCCTTCGGTATCGAATCCAAGGACAAGGCCATCCTGGAATTTTATCCGGCCAATAAAGCCTACCGTTTATCTTCCATCCGCGGTTTCAGGACATTTTTAAAGATCAGCGACGGCAAAAAACAGAAATTTTATGAGCCTTTTGCCAACAGCCTTGCCTCTGCCTATAAAGTGCACCAGCGCATGCTGGTCACCTCCCACGATCTGACCATTGAAGAGACCAATACGACCCTGGGGCTCAAGGTCATTGTCAATTATTTTACCATGCCCCAAGAGCCTTTTGCCGGGCTGGTGCGCCGTGTGACCGTTGAGAATACAGGCCGCAAAAAGCTTGATATCCAATGTGTTGACGGCCTGCCTGTCATTAACCCTTACGGGCTTAAAGACTGGCTCAGCAAAAATATGAGCCGCACGGTGGAAGCCTGGGTCAAGGTGCTTAATGTAAAAAATAAGGCGCCTTTTTACCAGTTAAAAGTCGAGGTGGCGGACACTCCGCAGGTGACCCCTATCACCGAGGGTAATTTTTATTTTGCTTTTGATGCGGATTCCTGCAAACTCCTTGACGTGATCGTTGAGGCCTCATGTGTTTTTGGCCATGCCAGTGATTTTTTGGTGCCGGAGAATTTTCTGGCACAAAAAAACTTTTTGGTGCAGGCCCGCCAGGAGACTGCCAACCGCACGCCGTCAGCCATGAGCGCCTGCCGTTTTATCCTGGCAGGAGGCAGGAAACGCTCATTTACGGCCATGGCAGGTTTTGCCCATGACCTGGCGGAATTAAAGAAGGTGGTTAAGAAATCTACGGCCCGCGGGTTTATTGAAAGAAAGGCCCAGGCCAACCGCCGCATCATTGATGAGATCAAGGATTACGGATTTACCCGCAGCGCATCCAATGAATTTAACCAGTATTGCGGCCAGACCTTTCTTGATAATATTTTACGCGGGGGGCTGCCGGTATCGCTGCAGACCGCTGAAGGCCCTGTATCATTTAATGTGTATAGCCGTAAACACGGGGATTTGGAACGCGACTATAATTTTTTCATGTTGGCGCCGACCTATCTTTCCCAGGGAAACGGCAATTACCGTGACGTCAACCAGAACAGGCGTAATGACGCCTGGTTTAACAGCGACGTCAAAGACAGCGGCCTTGTTAATTTCCTGAATTTGATCCAGGCCGACGGGTATAATCCTTTGATCATCAAAGGGACGGCTTTTGTCATTAAGGACGAGGGGGCCATTGCCGGTATATTTAAGGAGTTCGGCATTACCGAGGGGGCAGAGACGATTGAAGCTGTCCTTAAAAAAGGGTTTATGCCGGGCGACCTGTTGAAGCTTGTTGCCCGCGAAATTCCGATCAAGGGGCAGGCCGATGATTTTCTGACAAGGGTCCTGGGTGTATGCGCCAAGTATGAATCTGCTGAACCCGGCGAAGGTTTTTGGAGCGACCATTGGACCTATAACCTTGATCTGATTGAGAGTTATTTAAGCCTGTATCCTGAAAAGCTCAAAGAAATCCTTTTAGAAAAGAAAGTGTTTAGTTTCTTTTTAAATGATCTTTATGTGCTCCCCCGCGAGGCGCGTTATGTGCTGACCCCGGCCGGTGTCCGCCAATACCATTCGCTGGCGGAAGATGATAAAGAGGTGCAGGCCAAGGCCAAAGGGTATAAATTGCGCGGCAAAGAAGGGCACGGCGATGTTTACACGACGGGCTTATTGGTCAAATTGCTTTGCCTATTAGCTAATAAAGCCGCGAGCCTTGATCCCAGCGGTATCGGGATTGAAATGGAAGCCAACAAGCCTAATTGGTATGATGCCCTCAATGGCCTGCCCGGCCTGCTTGGTTCTTCGATCTCTGAGACTTTTGAAGTCAAACGCTTTGCTGTCTTTGTCAAAGAGGCATTGGAGCAATTAAAACCAGGCGATCACGCTTCGGCCATGGCTTTTGAAGAGCTGACGGATTTCATCCAGGGGCTTGAGCATGTTTTGTCAACGGAACATGACCCGTTGAAATACTGGCAGAAATCCAATGACCTCAAAGAGCATTACCGCCACACTATCCGTTACGGCATCAAGGGCGGGGAGAAGCCTTTGGCGTTTGCGGACATTAAGAGATTTTTGAACAGTATTATTAAAAAATGCGATGAGGGTATCCTAAAAGCCAAATATGGTAATGGCCTTTTTGCCACTTATTTTTATCACGAAGTGACAGAGCATGATCTTTTGGACAAATCACATCACGGCCCGCACCACGTGCGCGCCAAGGCGTTTAAACGCCATGACCTGCCTTTGTTTTTAGAGGGCTTTGTCCATGCGCTGAGGACTGCAGGCAGTCCCCCGCAAGCAGAGGCCCTTTATAAAGCGGTCAGGTCCAGCGCCTTATTCGATCGAAAGCTGGGGATGTACAGGGTCAATGCAGACCTGTCCAAAGAATCCGATGAGATCGGCCGTACCCGTATTTTTCCGCCGGGATGGCTGGAAAACGGCTCGGTTTGGCTGCACATGGAATATAAATATTTCCTGGAACTGCTGCGCTGCGGCTTGGTCAAAGAATTTTTTAAAGAGGTCCGTGCCGCCCTGGTCCCGTTTCTGGACCCGGTGCAATATGGCCGCAGCATTTTGCAAAATTCCTCTTTTATTGTTTCATCAGCGCACGAGGACGAGAATTTGCACGGCCAGGGTTTTGTGGCCCGTTTATCCGGCAGTACGGCTGAGCTGTTACATATATGGCTGGTGATGAACATGGGGACCAGGCCTTTTGCCATGGATGGACAGGGGGCGTTGACATTGACCTTTGCCCCTTTATTGCCCTCGTGGCTATTTACCCGTCAAGCAGAAGGGCATTTCCCGGCACGTACCTATAGTTTTAAATTATTTTCAAAAATATTGGTTACCTACCATAATCCTAAGCTAAAAGATACTTTTGGGCCCCAGGGCGTTAAATCCCAAAAAATCGTGCTGAGCTATCCTGACCGCAAGAGCATTGAGATTGAAGGGGCTGTATTGACCCAAGATTGCGCCCTAGACGTCCGAGAGGGCAGGGTAAAGAGCATTGAGGTGTATTTTAATTAAGATAGAAACGCTTCTATCATCGAAGTTTTTTTATGTCTTCCACACACGCTAAAAAATGCCTCTTTTAAGGCATCACCCATGAGAGCATATTAAGAATATTCCCGGCTTGACAATCGTCGTCGTGTAGAGTATCTTTAAATCGTAGAGAAGAAAGGAAGATGTCTATGACTTATACAAACCGTATTGAATTGAATCCCAAGATAATGTTAGGTAAGCCTGTTATTCGCGGCACACGGGTAACAGTAGAGCTTATATTGAAGAAGTTAAGTGAAGGGGCTGATGAAGATGACATTCTTGACGCTTATCCACGGATTACCCGTGAGGATATCCATGCGGCCATTCGATACGCGGCGGATACTTTATCACATGAAGAGACTATTATTTTAACTAAGGCCAAATAAAATTTAAAAATGAAATTTTTGGCGGATGAAAGTTGTGATTTTATTGTGGTTCGTGCGTTGCGTGAAGAGGGGTACGATGTCCTGGCTGTTTGTGAAATGGCCCCTGCAATGGCTGATATTGATGTTATGCAATTGGCCAGCAAGGCAAAAAGAGTTCTCATAACGGAAGATAAAGATTTTGGGCAAATTTTTTATTCGTTTCAGGAAAAAGATCGTTCAGTTATTTTGATACGTTATCCGAATAACATCCGTAAAAAACTTGCGCTAGACATGGTTAGTTTGATTAAGTTACACGGCAAGAAAATTGACGGATGTTTTGTTGTTGCGCAACCGGGAAGAATGAGATTTTCGAAATCCCGTAATTAACCAATGACAGCATCCCCAAACCCGCCAATGATAATCTTCCTGCGGTTGCATTAAAGTCAGGGTGATAAAGCATGATTGTCAGGCCGAATACCATTTTATTCTCCTCCTTTAAGGTCGGGATGTACGTATATTCCAAGCACAACGAGTAATATTCCTCCAGATCCAACCATAACCACCTTTCTTGAGCACTGTCAAAGACAGGCTTTACCAAGGGGGGAATGGTGCTTTGTCAATAACAACCCGCTTGTCAACCCTCAATCTTTTTGATAGTATAGCCCCTCACATAATTTATATTAACGTTGCCGATTATTCCTACTATGTTTAAACGTCACTTAAAACTTGGGCTTATTAAAGGCGGGCAATTAGGGAAAATGCTGCTGCAGGAAGCGCCCAGCTTTGATGTGCAGAGTTTTGTCATGGATGAGGATCCCGCTTGCCCTTGCCGCCACCTTTGCCACGATTTTACCCAGGGCGATGCCATGAATTTCGATGATGTTTATGCCTTTGGTAAGAAAGTCGATATATTGACTTTTGAGTATGAGCATATTCACGTGGAAGCCCTTAAAAAATTAAAAGCTGAAGGCTTGGCCATTTATCCTGATCCGGATATCATTGAATTGGTGCAGGACAAAGGCCGCCAAAAAGAGTTTTACCGCCGCTATGGCATTCCCACCGCGGATTTTCAAATCGTGCCCAACCGCCTGGCGCTTAAAGCCTGCACTGAATTCTTTCCGGCGGTGCAGAAAACCTGCAAGGCCGGCTATGACGGCAAGGGTATTTTTAAATTGAAAGATGAGGCGGACATCACGGATGCTTTTAATGTGCCCAGCGTGCTTGAAAAGCATATTGATTTTGATAAAGAAATTTCCATTGTCCTGGCGCGCAACATTGAGGGAGAAGTGGCGGTTTACAGGGCCGTGGAAATGGTTTTTCATCCTGAAAAAAATCTGGTTGAGTTTTTGCGCTGCCCGGCTGATATCGCCCCGGAAGTTGAAAAAAAAGCAACAGCTATTGCGCTACGTATCCTTCATCAGTTAAACTTAGTAGGTGTCCTGGCCGTGGAAATGTTCGTTACCAAAGAAGGCGAAGTGCTGGTCAATGAAATAGCCCCGCGGGTGCATAACAGCGGCCACCATACGATTGAAGGGGCCCTGACCTCGCAGTTTGAACAGCACCTGCGCGCTGTCATGGGCCTGCCTTTGGGGCTGACGGAGATGACCTTGCCGTCGGTGATGGTCAATCTTTTGGGTGATGAAAATTACGAAGGTAAGGCGGTTTACCAGGGGGTTGAGAGCGCTTTAAGCTTAGGCGGCGTGTATATTCATTTATACGGCAAGACCAAGACCAAACCTTTTCGCAAAATGGGCCATGCCACCATCGTTGATCAGGATATCAACAAGGCCTATGAGAAGGCCAAGCGGGTTAAAAAGTTGATCAAAATAGTGAGTTAGTGTGAAAAGATTGCTTCGTCGCTTCGCTGCGCTACGCTCCTCGCAATGACACAAGCGTTTGACGACCAAGAAAGTATTCACTAAAGCCTTTTGACACAAACTATGCGCCAAACGAAGCAATTGGGCCTTTTGACACGGAGAGAGTAATATGGTCAAACCATTAGTCGGTATCATCATGGGCAGCCAGTCGGATTTGAATATCATGGGCCTTGCCGCTGATATTTTGGATGAATTTGCCATCGCCTATGAAGTCACGGTCGTCTCCGCGCACCGCACACCCAAGCGCATGTATGAGTATGCTGCCAAGGCCCAAGCGCGTGGCTTAAAGGTCATTATCGCCGGCGCCGGAGGGGCTGCCCATCTGCCGGGCATGGTTGCTTCCATCACGACACTGCCGGTCATCGGCGTGCCTGTTAAATCATCCAATTCTTTAGACGGGCTGGATTCATTATTATCCATCGTACAGATGCCCGACGGCATACCGGTCGCGACCGTGGCGGTCAACGGGGCCAGGAATGCCGGCATCCTGGCGGCTGAGATCATCGCGACTTTTGATAAAAAGATTGCGGCAAAATTGAAAACACATAAAGAAAATTTAAAGAAAAAAGTGGAAGCTTCTGTAAAAACGATTGCCAAGCGTGGGCATCGTTCATTGCGGGGATTGAACTAGTATCATTGCGAGAAGCGAAGCGCAGCCGAAGGCGACGCGGCAATCTTGTTAAAAAGATTGCTTCGTCGGGCTAAAGCCCTCCTCGCAATGACACGTATAGTAGGTCTCGCAAGGACACAAACTATGTGCCAAACGAAGCAATTGGGCCTTTTGACACTGCCAAGAAATATATATGTTTAAACAAGAACTTATTCCCTTAGCGCCTTCACAAAATCAACTGCGGCAGGACATCCGTTTTTTAAGCAGGCTCCTGGCGGAGATCATCCGTGAGCAGGAGGGGGAAGATCTTTTGCTGAAAATTGAAGAGATCCGCACCCTGGCCTCCGAAATCCGTGAAAAACATAATCCTTTGATGATCGAGTCGCAGAAGAAACTGATCCGTTCCCTGTCGCCGGATGAAGCTTACAATATCACGCGCGCCTTCACGATCTATTTCCAGCTGGTCAATATCGCCGAAGAGGTCCAGCGTGTCCGCCGCCTGCGGGATTATGAACGCTCCCCGGAAGTTTTTCAGGAGATGTCGCTTAGAAAGCTGTTCAAGGACCTGATGGACGAAGATTATACGCCTAAAGAGATCCTGGCCTTCTTAAGCCAGTGTGATATCGGCCCTGTCCTGACGGCACACCCGACCGAAGCCAAACGCCGCACGGTATTGGACCATTTGTTTTATATCTCCGGCCAATTGACCCAGTTAAACCGCCAGGACCTTACACTTGCCGAAGAAGACTCCCTGACCAAACATATCAAGGAAACCCTGGAGGTCCTTTGGCAGACCTCCGAAGTGCGTAACCGTAAGGTGGAAGTGCTCGATGAGGTCGACCAGACCCTGTATTATTTTGAACGCACCATCATCAGTTTATTGGCCAATATCCACGAAAAGATCCACCGGGAATTCGCAAGTCTGGGGGTCGATGAGCAGGATAATATTGACCCGTTTATCCATTTTGGCTCATGGGTGGGGGCGGACCGCGACGGAAACCCTAATGTAACGCCGGCCATCACCATGACAACAGCCAAAAAACAGAGAAAATTGATTGTTAATTTTTATCTCAACAGCATAGAGAATTTTATCCGCAAGTTCAGCCAGTCGACGGAATATATCCAGGTGAGCCGTAAATTCCTTGATTCCCTGGAGCTTGACAAAAAAGCCATGCCCCAGCAGGCCCAGGAGCTGGAGCGTTATGAAAGCACCGAAATTTACCGTAAGAAATTTTCCTTTATCCATTACAAGCTGGAATGTGTGCTTACGGATAAAAAAGGCAAGTATAAAAACGCCGATGAATTTATCGCAGACCTTTTGATCATCCAGGAAAGCTTAAAGAAAAACCAGGGTACCACTGCCTCTGACGGGGACTTAAGGCGGCTTATCGTGCAGGCCAAGGCTTTCCGTTTTTTCCTGGCCCGCCTGGATTTCAGGGACCACGCCAAGAAAGTGCACGCGACGATCCGTGAGCTTTTGGGCCCTGACGCGTTGGAGACCCAGGTTTTGTTGAATAAAATTGCCGTGACCAACCCTAAAAAAGGGTCTGTCAGCTCACCCGATGCCAAGGATATTTTGGCGCAATTCAAGACCTTCCGTCAGCTCAAGGAACAGTTTGACCCGGACATTGTGGATGCCTACATCCTCAGCATGACGCAATCACCGGTGGATATGCTGGCTTTATTGTATTTGGCCAAGAATGAAGGGCTGGTCCATGTGGCGCATAAAAAGGTCAAAAAGGCAGCTATCGGGATCGTGCCTTTGTTTGAAACCATCGGCGCTTTGCAAAACTGCCATGAAATGATGGATGAGCTTTTTGCCATACCTTTATACCGTTCTTATATCAAAGCACGCGGGGACGTGCAGGAAATCATGCTGGGCTATTCGGACAGCAGCAAGGACGGCGGGTATCTGGCAGCCAACTGGCATTTATACCTGGCCCAGCAGAATTTATGTGAGACAGCGGAAAAATATGGCGTCAAGATCAAATTTTTTCACGGCAAGGGCGGCACCATTGACCGCGGGGGCGGGGAATCGCACCGGGCCATTTTAGGCCAGCCGTTTTCAGCGGTGGGGGGGCGCATCAAATTGACCGAGCAGGGCGAGGTTGTTTCCCAAAAATATGCCACTGCGATGGTGGCCAAGCGCAACATGGAACAGCTGATCACGGCGGTGGCATGGACGAATTTGGTGACCAACCGTGAAATCAAAAAGAACTCGAAATTGGCGGGATGGGAAAAATTATTGGCCCAATTATCGCAGGATTCATACGTTTTTTACCGTCAATTGGTTTTTGAGACGCCGGGTTTCCTGGATTTTTATAATCAGGCAACGCCGATCAATATCCTTAAGATTACTAAGATCGGATCAAGGCCGGCGGCCCGCAGCCTCACTCAGGGTGTTGATCAGTTGCGTGCCATTCCCTGGGTTTTCAGCTGGGTGCAATCCCGTTATATCATCTCTGCCTGGTACGGTGTGGGGCATGCTTTTAAAAAATACATGGATGAAAATCCCGAAGGCCTGGAAAATTTGAGGCAGATGTACAAGCAATGGCCGTTTTTCACCTCCATTATCCATAATCTGGAGGCTTCCCTGGCCAAGGCAGACCTTTACATCGCGGAACTATATGCGGGGATCGTTACCGACGAAAATTTGCGCAAAAGGATCCATGAACCCATCGAGCGTGAACAGCATTTGGCCGTTGAAAGCGTGCTTTTGATCTCGGGCCAGAAAGAATTGCTGGATTACCATAAGGTCCTGCAGGAGTCCATCAAGCTCCGTAACCCTTACGTGGACCCTTTAAATTATATCCAGGTCAGGTTCCTGCAGGAAAAAAACCAATTAAGCGACACTGCCGCCCATGAAGCCAGGCGCGCCAAGATCGACGAGATATTACTGTTGACGGTCAACGGTATTGCGTCTGGCATGAAAAGCACGGGATAAACCCCCGATGAAGTCGAAGGGCGTACGACTTAAGCCTTTCGGTATTGCATCTGGTATGAAAAGTACGGGATAATGAAGAAGATAATCCGTCATAGGGAATGTCTTGGATGCGGCAGGAAATTTATCCCGGTCTATAGCCACACGGAATATTGCCCGACCTGCGCCGGGTTTGCCATCCGCATGGCTGCCAAAAAACTCCCCTCTGAAGTTGTCAAAGAACTTTGGGATTACGTGCACCGGCATGGGTATGTCTGTTATTACACCCATATGGAGCTTGATATGGATGACAGGCATAGCCCATGGTACTGCGTTTTTGACCATTGGAAACCGCGGGACTCGAGCAAAATCGTCATCACCTCTTCCTTATTAAACGAAATGAAATCGAACCTGCTGGAAGAGGAGTTTTGGTATATCATCATAGCCCTGGCTGAGCACCGGCGCCGGGGGACGCCTTTTAAAAAGATAAAATTGGCTTGCTGGCCGGGACATGTGATGCCGGAAAAGAATGCCGTTGCCCTCGGACCCCAAGGGTCCAAGGCCATTAAGCCCATTTACAAGTGCAGCCTTTGCGGTAAGCGGATATTGGCCTATAATGCCAAATATTGCCCCCAGTGCGCCAAATTCGTTGCCCGCCTGCATTCCAAGAATTTGCCGCCCGAGACCATCACGGCCACCCTGGACTATGTCCGCAAGAGGGGTTTTATCTGTTATTACACAGATATAAAGCTTGTGCTGGATGATCCCTCAAGCCCCTGGTATTACGTTTTAGACCATTGGATCCCCCAGGACCCGGGAAAAATTGTGCTGACCTGTGACCTGTTTAATGTCATGAAATCAGACCTCACTGAGAAAGAATTCTGGTATTTCATTGAAGCTTTTGCGGATTACAAACTCAAGGGCAAAAAGGTGTGCCGCAAGAAGCTGTCCTATTTTTGGCGGCTTTTTCCGGTGGAAGACTGTTAGGCATGGAAAGCATGGATTAAAATATTCTAACCTGCTTGCAATATTTTTCTTCATTTTTTATAATATTTTCCTACTGTGGTATTTCCCATACAATTAATTTAAACAATTAGCCCCGCCTGCCGTTAGCGGCAAAGCGGCGGGGTCCAGAAGGAGAGGCGTACCATGACAAGCACGGGTGTAGGTGTCATTAATGATAAAGTTAAAAAAGAAGCGGGTGTTATTGATGCGATACGCTTTGAAACATCCAAGGTGATGGTTGGCCAGAGTGTATTGATAGACCGTCTGTTGATCGGCATATTGGCCAACGGCCATGTTTTAGTCGAGGGAGTGCCGGGCCTGGCCAAGACCACCGCCGTCAAGACCCTGGCCCAGACCATACAGGCCAAATTTCAGCGCCTGCAGTTTACTCCTGATATGCTGCCTGCGGATTTGACAGGCACGCTCATCTATGACCAGCGTACCGGAGCGTTTAATGTTAAAAAGGGCCCTGTTTTTGCCAATATCATCCTGGCCGATGAAATCAACCGCGCACCTGCCAAGGTGCAGAGCGCCTTGCTGGAAGCCATGCAGGAACGGCAGGTCACCATTGGGGAAGAGACTTTAAAATTGGATGATCCGTTTTTAGTTTTGGCCACTCAAAACCCTATTGAGCAGGAAGGCACCTATCCTTTGCCTGAAGCCCAAGTAGACCGCTTTATGCTTAAAGTGAAAATTACCTATCCCACTAAAGAAGAAGAATTAAAAATCCTCAAACGCATGGCCAAGACCGGCCAGTCGTTTTCTGTGCAGGCGGTTGCTTCCCCGCAGGACATTATCCGGCTGCGTTCGGTGGTGGATGAAATTTACATGGATGAAAAGATCGAAGATTATATTGTCCAAATTGTAGAAGCGACGCGTAATCCTGAACAGTATAAACTCAATGATTTAAAGGGATTGGTCCTTTATGGAGCAAGCCCGCGGGCCACGATCAATTTAGCATTAGCTGCCAAGGCCCACGCGTTTATCCAGGGACGGGGGTTCGTGACGCCGCAGGATGTCAAGAGCATCGGCATGGACGTCCTGCGCCATCGCGTCATCCCTAGCTATGAGGCAGAAGCTGAGGGTAAGACATCGGAGGACTTGGTTAAGAGAATATTAGACCAAGTCGAAGTGCCGTAGCGTTATATTCGGCCATTGTGTTTTTTTCGAAGGTAGTGGAAGGCTGCTTGGGCACGGTCCGCGAACGTTCAGTTCGCGGCCAAGCAGCCTGGTGACTAGCGATGCCGCACCGCAGGGTGCGGCGAGCGTGCCTGAGAAGAAAATACAATGGCCGAATAGAACACCTAATGTTCATGTGTCATTGCGAGAAGCGTAGCGATGAAGCAATGACACAACTGTTTGACGGCCAAGAAGCAGGGGATATTGACACGCCAAACATTATCCAATTTTTTAACATGCTTACTAAACAATACTATGTATATTTTTTGACGAATTTTACTAATAAAGTTATTTATGTTGGTGTGACGAATGATTTAAAACGCAGGGTCTATGAACATAAGCATGGTTTAGTTGATGGATTTACCCGAAGCTATCACGTAAATAAGTTGGTTTATTATGAAGTTGGTCAAGACATTGAAGGGGCAATATTGAGGGAAAAGCAGATTAAAGCTGGATCTAGAAAAAAGAAAGACGGGCTTGTTAAGAAATTTAATCCTGATTGGGAAGATTTATATGATCGGTTGTAAAAGATTGCTTCGTCGCCCTTCGGGCTCCTCGCAATGACACGAGTAGTAGTATCACAATGATACGGGTAGTAGTGTCGCAATGATACGGGTAGTAGTATCGCAATGACACGGGGAGTAGTATCACAATAAGACGTAGAAACGAATATGATACCTAAAGATATACTAGAAAAAATTCTGCGGATTGATATTACGACCAACCGTTTGGTGACGGATGTGTTTGCCGGGGCCTATCATAGTGTGTTTAAGGGGCGGGGGATGGAGTTTGATGAGGTGCGGGAGTACCAGCCGGGTGATGATATCCGCTCCATTGATTGGAACGTCACGGCGCGCACCGGCTTTGCGCATATTAAAAAGTACGTGGAAGAGCGTGAGCTGACTGTCATGATTCTGGTGGACACCTCCGCATCGGTGCATTTTGCCTCCACCGGCCAGATGAAAAATAAATTGGCGGCGGAGATCGCGGCGGTGTTGGCATTTGCGGCAATACGCAATAATGACAAGGTGGGCTTATTGATGTTCACGGACGAGCCGGAACTTTTTATCCCCCCTAAAAAGGGAAAGTCTCACGTCTTAAGGGTGATCCGTGAGATCTTGTATTTTAAGCCCCGCGCCAAAGCCACTAATTTGCCCAAGGTGCTGGAATTTTTGACAAAGGTGCTTCGCCGTAAATCAACGGTCTTTGTTATTTCTGATTTTCTGGATCCCAATGCGGATTATGGCCCCATACGTAAATCCATGCGCATTGCCGACCAACACCATGATCTCATTGCCATCACCCTGACAGACCCGCGGGAGATGGAATTGCCGGATTGTTCCCTGGTTGAAGTCAAGGATGCGGAAACAGGGGCGCGGATGGTCATTGATACTTCTGACAAACGCCTGCGTCAGGAATATCATGCAAAAGCGGTTGGCCTTATCAAAAA
>JABDFL010000010.1 GCA_013286575.1 Candidatus Omnitrophota bacterium
AGAATTTCGCCCAATTGCGCCAAGTCTACAATTCTCTTATCCTGGCCACATGGTATAAAAAGAAAATCAAAGACAGCATTTTAGCGCAGGTTTATGAGAACAGGAATAAAGTCGCAGGAGTCAATATCAACGACCCCTTGGAAAAACAGAAGATATATGAGCGCTATCTGCAGGCATTTAAGAAGGGCGTCTACAACTACATCAAAGAAGAGACCGACCCGCTGATATCTCTAAAGCAGGTTGTCCAAATTTTGGCGCAATCATTGCCAAATCCAAGCCTCCTGAAAAATATTTCCTCGGGATAACCTGCTGCGTCAGCGGATCCGGCGCAAGTTTCAGAATTGGATTACAATGCGTTTTTAGTGGATGTTGATGCAAGCCCTGTGGGAATTAGCTTTAATAATGATTTTGCAATGGCATCAAAAGAGGCAAGGCGTGTTTTAAAAGAAGGTGATGATTTGTTAGGAGTTTTACAAGAATACATTGATGAACATATTAGAAATCTTAAGACGTACGCACAAGATACAGATTATAAACTACTGGAAACGTTTAAAATCTTTTCAGATGCGAATAAACGTTATCGCACGCCCCGAAGGGAAATTTTGGAAAAACTCAGAGGGATGATTTCAGAAGAGCTGAAAAGATCAGCAGAAAAGCATTTTTCTCCAGAGCGGACAGTTACGGCAATTTTGGAATCCGAAGGCACTATATTAGATGCGAAAGATATTGAATATCTGTATAGGGAACGTTTCGGGATGGGTGATGGAATTAAAAGCGTTAAGCAGATGGGTTATATTTTGGAAAGGTATTATACCGGGGTTCCTTTTCTCAGAAAAATGTTAGATAAGGGGGTGGTAGGTCCCCAAACGATTTTGACCCTTCCTCCTGTACGGGTTGATGAATTGTTGATTTGCTTAGACGCATTCTCTAAAAGGGAAGAGCTTTTGGATGTTGAAAAAGGTACGTTTTTATTTGGTATGCCAAATTTAAAACATGTAATAGCATCAGACACGGATAATTTTTTAGAAGCTGCAGAAATTTTGAATGAGGCCTACAACGATGTCATAAGTGCTTATGATTTTTTAGTATTCGAGAAAAAATTATCTTCTGCCGTGATTGATGAAAATTTTTATTTGAATCCAAAGAATTTTGTTTTTGCTATGTCTATATTGGGAAAACTTATCCAATCCCAGGAAGGAAAGGCCCGGATTGAGAAATATTTAAAAGGTAATAAGATCGATATTGAGGGCATCCTCAGAGATCACCCAAGTTCGGGTCAGGAAATAAGCGCTGCCAGAGGAAGCGTAAAATTCGTTGATCACCCTGTAAATACGGCCCCGGAAGACTTGGCTGCTTGGATGCGAGAGGTGAAGGCGAAGGGTGTTTTATCCCAAACAGTCGCTGATTTTCAAGCATTATGGTCGCAACACAGCCATTGCCCTGCCTTGGTTTTTCCGGAGACTTTAATAGAAAAAATCGTTGATAAAATTTCTATTTTGGATTCACCTATTCTTCTCCAAGTCATGTTTGGGGATTTTCATCCGGATGTTATTGCCGCATTGAAAAATAGCGGCGTTCATTTTAGCCCTGAAGAAGAAAATTTTATATGGAGAGTTTTCCAGCAAAAATATCCTGCCTGGGTTAACAGGGATTATTACCTTTTAGATCAAAGGGATTTTATCGGCGAATTTCTTAAAAGTAAACCCGTTGTTTCTTTGCTTGATATCGGATCCGGATCCAATGGGGAAGCTCTTGCTAAAATCAAGGAGCTTTACGGGGAAAAGCTGGATGCGGTAGGGTTAGATATGAATATTGATGAAGAAAATATTGCTCGCCAATATGGTGTAAAGTTGGTGCAGGGAGATGTCCGGCGTATGGAATTCGATAATGATTCCTTTGATATTATTAATGAATATAAATTGATGGGTTATTTCCCCTCTTTACATGAAACCGTGAGTATATTACGGGAAATCATGCGTGTTTTAAGAGTAAACGGTGTTTTTATTTTTACAGATAGCTATAATTTTTACAAAGACGAGGCAAGATTGAGAACAATTTTAAATGGGTTAGGCTATGAGGTCAATATTCAAAAGGGGATGGCAGAGGCGCTTTATATCCGTAAAATGTCTTATAAAAGGCCAAATGGAAGTGCACAAGCCGTTATAAGCAATATTGAAGAAAGTTTAGTAGCAATAAATCCGACAAAAGATAAACCGACGTCTCAGGACCAGGCGATGAATGCGCGTACTCAACGGATTATCATGAGGAACTGGCCGTTTAATATGCCATTAAGGGATCAACGCAAAATGTTGAGTATTTTGGAGGCTTGGACGAATAAAGTTTATTTATTCAACAGGGATTCTCAGTTCATTCGTAACTATGGGTTTAGTGCTGGAGATTATGCGAGTGCTTTACATTATATTTTGTATATTATAATCAAAAATGAAAAAAGATTTAAACAACTTGACCTCACAAAGCATGGCCAATTCGTGGATATAAAGGGCCGGCAAAGCGATGTTGAGCTGTTAGTGACTGAATTTAAGAAAGTCGTCCCTAAAATTGAAGCCGGGATGAATGATCAGATCATAAAACGATTTGCCAGGGCTATGGCTATGCTTCTGACGAGGCAGAGCAGTTTTGAATTTTCTGATCAAAATTCGGAACCAAACCCAGAACCAATGAGTAAAATAAAGCTGGAACAATCAGGCCCTGGACAGCTAACACTTTCCTTTCCTGAAAGCTTTCAGATGTCGACCTCTGATGTGTTGTATTTATTAAGAAGGTGGTTTTCCTTTAAATTTGAGGGAAAACTAACTGTTGTCGCCGGTGAACAGCCGAACACCTTTATTATCAAAAAAAGATCTAAAACCGGATCATGGGCGCCTTATCGAAGATCCTTACAAAGAAATTTTATTAAACGTGTGCAAGATGCGGCGATGAATGTCAGTACTGCGACGAATCAATGGTCAGAATATTTTTTTCCTAAGCCTATTGATGCACAGGTTTATAGCTATGCTGAGAAATTAATTCTTCAACAGGCGCATTTCAATCCCCAAACGGAAGGCAAAGAGATTGCTGCAGAGCAGGGATATTTAAGGTTGACCATATTTGGTAATAGTTTTGCCCAGGTTTATGATCAGGCAAGGGCTGATTACCTGGATTCTTTTCAAAAATACGGCTATGGGATGAGCCAATCAGGTTTCGCCTATAGTTTACTGGCTCATGCGGGGTTTGAAGCTACAGCCATGCCGAGGCTTAATTATTATTGGGAAATAAGTGATTTCGTGACCAAGCATAGTGATTTTTATGTTCAACACAACGCCACACTGACATTTCCCGACCTCCAATACCTTTTTGGCTACCGTTCCACTCGATTTGAGGCCTTTTATAACCAGTTGGCGGCCCTTAGAAAAAGCGGTATTACCCATGAAAAAGTAGTAGAGACGATGGAAACCTTCTTGAAAGATACAGCTTATGCGGAATTGACCCTTTTTGTTCAACGTAATAGGCACAGTGACTCCACCTATCGGCGCTGGGAAGGTGGTTCTCCTGAAACAGTGGCTCCTAAGCACGATAATCCTTATTTTATCGGGTTTTTAAAATTTCTTTTGCAATATAAGGCCAGCGAGGCATTTGCCAATTGGAAAAGGATCATTGCAGAAGGGGCCCATTATACAAGCACCAAGACAGATGAAGAATTAGTAACAGTATTGGGAAAAGAACAAGATGTGGTGGTTCTAACAAAAAATCAGGAAGCCGTAAGAGGCATGATTAGATTAACCATAGAAGCGTTAAATGATCTGGACCTGGTTAATGCGAGAAGATTGTTAGAAAAAATTACTCATCATTATGAGACAGACATAAGCGAAGAGCAGAAGCCCATCTTAGTAAATTTATTAACAGACTACAACAGGCTTTTTGGTAAATATAAAGAAGCGAAAAATGAGCCATTCATTATCAGGGAAGCTCATGAAGAATCTTTTACTGTTTTGGGTGTGATGAAAAATCTGGTAACTGCATCTTTGCTTGCGGAAGCTTATAGAAATCAAATGAAAGCCAATCATCCAGATGCTGTAGGTGGCAATGTAAAAACTGCGGATGAAATTGCCAAAACCATCAATAATGCAAGGGAGGAATTAAGAAAAGCATTAAATGCAAAAGTAGAACGAGCGAAAGCAAGGTCTGTCCAATTTCCAGATCAAGCAATGGTTGCAAAAGAGAATGAGGTCCACAGAAGCGATACAGGCGGTATCGATTTAACCTCTGACAAAGCCCTATCCGTTCAAAACAACGGCCAGGGGATTAAATTCCGTGTTGACCCCGCGATGCTTGAGCAATTGCAAAACGCCCCTGGCTTTACGCCGGTGATTATCAGCATCCAGCCGATGACCAACATCAGGGCCTTCTTAGGCCTTAAAGAAGATCCCCAGTCAATAGCATGACGAAAGATTGACATCTTCTTTCTGCAAATATAGAATATAATCAAGTTATGATTTTTTAAAATCCGGGGGGTAAGCTCAATTGTATTCGAATAAAAATAAGAGCATCCATCAAATAATTGTAAATATGAAATCCACACTTACACGATCAAAAGTTAAGACTGTTAATCAGTTAATTAAACCATACCCAGGCCGTTGGGTCGCGCTATCACAAGATGACACGTATGTTGTTAGTGTCGCTAGTAGTCCTAAAGCTGTTTTGAGCCAGGCTCGTAAAAAAGGTGAGACGAGTCCACATTTGGTCAAATCTCCTGATGGTTCAACATCTGCGATTGTCTTTTGAGCTATACCACCATTCCATATCAGAAAATTCAAATACCTGCCCGTGGTGATTTACCCTCTAAAATAGTTCATGCTCCCATCTTGAAGACAGCTTTATTGTATAAAGATAATGAGCCCTTTTATTTTGATTCTGTCGTTGATTCTGGTGCTGATTTTTGCGTATTTCCCGCAAGTTTGGGAGAACTCGCAGGCATAGATATTACTGAAGGCAGGAATGCTTTCACTTTTGGGGTCGGCGGTAAAGAAACGTTATACTTTCATAAAGTAAAGGTGCAGGTCACTATCAAAGATGAACCTTGGGTTTTTGAATGCCAAGCTGGATTTTCTACCAAAATGAATGCCAGAGGTGTAGGGTTTTTGGGAAGAGATGGCTTCTTTGATCTCTTTCAGGAGGTTGCTTTCAATCAAAAAACGAAAATGTTTCGTCTTAAAGAATTTTAGAGAGTCTAAGTAAGCTTGTTGACCTCAAGCCTTCAGCCTGTTAAAATACCGCCCTTATTGATGGAATGATTATTTTCGGGAAGTAGCGCAGTTGGCTAGCGCGCTTCGTTCGGGACGAAGAGGTCGTGGGTTCGAATCCCGCCTTCCCGACTTTTTATAGAAAAGGGATTCGAAGCCGAGTCGAGCGCCATTGGTCCGAGCGAGACCGGCCGGCTTCGGAGGAGGCCTGGCGAATGCCAGGCTGGGGGAGAAGGAATCCCGCCTTCCCGACCATACGCTTACCCGCCTATATGTTGGATGAGATCAAGCTTTTGGCCAATAAGAAAGATGTTCCTTATCAATCACTCATGAAGGTTTTCTTGGCTGAAAAAGTAAAAGAAGAGTTAGCTTAGTTTGGTGTCCTAATGGTTCGAGCCCATATTCATTTCTCAGGCACCGTTCAAGGTGTCGGTTTCCGCTATACCTGCCTTTCCTTTGCCCAAGCATTGTCCCTGACCGGGTGGGCCAAAAATTTATCCGACGGCAGGGTGGAAGTCGTTGCCGAAGGCTCCCGTGAGAAAATAGAAGAACTTATATCAAGATTAAAGAAGCAGTTTGGCGGTTTTATCCGGGACACAAATATTGAATGGTTGGAGGATAAGGGGGAATTTAGTAAATTTTTTGTTGTATTTTAATGGATTCCCGCTTTCGCGGGAATGACATAGGACGACGATGAATCAGGCTCAGGCTAAAAAGGAAATCCGGGCTTTAATTAAAGAGATCGAAAAGCATAATCAGCGTTATTATGTGCTCAATGATCCTTTGATTTCCGATGAGGAATATGACCGTCTGCTTAAAAAGCTCATTGGTCTGGAAGAGGCATTCCCCAAACTCAGGTCCCCGGATTCCCCGGCACAAAGGGTGGGTGAAAAGATAGCCGGAAATTTGCCGACGGTCAAGCATTCCCTGGCCATGCTTTCATTGGATAATACCTATTCACTTGATGAGCTCAAGCAATGGTACGAACGTGTGGTCAAGGGGTTAAACGGCTTTAAACCGTCATTGGTCGCGGAATTAAAAATCGACGGCCTAAGCTGTTCCTTAAGCTACCGCAAAGGCCAATTGGTTTTGGCAGCGACCCGCGGTGATGGAGAGACCGGCGAGGATGTTACCCACAATGCTAAAACCATCAGAGAAATTCCTTTAAGCTTAAAAGGCAAAGCCCCGGCCATGCTGGAAGTTCGAGGGGAAGTGTACATGGATAAAAAGGACTTTGCCGCCCTAAATCAACAGCGCAAGGACAGCGGAGAGGCCTTGTTTGCCAATCCTCGCAATGCCGCGGCAGGTTCTTTAAAATTACTGGATGCCCGCCTGACAGCGCAGCGGCGTTTGAGATTCTTTGCCCATTCTCCCGGTCTCCTAGAAAAGAACAAAGCCCCGAAAACGCAGTGGGAATTCCTGGAGCAGGCCAAAGAATATGGTTTTGTCATTAATTCATACAATCGTCTTTGCCGCAATTTTGACGAGGTCATTGCTTTTTGCGAAGAGTGGGCTTCCAGGCGTGATGGGATCAGTTTTGATGTTGACGGCATCGTTGTTAAAGTCAATGATCTGAGCCAACAGGCGCAATTAGGCTTTACCCTTAAAAGCCCGCGCTGGGCCGTGGCTTTTAAATTTCCGGCGTACCAGGCCACGACCTCCGTTAAAGAAATCGTCGTCCAGGTCGGACGCACCGGCGTGTTAACGCCGGTGGCGGAATTGGAGCCTGTTGCTTGCGCCGGTGTCATGATTTCCAGGGCCACCTTGCATAATTTTGATGAGATCAGGCGTTTAGGCGTCAATGCCGGTGACCGCGTGCTGTTGGAACGCGCCGGGGACGTTATCCCTAAAATCGTTAAGGTCCTTGAGAAACATTCCAAGAGTGAATTTATTATCCCCAAGACCTGTCCGTCGTGTAACGGCAAAATCCAGAAAGAAAAAGAAGAGGACGTGGCGTATCGCTGTTTGAACCCTTCCTGCCCCAAACAGCTTGAGCGGCTCCTGGTCCATTTTGCTTCGCGCGGGGCCATGGACATTGAAGGGCTGGGCGAGTCTGTTGTTGGCGAGCTTTTGGACAAAGGTTTGGCCCGTGATTTGGCGGACATTTATTTTTTAAAGAAAGAACAATTATTAGAATTAGATTTATTTGCGGACAAAAAGGCGGATAATTTATTAAAAGGGATCGATAAGAGCAAATCCAGGCCTTTGTCCAAGTTTTTATTCGGCCTGGGGATCGCCAATATAGGCATTAAAGCAGCTGTAAATTTAGCTGGGCATTTCGGGTCTTTAGATGCTATTATAAATGCTCATGCCCAAGACTTGCAGGCCATTGATGAAGTGGGGCCGGTGATGGCGGAATCTGTTGTTGAGTATTTCAAACAGCCCCAGGTCAAAAAGCTATTGGCCAAATTTAAGGCCGCGGGTTTGAATTTATCAGAACCCAGGCGGAAGGTTTCAGGCAATCGCCTGGAAGGCAAGAAATTCGTTTTTACCGGTGAGTTGGCAGGTGTCCCCCGTGAAGAAGCGGGGCTTTGGGTGCAAAATCAGGGCGGTCGTGTGGTTGCCTCAGTCAGCAAAAGCCTGGATTACCTGGTGGTTGGTGAGAACCCGGGTTCCAAGCTCGCACAGGCTGAGAACTTGGGTGTTAAAATACTAAATCAAAAAGAGTTCGAGGAGATGGTGCATGGCTAATTTAAATCCGCACAAGAAGGCGGTTATTGCTATTGCAGGGCTTCTGGTGTTGAGTTTGTCATTAAGTTCATGCGACACCTTACGCCAGAAATTCACGCGTAAGAAAAAGCAGGGAGAAGAAGACCAGACGTTCATACCTGTTCTCGAACCTGAAGAATATCCGGCACCCGAGCTAAGCCCGGAGCACAATTATAAAGAGAATTATGACTTGATCAAGGCCTGGTATTCGGACCTATGGACGGCCATTAACGACAGGGACACCGCGAAATACACGCATTATATTATCACTGAGGTCACCAATCATATTACCCAGATGGAAAAATTGGTGGATGCGCCCACCCAGGCGAATTTGGTCAAGTTAGCGGGTTTCCTGGACTACTATAAAGCTTCTTTGGATTATTCATGGCAGGCACGCAATTTTTCACGCATTCAAAGCGATTTGCGTGAATTTGACAGGTTCCTGCGCGACCATCTGCGCGCTGACAGGATCCAGGGCCACTTCGTTAAAGTCATCCAAGCTTCACCGTAACTTTACCAGCCACAAGGAATAAAGGGACCTTGAAAGCATTTATCGACGAGTTCTTGAATTACCTGTCCGTCGAGCGCGGCTTGGCCCGTAACACCCTTTTAGCTTACCGGCGTGACCTTGAAAAATACATCGAGTATCTTTCCCAAAAAAGCATTAAGGCGTCAAACCAGGTCAGCCGTGAGCACGTGTCTAATTTCATGTTTGATCTAAAGAAACATGATATGTCCGCAACATCGATTTGCAGGAACCTGGCAGCGGTCAAAATGTTCCATCGTTTTTTGGTACGGGAGAATTTGGCCAAGGAAGACCCCACGACGCTCGTGGACACACCGAAATTATGGACGCGCATACCTTCCGTATTGACCCAGGCGGAAATTGAATCGATGATCGCGGCGGCCTCGGGGAAAAAGGCCCAACAGGTCAGGGACCAGGCGATATTGGAGATTTTTTATGCCAGCGGCCTGCGGGTCTCGGAATTGGCAGATTTGAAGACTACAAGCATTAATTACGACGTGGGTTTTGTGCGGGCGGTGGGCAAGGGCAGTAAGGAGAGGATCATTCCTTTGGGCAAGAAGGCGCGTGAGGCCCTGCAGAAATATTTGCTCAAAGCCCGTCCTCAATTATTAAAGAGCCAGGCTAATGATGTTTTATTTTTGAGCCGTTTGGGCAAAAAGATCAGCCGCCAGAGCTTATGGGCGGTGATCAAGTTTTACGCGCGAAAGGCGAATATCAAGAAAACGATCAAGCCGCATACCCTGCGCCATACCTTTGCGACGCATTTATTGGAACACGGCGCGGACCTGCGGTCTGTCCAGGAAATGCTGGGGCACGCGGATATTTCCACGACGCAGATTTATACGCATGTGGATAAAGAGCGCCTAAAGAAGGTGCATAAACAGTTTCATCCGAGAAGCTAAAGTAGCGCCGATATGGTCAAATGGTATTGTTCCCGAAACGGGATATTTTGGCCGTCTGCTTCGGTTTACGTCAAAAATTTTCTAAAGATTCTCTTCATTTGGAAAATTTTTAACGTAATTCCTCGCAGACATTTGGCCAAAAATCCCTGATCGTTTCGTCCACAATACCATTTAACCATATCTTCACGAAGGCATCTAAAAAGTGAAAAATTTATTATCCAATTTAAATCCTAAATCCTTGGCCTTGGCGCGGGATATCGGCCTTTTGGCGCAGAAGCAGGGTGCTGCGGCTTATCTGGTGGGCGGGCCGGTTAGGGATTTGATGTTAAAGCATCCCAATGTTGATCTGGACATTGCGGTTGAAGGTAACGGTATTCGATTGGCTGATGGTTTTGCCGGCCTGCATCGCGGTGCCAAGGTAACACGCTACCCTGCTTTTAAGACGGCAACGGTGCATTTGCCGGATGGCTCCCTGGTTGATTTTGCGACTGCCCGTCAAGAGACCTACGTGCGGGGCGGTGCTTTTCCGGAGGTCGAACCTTCGAGCATTAAAAATGATCTTCTCCGCCGGGATTTCACCATCAATGCCATGGCCATCGCCATTAACCCCGAAACTTGGGGCAAGCTCGTGGACCCTTTCGGCGGCAGGACGGATTTGATCTCAAAGAAAATTCGCGTCCTGCACGAAAAAAGTTTTTTGGATGACCCTACACGTATTTTGCGGGCGGCCAGGTTTAAGGCGCGGCTGGGTTTTAAGATGGAGGCCAAAACGCTTCAATTGTTAAAATCTGCCATAAAAATTAAAGTGCTTGATACAATCAAGCCGCAGAGGTATCTTAAAGACTTTAATAAGCTCCTTAAAGAGCCTAAATCTAAAGAAGCTGTTAAGTGTTTAAAAGTATGGGATGCGTATAGATTTTAAAAAGATTGCTTCGCTGCGCTCGCAATGACACAGATCGAAGGGAGTAATACAGATGCGTATTGAAAAAGTCAATTCATCTATTAAACGGGAACTTGCTAATATCATTTTGTTGGGTGAAGTGCGCGACCCGAGGATTTCTTTTGTGACCATTCTCAATGTGGACGTCAGCAAAGATCTGCAGCATGCCAGGGTCAAGTTTAGCGTACTTGCCGATACCCCTGAGAAGATCAATGCGGCGAAAGCGGGCTTTGAGAGCTGCCGCGGGTATATCCGCAAGCTGATCAGCCAGCGGGTGCCCTTGCGTTATACGCCGGAATTCCAGTTTATTTATGACAAAGGCATCAAACATGCGGCTGATGTTGATAAGGTCTTGGAAGAGATCAAACAATTAAAAACAGCCCAGGAAAGCCAACAACAATGAACTCCTTTAAAACTGTTTTAAATACCATCCGCCGCCACCGCAAATTCCTGGTGACTTCCCACCATAATCCTGACGCGGACGCGATATCCTCGGTGTTGGCGATGGCGATGTTTTTAAAAAGCCTGGGCAAGCAAGCCTATGTGCTTAATGAAGATGCCTGCCCGCAATGGCTTAAATTCCTGCCCGGGACCTCCCGGCTTAAAAAAGCCGGTGATGTAAAAAAATTGGACTATGACGCTGCCATTGTGCTGGACAGCGGTGACCTGGAGAGGGTAGGCGGCGTTAATAAATTTATCCAAAAGGGCAAGCCGCTGGTCAATATAGACCATCATGTGACCAATAAGGGTTTTGGCAGTGTCAATGTGGTCCGGTCCAAAGCGTCTTCCACCTGCGAGATGATATTTGATATGTTCCAAGAGGCCCGCCATCCGCTTAATAAGAATTTGGCCGTCCTTCTTTATGCCGGCATCATGACGGACACGGGATCGTTCCGTTTTGAAAACACCTCCGCGCACACTCACGCCGTCGCTGAACAATTGATGGCTTTCAAATTCTCAGCGGCCCGCATGTATGACCGCCTTTATGTCGGGATACCGGTGGCGGACATGAAGATGTTTACGGACCTCATTCACGGCGCTAAATTACTCGACGGCAACAGGGTCTTTTGTGTGTCGTTGTCCAAGAAGGCGGCAGAGGGTTTCTCCAAGAGTTTTGACTTAAAAGAAAAATTATTCACCTTTTTGCGTTCGGTGGACGGCATTGAGGTGGTGGTGATTTTAACTGAATTGAAGCCCAAGGAAGTGCGGGTCAATTTGCGCAGCCAGAATGATTTTGATGTGGCTGTTTTAGCCCAGCAATTCAACGGCGGGGGGCATAAAAAAGCCGCCGGCGGCAAGATCTATGACTCTCTTTCAAACGCGCAAAAAATAATTTGTTCCGCCATCCATAAAAAATTATGAAACTCCAAGCCGCTGTCCAAAATTCTTTTCAGGGCATAGTGCTGGTCAATAAGCCCGCAGGCATCACTTCTCACGACGTGGTGGGCTTTGTCCGGCGCACGTTTAAAATGCGCCGCGTGGGGCATGCGGGCACGCTTGATCCGATGGCGACCGGCGTATTGGTCATTTTGCTGGGGAGTTCAACCAAGCTTTTTGATAAATTTGTGGCCTTTGATAAGACGTACCGGGCGACTTTGCGGCTGGGCCTTAAAACCACCACCGCGGACATCATGGGGCAGACCCTGCTGGAAAGGCCTTATGACGGTATTGATGAAGATGCGGTCAAAAAAGTCTTTGTGCAATTTACCGGCGAGATCGAACAAAAGCCTCCGATGGTTTCTGCGGTCAAGCATCAGGGAGAACGTTTGTACAAGATCGCCCGCCAGGGGATAGAGGTCGAACGCATTGCCCGCCGTGTCCGTATCGATGAGTTAAGGATCCTGCAATGCCGTCTGCCGGATGTGGAATTCCTGATGAGCTGCTCTAAAGGCACCTATGTGCGTCAATTGGCTGAGGATGTCGGCGAGATTTTAGGCTGCGGGGCGTGTATTTCCCAAATCGAGCGCACCAAGGTGGGGCCTTTTGACATCAAGGACGCCGTGACACTGGAAAATTTGAATGAAGGTCATATCCTTAAATGGCAGTTCTAAGCTGCGATTGAAAAAAACCTGCGCTGCTATCGGTATTTTCGACGGGGTGCATCGCGGGCATCAGTATCTGATCAAAAAGATGACGGCATGCGCCCGGCGGCTTGGCGCCCAGCCCATTGTCATTACTTTTTTCCCTCACCCGGCCCATGTGCTTCGGCCTGATTTGAAATTGGGGTACTTAACTTCGCTTGATGAGCGTTTCCGTTTGCTTGGTGATTTGGGTGTCACGGCCTGCCTGGTCATTCCTTTTAACCGGACCTTTGCCAAAATCGAGCCTCAGAAATTTATTAAAGATATTTTGGTCAAAAAATCAGGGGTCAAGGCTGTATTTGTCGGTGAGGATTTCCGCTTCGGCAAGGACAGGAGCGGGGACATCGCTTTATTTGAAAAACTCGCTTTAGAATGCGGCTATGAAATGCACGCTGTGCCGGGCCTCAAGCAGGGACGGACGGTTATCAGCTCGACGCGTATTCGGCAGTCGGTGGGTGAAGGTAAATTAAAGGAGGCGGGACAGCTTCTGGGCCGTGGCGTGTCCATTTCAGGACATGTTGTCAAAGGCTCAGAGCGCGGTAAGGGCCTGGGTTTCCCGACAGCCAATATTGCCTATGAGGCGGATATTCTTCCGCCGCAAGGGGTGTATATTGTCAAAATTTTGCTGGGGAAAAAGGTTTATCCAGCCGTCGCTAATATCGGTACAAGGCCTTCGTTTGAAAAACAAATTTCCAAACTGCATCTGGAAGCCCATATTCTTGATTTTTCAAAAGATATTTATGGCAAGCGTTTAGAGGTGGTATTTTTAAAGAAAATCCGCAATGAAAAGAAGTTTTCCAGCCCGGAAGAACTTGTCCGCCAGATCCAAAGAGACGAAGCCTTTGCCCGAAAATATTTTGGCAGATAACGCCAAAATATGGCATACTTTCTTCATGTCAGGATCATCTAAACTCTTTAAAGACATTATAAGCTGTTGGCTTATTGTGGCGTTTTTAGGCCTTTCGGTGTATGTCCCGCAAGCCCAGGCAGAAGATTTTGCTTCTACGCTTTTGCGATCCAAGGAACAGGGAATATTGGTCCATTTAAGTCCTGCCTACATTCCTGCTCACCTGATGGGGATGAGTATTCATACGGATAATCCTTTAAAATTTGACTTTTTAATCCATAAAGGTGATGGGAGTTTAAGCGGTACCCAGAAAAAGCAGGAATACACCAGGTTGGTCAAATATTTTTTGGCTTCATTGACCATCCCTGATAAAGACCAGTGGGTCAACCTGTCTCCCTATGAGCATAATCGCATTATAGCGGATAATTTTGGCAAGACCGAGATGGGCCATGATCTTTTAGGCCAGGATTATTTATTGAAGCAAATGACATCTTCCCTGATGTATCCCGAATCCGGTTTAGGCAAGAGTTTTTGGAACGAAGTCTATTCAAAAGCCTGGACTGAATTTCATACAACCAATATTCCGGTCAATACCTTTAATAAGGTCTGGATAGTCCCTGACCAGGCCACTGTTTATGAAAGTGGTAATACGGCCTATATCATTCAAAGCCATTTGAAGGTGATGTTGGAAGAAGATTATCTGTCTTTGTCTAAACACGTATCAACCAGTACGCACACCATTGGTTCCCAAGTTATCCGGGAAATCATCCTTCCCGCCCTGGAAAAAGAAGTCAACGAAGGCAAAAACTTTGCCCAATTGCGCCAAATCGTCAGCGGCATGATACTCGCCACTTGGTATAAAAGAGCACTTAAAGAATCCTTGCTTGGAAAAATTTATGCCGATAAGGGCAAGGTCAAGGGGGTGGACCAGGACCCGAGGACCAATGAAGAAATTTATCAGCAGTATCTGAAGGCTTTTAAAAAAGGCGTGTATAACTACATCAAAGAGGATGAAGATAAATATACTCATCAATCAATTCCAAGGAAGTATTTCTCAGGGGGATTTAATAGGGCGGCAGTTTCCATCGTTAAGGATATACCTGACAATTTGGTGCTCACGGTCCGGGATGAGTGGGCAAATGCAGCAATGGTGATTGATAGGGCGATGGTAAATATATTGCCTTCAGCACAAGCGGCGAATGCGGCGGTGGCTTCCCGTAGAGCCATGGGACAAAGGTTGAAAGGAATAATGGCTTGGGTTTCATCTAATGTAAAATCCACCAGACGGTTGCCAGGCACAAACATAGTTGCTTTTGATTATAAAAAAGAAGGGCTGCGCCGTTTGGCTCAAGTAACTATAGAAAATATAAATGCAAAGGAACAATCCCAGCCCAAGAATGTAAGGAATTATCTGATTGAAACAGTATTTAATAGTTATGTAGATCGGATAACAACAGAGGATGCTCCTGCTTTTGCCCAGGTGTTAAATGAAGAATGGAGAGCCTCTGGTTTTAATGAAAGGTACGGGCCGCTTTTTGATTGGATCGTTCTTAGCATGGGCGCTCAGGGAGGGTCTGTCAGCAGGGTTAAATATACTTATCAATGGATCTATCGCTTTTTAGAAGGCGGGAGTCCTTTAGAAAGGGCGTTTGGGTTATGGTTACTGGTAGTTGGGAATGTGTCCCATTTGCGGGAGCAAGGCCTGCACCCGGAATCTGATAAAAAAGGCGGCAGATTAATATATGCGGATAATAATTTGATCATTGGTGATGGTTTAAATCCCGGAATTTTACGGGAATATATTCAATCAATATTGCGGCTAAATGAAATGGGGGAGCTTACTGAAGTATTGTCGGGGCCTGACGGAAATCCTAATACATTGGGGTTGACTCCAAAAGATTTTTTATTGTGGGGACTGGTTTTAGCTGCAGACCCCTCTATCCATGCGCCGTTTGAATATTTTAGTGACGCTAAATTGCATACATTGCAGGATATATTTGGGAAAGATATGACTTTTGATAAAGTTATGGTCAAAAGTTTGGAAAAAGCTTTCAGTCATATACCTAAAAATAGTTTAAAAGAGATACAGCCTTTACTGATGGAAGCATTTTCTGTAACAGATGAACAATGGGCAGTCAAAGGCTTCAAGTCTCCTTATTTTTACGGGTCTATTGATTTTATAAATAATTTGGTGAGATCTGATGATTTTCAAAATGATGTTTTTTGGCAAACTTATCCGTTAATGGATAGATTTAAAATGTTTCCGTTTTTGAGGAAATATTTACCCGCTTATAAAGTAGTCAGGGGTTTGATCGAGGCAAGGGATATTTTTGAAATAGACCACGACCAGAGCATATATAGAAACCTGGCCGTAAAACAAAATCCTGACGGGCTTAGAAAATTCTATGCGCAGACCTTCACGTCACGGCCTTTGGCGGTGCTTTTGCCGGATGTTGCCGCTGTATTTGATAAAGAAAAACAAGACGCGGCGATGCAAACGGATTCAACAGGCTCAAATGCGCCGAGTGGGCCTTATCGTGAACTTGACGGAGGAAGCAGGTTAATAAAAATTACTCCCAATGTGAATGCGTTCATTAACCGTATTAAAGCTAAAAAAGAAGGTGAGCGCCTTCAGGGCGCATTTAGAATTACATTTTCTTTAGAGGATCTCGGCATTATCGAGAGCTTCCCGATAGCAGGCATGTTGAATTATCATTATCAAAAATATGTGAATAACGTCCCTCAAGATGGCTACGTAGACGTGTATGTTACGGATGCCTTATATAGAAAGAGTGTTCCAAGGATTGACTTTAAGATAAGGAAAGGCATTTCCAGCATACTGGTTTCAATCAATCCTTCCTATATCATAAGAATCGAAAAGGTTGATACAGTGCCTGAAGCGGTTTTTAAAAGCACGATGGTGGCTGAAATCCTCCAGACCAGCCAGGATTTGCCCAGCAAAGAGGCAATTATGGCTACGTTAAAAAACGTCAGCCTCGAAGAGTTTATTAGAAACATCGGTGAATGGTTAAACAAAAAACCTTTAATTACAAAATTAATAGTACAGGCGCTATTAAAACAACGCCCCGGCATAATAAATTTCTTTCGCCCCATTGATCCTTATTTTAAGGAAGCCTTAGGCCTTAGATTTGACGCGGCGATGAGTGGTCCGTCAAGATTAGCGGAAAGATTTTCTGAGATTATAAATCAATTGAGCCGTTCATTCTATCCGAGGGACGCAAGAAAAAGCGGGTTATTCAGGGAAAGCTTTAGGGGATTTCTTGACGAAATAGACCGGGGCCTTCCTTCCGTTGTTGCAAGGTCAATCAACAGGCGCTCTCTGGTGAGTATCGCATTCGAATTCCACGCCCTTTTTCAGACTCAATTTTTATTGGATTATCTTCCTGATGCAATGGAAGTTTTGAAAGCTACCGCCCGAAGGAGTGCCAGTAAATTTTCAGGAAATAAAATTTTACTTATGTACCAATTGGAATGGGACCTTGTTGCTGCCCATTACCTGAAGTTGGTAGGTAAAAAATTAGTTGAACGTAATGGTTTGGGCAGCTTTGTGCGGGTGAATAAATTAAGTAAAGGGGAAACCGCAATTGTCGATCTGATCCATACCATTTGGGTCCAATCAATGGGGGCAAAATATGCAGCTACTAAAGGCGTGCTTTCAGGTTATTACCATGATCCCGGCCCTATGGGTTTGGATACTTGGGAACAAGTAGCGGAGTTATTAAAGTACATTAATGGAATTTGTGACCAAGAAGAAGTTATGTCTTTTTTATCTTCATTAGATGAGCTTTCCAGCGCCAAAGAAATGGACAGGCCCAGGCATTTGGAAATCGTTGTTCCAACAATCCTAATGACGGTAATCCCGCTTTTGCTCGGGAAAAGAAAAAATAGCATTCTTAAACCTCAAACAGATCAATTTGATCATTTAAGAGCCAGGCTTAACCGGCTTGTTAACAGGATGAACCGTTTGATTATAACAAAGCCCAACGGAAACAGAGATCCCGATTTGGTAAGAGAGTATGAAAGGCAAGTAAACGGTATTTTGGAAGAATTCTTTGTAGAAAGGCATTATTTGTCATTTAGTCAATACAGTTCCAATATGCTTTGGGGATTGAGGGAAGATCTCCGGACGGCACAAATTATTTTGGAAGTGCCGGATTTTTATGAATCAAATGGGAATGACATTAATGAGGTAATCAATTATATATTATGGATTGAAAAAACCCAAAATCGGGATTTCTCTATGACGGCAGAGGAAGGTCAAGCTCAGATAAATAAGGACGCGGCGATGAATGTTGAGAACATAACATTAACAGATGATTTGAGGTCCAAGTTAGCTGCCACGGTCAACTCGCTATTTAAGGATGGGCGGACCAGAAAATCATTGAGGACGCTGGGTTTAAAAACGCTTTTGGATATCGTCATTGAAGAGGAAGGATTTTTCCCTGATGAAATCAGGCAGGGTGTAAAAGCTATCGTAGATAAGCCTCCTTTTTCTTTCCACGCTGCCAGATCACAAAATAATAATATAGAAGCTTCAACGTCAGTCTGGAGTTTTTTGATGATCGTCAGGCAAGACTTGATCAAAGGTGCAGAATTAGGGGGCGCAGAAGCTCAAGATTTTGCGGAAGATAAAAAAGGGATCCAACAAACAACAAGGTCAATTATCGGCAAATTGGTCTTACAGGGGATAAAAACGGTGGGAGAGTTTAAATTTAAAGACAGGAACGATTTGAAAGAAGGGAAAGAGGGATTAACGGATGAGGAGACAGCTTTTTTAGCTGAACAGTTAAGAAAATATGGATTTCATCTAAAGGGAGAGGAGCCTGTCATCGAACAGGTTGCCGTAATTCCGAGGGTTAAAAGAATAATACCTGCAGGGCCGATCAGCCTTGAATTAGAATTGGAAGCCGTAGATATGCCTGCTTCCATAAGAGGCATGATAGAAAAGATCGGGGCAGTGCCGGGAATTGAACGGGTGATCCAAGGCATGTATTCAGCGCATGCCAAGCGGGCCATTGACATATTGAAATGCGCGTCAAAATTGATCGATGAAGGCTATCTTTTAGTAGCTTTTGACTTGAATTTCGACATAGATCAAAACAATGGAAGGTTGCATATAGATATAGCGGCCAAGCACCCATCACCTATAGGAATGAAAACAAAAATAGATCTTTTCAATGTGGTCGATCCCCGGCCCAGGGTGCGTATGAACACTGAGCTTTATGAATATGGATATCCAGAAAAATGGGTCCAGTCAAACATACTCCAGGCACATACAGAATTACAAATGGAGAAATTCCTTAAGAAACTAAGCAGTGACGACGCTTACGGAACATTGCTGAACAGGCAATTAATAACACAATTAGGTGAAAACAACGGTCAAATAGTATTCGAATATTTTACGGGGTCGCCCAAAATCGGTATTTTTTATGTTGCACCGTACTCGGCGGGTTTTATTTATGTAGACGGGTTGGAGTACATTTATATCAGAAGATCAAGCGCTCCTTTGAGAGTTATGAACGCATTTTATGATGGCGATTTTCTTCCTAAGATCGTTCAGGAAGAGCTTGATCTTATGGACAATGTTTGTGCGAAGGCTTCTTTAGTAATAACTCAAAATGATAAACAAAGGCATGTTAACGTAGGTCTTGTATATGTCCCATTATCTCTGAACACGGAAGAAACAAGTTTTGTTAAGAAACAGGCCAGGTACAGCCAAAGCAAGGCCAATGCCCAACCGACCATTGTCATTCTTGAAGATGATGCTGTTTTAGGGCAACTCCTGCAAAGAGATTGGCAAATAGAAGTTAATAATATGTTTGGAGAAGGCAAGGTGGGCGTGCAATGGGCCAAGACTGTCAAATATGCGAGGGAAATCCTTGAGTCATATCATGTTGCTTTAGTTGTTGCTGATACTGAGAATAGAGGTAGCCAACAATGGATCGATTTTGTCCGGAAGAGAGCGGAAGAAGGCTTGATAAGTTCCCCTATTTTTGGTTCTAGTAAAAATAGTTTGAGATCATCAGAGTGGCCCTCAGTAAACGGTTTCGTCGGAGTGCTGGCGAAGCCATATGGTCCTGATGATATCCATGAAGCTTTGTTTAAAGTGGCTAAGAGTATTGAAAAGAGAATAGATCTATATGAGCGATTTTTGTCTGCAGCATCTGTTGAGGCTGACAGGGCGATGAATGTTTCGGATATTTTGAACAAGCCCGGGCAGTGGCAGGACAGAGAAATCATAAGGATGAAAACAACGGCATTGCATCAATTGTCAAAAGAAGTGGATGCAAGTCGGCTATCGTTTGAGCACATACTTAAGGACAATAAATCTGTACGACCCGAAGAAAGGGAGGTTTTTGAAGAAAATATTAAACGGCTAAAAAGCGGACTTAATAGGATTCGCACGCAAATCCTTGCCAGGGCGTTGTTAGAAGCGGTGGTTGAAAGAAGCGCTTTTGAAGCTGTGCCGCAATTCCGGGACGGCGGGGCCATATTTGACAAATTGGTCGAACGCGGCTATTTGAAAACCCGGTTTAAGGGAAAAAGCATCGCTGAGGCTAAACTATATGGTGTGCCCAGCGTTGATGATATTTTGAATATTTCTGAAGGAAGCATTTCTTATGAGGATGCTGAGAGGGCTGTCGGGATATTGCAGGAATCTTTGGGAGACCAGCCTTGGCGGAGTTTTGGAATGTTAATCAGTGATTATACTGCGCCGAAGGGCTTCGAAAGCGCCATAGCGACAAATCAAAAGCTTGACGTGTTAAGATTTTGGGCTGAAGAATTAAAAACAAAGGTAGTCAAGTTTCGGCGGCTAAGGACGATGCTCAGTCCATCGGATGAGGAAGTTCAGGAATTTGATATTCAGGAAGATGCGGTCGCAGATGCTTTAGCCATAATTGATAAAGTGATCAAGCAATATGGGAACGCCTTTGCCAATGCCCGGATCATAGAAGTATCGGGAAAGGGTGAAACAAGCAAAAACAGCGGGACGAATAATGAGGATGTCGAAAAGGATGAAAAAGCTTTAATGGTTTTGAAGAATTTTTTAGACTGGCGAAAGATCGAGAAAGGGAACAAGGATTTAACGGAATTGATCGTTTTTTTAAAGCAATCAAGTCTTGGGGACCTGGAAAAGTGGAGATTTTTATTAAAACAAAAAAGATACGGCAAGGCCCCTGAAATGGGCCTGGTCTCTTTTCGCGTCTATCAAATGTTTATGCGGGAAAACCTTTTGGGCGCTGTCACCAATGAGCTTGTTGAACGAAGAATTGAATTTAGAATCCAGGCATTCAATGAGACCAGGCAGAAGGCTGCTGCAGCCGCAGCGATAGAAGATGCTGCAATGAGCAGTGATGAAAACCCCGGTGGTATTGATTTAAACTCCGCGAATTTGAATTTGGAAATTAAGCGTGATGGCCGTGGGGTGCCTTTGCCGTTGGCCGATCAGGACATGGCGCAATTAAGCCGCATCCAGGGCTTTGAGCCGGAAATTATTGATATTAGACCGGCCGCTGATTTGCCTATCTTAAGGGAGCTGCAGCAAAAATTGCAATCCGCTTCTGTTGTTTCCATCGGAAAGTAACAAACTTTCTTTATTAAAATTCTTTTTCTGGATTCCCGCTTTCGCGGGAATGACAGTGTTTGTAAGTACGGGAATGACATAAGACAAAGAACCTATTTTGTGTATTGACAATGCTTTTGTCTGGGTCTATACTTGGTTTTAAGTGGAGCAAAGTGGAGGAGAGTGGAGTAGATGTTTTACGGTGAATACAGCCATGGTATTGATACCAAAGGCCGTTTGATTTTGCCTGCCCGGTTCCGGGAAGTGGCGAAAGAAAACGGGATCGATAAATTTTTTGTCACCCGCGGGCTTGATAAATGTATTTTTATGTTCGCCGAAGGGGAATGGCGGCTGCAGGAGCAGCGCTTTAAGAACCTTTCTTTCACTAAAGGCGAGGCGCGTTCTTTCAACCGTATGTTTTTCTCCGGCGCCGTCGAGGTCTTGCCGGACAAGCAGGGGCGTTTTATCATCCCCCAGTACCTTAAAGATTTTGCCGGCATCAAAAAAGATGCGGTGGTCATCGGGATTTCCAATCGCATTGAAATTTGGGAAACCGCGTCATGGCGGGAATTTTTCAGTAAATCCAGCGGGGATTTTGAGAAAACCGCGGAGCATATGTTAGATGTTGATTAAAAAGATTGCTTCGTCGCCCTTCGGGCTCCTCGCAATGACACCGGTGATAGAACATGAATGAAATATCTCATGTACCGGTCATGCCTAAGGAAGCCTTGGAATTGCTGCGCCTGCCGCAGGGCGGTGTGGCCGTGGACGGGACCTTAGGTTTAGGCGGACATGCTTTTTTAATGGCCCAGGCATTGGGGCCTCACGGACATTTGATCGGTATTGATCGCGATAGCGCCTCTTTAGGGCTGGCCCAAAAGAAATTGGCTTCTCTTATTTTAAAGATTGATTTGTTAAAGGGGAGTTTCAGCACGCTTGATAAATTTCTTGCCGGCCTTAAAGTCAGCGCTGTCGACGGTATATTGCTGGACCTGGGGATCTCGAGTTTTCAGCTGGATGACGGGCAGCGCGGTTTTGCTTTCAGCCACGACGGCCCTTTGGACATGAGGATGGACATAGAGGCCCAAGGGATGTCAGCAGCGGATTTGGTCAACACATTAAAGCAGGCTGAACTTGAGAAAATTATTTCAGAATACGGCGAAGAACGTTTTGCCCGCCGTATTGCCGAAGCGATCGTGATGCAGAGGTCCAGGGCAAAAATAACGACCACCAAGGGTTTGGCGGACATTATTTTGCGCGCCTTGCCTAAAGGTTATACCCGCGGGCGCATTCATCCGGCCACCCGCGCGTTTCAGGCCTTGCGCATTGCGGTCAATGAAGAACTGGAAGCGTTGTCTTTGGGTTTGGAAGTATGTTTCAGGGCGCTTAAGAAAGGCGGACGTTTGTGCGTGATTTCCTTCCATTCGCTGGAAGACCGCCTGGTGAAGAATAAATTCAAGTCTTTAGGCTTTGAGCAGGAAGGTGTTATTTTGACAAAAAGGCCGCTGGTGGCAAGTGATGAAGAATGTAAGGAGAATCCTCGTGCCAGGAGCGCGAAGATGAGAGGGATTGAAAAAGCGTGAAAAGATTGCTTCGCTGCGCTCGCAATGACACTAGGGTTCGACGACCAAGAAAGCATTCACTAAAGCCTTTTGCGGGGCATTGAAAGGTCCTGATGAGCTTAAAAGTTTATTTTAAAGTAGCCTCCTTTGTCACTATAATGGCTTTGTTGTACATCCATATGCAGATGAAAATTTTTGAATTATCCTACAACGGCAAAGATAAGGAAAAAATCATCCATCAGTTGAATGACAGCAACGGCGCTTTGAGCCACCAGATCCTGACCCTTGAATCCGCTAATAATCTGGGCAATCAGCTCCTGGACCATGATAATAACAGTTTGCAGTTTATGGACAATGAACGCGTCATGAAGGTCATGGCGCCGGCTAAAGTCGAAAAACCCGTCTGGAATATGTTTTCATTCTTAAACAGAGGTTAAATTGTTCCTGCGCAAGTATCCACTCCGCTTTGCGGTCGTGTGCATTGTTTTATTCATCGGTTTCGCTTACTCCATCGGCTTTTTGATCTTCATCCAGATTTTCCGTTCTGATTTTTTAAGTGATCTCGCCCAGCGCCAGCATGAGCATTCCATCGTCTTGGAACCCCGGCGGGGGACCATTTATGACCGCAACATGAGGGCCCTGGCCATCAATTTGCCGGTGTACTCCATTTATGCCAATGCCCGGGCCATGCACCAGGAAGGTGACATGGATGCAGTGGTGGAAAAAATGTCCGGCATTTTTAAAATAGACCCCAAACTGATCCGTGACAAACTGGACCGTGATAAATATTTCGTCTGGATAGCGCGCAAGGTCCCGCAGGAAGTTTATCTTTATATCAAGAATTTAAAATTGCCGGGCATCGGTTTTATTAAAGAGAGCAAACGTTTTTATCCCAACCAGAGTCTGGCCTCGCATTTGATCGGTTTTGCCGGCCTGGATAATAATGGCTTGGACGGCCTTGAGCGCGATTATGATAAATATTTGAAAGGGCAGCCGGGCCACGCCATCATCCTGCGTGATGCCCATTCGAGAGAGCTGATGTTTGATAAGGGTTATATTGCTCCGGTGGACGGCTTTAGCGTTGTCCTGACCATTGATGAAACGATCCAGTATATCGCCGAGCGGGCCTTGGATCGGATGTACAAAAAATACAATTGCAAGGGGGCCAGCATTATCGTGATGGACCCAAGGACAGGCGAAATCCTGGCTTTTGCCAACCGTCCCACCTATAATTTAGAACAGGCCTCCAAAAGCACACCGGAGTCACGCACTGACCGCGCCATTGTTTTTACCTTTGAACCCGGCTCTGTATTTAAGATCGTGACGGCCTCAGCGGCCTTGCAGGAGGGTGTGATCAGCGAGAATAGCATGATCAACTGCGAGCATGGCGCTTACCGCGTGGCCAATCATATTTTGCATGACCATGAACCTTTGGGCACGATCACCTTCAAGCAGGTCATTGAGCAGTCGAGCAATATCGGGACCACCAAGGTGGCCCAGCGCCTGGGCGCCCAGCGGGTCTATAATTACGCGCATCATTTCCGTTTTGGCATAAGGACGGGCATTGATCTGCCCGGCGAGGCCCAGGGGATATTAAAACCGGTGAGCCGATGGTCCAAGACGTCGATCGGTGCCATACCCATAGGCCAGGAAGTGACAGTCACACCGATCCAATTGATGGGGGCCATCTCGGCCATTGCCAATGACGGGACTTATATGCGTCCCTTTGTGGTGAAATACATCAAGGACGCCCAAAATCAAATCATTTATCAGCGCAGGCCTGAAATCCTGGATAAAGTCATTTCTAAACTGACATCCAAACGGATGAAGGGTATTTTAAAAGGGGTGGTGGATGAAGGGACCGGCACCAAGGCGGCCATCAAGGGTGTCACTGTCGCCGGTAAAACCGGGACCGCGCAAAAAGTGGTCGGCGGTTCTTATTCACACTCGCATTTTTACGCGACCTTTGCCGGCTTTGCCCCGGTGGATAATCCCCGCCTGGCCTGTGTTGTGGTTTTTGACGATCCGCATCCGGCCTATTATGCATCTGAAGTGTCAGCGCCTGTTTTTTCCGAAGTGGTGGGGGATGCTTTGAAATACCTTAACACCCAGCGGGAGCCTGCGACGGAAGATGATGCTCCCGGATAATCTAAAATATGCGCCTAAGTGAACTGCTCAAGGGAATTTATACCAAACCTTTGCCTGCCCATTTTCAGGACCTTGAAGTCTTGAATATTTCCTGTGATTCGCGTGAGGAACAAAAAGACGGGCTATTCGTGGCTTTGCCGGGTTTTAAATTCGATGGAAAGGATTTTATCAAGGACGCAGTGGCCCGCGGGGCAAGGATAATTGCAGTGAAGGGGGATGGCGTAAATTCGGGGGGCGATATCTGTGTCTTAGAGGTGGATGATCCAAAAAGTTTTTTGTATGCGATAGGCCGGCGATTTTACGGCAATCCCTCTGACAAAATTAAAAGTGTCGGCGTCACCGGCACCAATGGTAAAACCACTGTTACGTATTTGCTCGAGTCTATTATCCATGCCGACGCCAAACGCTGCGGTGTCATCGGAACGGTCAATTACCGCATCGGTGAGAAAATTCTTCCTTCTAAAAATACCACTCCCGGATTTCTGGATAATCAGCGTTACCTGGCGCAATTGGTTGGCTCGGGTGTTGATTATTGCGTGATGGAAGCATCAAGCCATGCGCTGGACCAGGGGCGGCTGGAAGGGATCAGTTTTTCAGCGGGCATTTTTACCAATCTGACCCAGGACCATTTGGATTATCACAAGGACATGGAAGGTTATTTCAGGGCCAAGTCTGTTTTGTTTATCAGCCTTGCCTCGCAAGACGTGGCAGTCATCAATGCCGATGATCCTTATGGCCAGCGCCTTTTGCCGATATGCCAAAGCCGGATCTTTACCTATGCCATCGACGCGCAGGCAGATGTGCGGGCCCAAAATATAAATTATCATTTGAGCGGCACTCATTTTGAAATTGTTTTTCCCCAGGGCAGGATCAAAATCCATACCCGGTTTATCGGGAAACATAACATTTATAATATTTTGGCGGCATTTGCCTGGGGGCTGTCCCAGGACTTTAGCCCGGAGCTTATCCGCCGGGGCATTGAAAATCTGACCCATGTGCCGGGCAGGCTTGAGCCGGTTGAGAATAATAATGGTTTTTTTATATTTATCGACTACGCGCATACCGAGGACGGGATCGTTAATGTGCTTAAGGCGCTCAGGGCTGTGAAGCCTGAAAAAATTATCATTGTTTTCGGATGCGGCGGGGACCGTGACCGTACGAAACGCCCTAAAATGGGGCGGGCAGCCTGCGATTTGGCGGATTATTCCATCGTTACCACCGATAATTCCCGCAGTGAAGACCCGCAGGCGATCATTGATGAAGTCGTGACAGGTTTTACAAAGAATAATTATGAAGCCTGCGTTGACCGCAAAGAAGCCATCGGCCGCGCGCTTAAAATGGCCCGGAAAAATGAAATTGTTTTAATTGCCGGTAAAGGCCACGAGGATTATCAAATATTCAAAGACCGTACCATTGCTTTTAATGAGCGGGAAATCGTGAAGGAATTATTGGGATAATGTTTACGATCGCTGAAATTATAGAGGCGACCAAGGGAAGCTTGGTGCAGGGGGCTGCCCGGGGGCAAGTGCGGGCTGTTTGTATTGACTCGCGCGTTGTTAAAAAAGGGGAATTGTTTATTGCGGTCAAGGGTGAAGTTTTTGACGGGCATGATTTTATTGACGGTGTTATTGCCAAAGGTGTGCGTGTCCTGGTCGTGCATAAACCTGTTAAGGTTAAAGACCCTAAAATCAGCGTTATCTTTGTCAAGGATACGGTGCGCGCTTTGGGGGACATCGCGCGTTTTCACCGTTTGCGTTTTAAAATACCGGTCATTGCCTTGACCGGCTCCGCAGGCAAGACCACGACCAAGGAAATGATCGCCGCTGTTTTAAGCCGCAAATATAAAGTTTTAAAGAATGAAGGCACCCAGAACAACCATATCGGCGTGCCTTTGACCCTGCTTAAATTAAAGCCGGTGCATCAGATGGTTGTTTTGGAATGCGGCACAAACCAGCCCGGTGACATTGTCTGGCTGGCTGATGTGGCGCGGCCTGACGTCGGTGTTTTTACCAATATCGGTGAGTCACACTTAGAAAAATTAAAGACCGTCAGCGGTGTCCTCAAAGAGAAATGGGCATTGACTTCTTTTATGGGGCCTAAGGACACGGTGATCATTAATGCTGACGATGCGCTGTTGTCCCGGCAGGCCCGGAAGAAAAATGTTTTTAAGGTCATTGCTTTTGGTATTAAAGCCAAGGCGCTTTGGCGGGCTTCGGACATTCATATCCATTCCGGCCGGTATCTGAATTTCCGGGTGGGGGGAAAAATAGTGGAATTGAATTCCTGCGGCGTTAATAATGTTTATAATGCTCTCACGGCCATAAGCTGCGGTGTATTTTTTAAAGTACCTTTCCACCACATTGTCCAGGCGCTCAAATCTTTTGAATTTCCGCAAGGACGCGGGCAAATTGTCCGTTTGGGACGAGGATGGCTCATTAATGATACCTATAATGCCAATCCCGTATCAATGAGATCGGCCCTGCAAACCCTGCAGGCCATTGAAACAGGTCAGAAGCGGATCTTTGTGGCTGCTGATATGCTGGAATTAGGCAAACAATCCAGGGCTTTGCATCAGGCCATGGGTGTAGTCATCGGGGCGGCGGGCGTGGATGTTTTGGTTACGGTGGGCCGTTGGGCCGGATTGATGGCAGCGAGCGCCAAGCGGCGTTTTAAAAAAATGCAGGTATTTGCTTGCAGAGATGTGGAGTCCGCGCAAAAATGTTTAGCAAAGGCCTTTCATAACGGGGATGCGGTTTTGATCAAAGGCTCCAGGCGCATGCGGATGGAGCAGGTGGCTGAATTCTTACTGGCGTCACCAAAGGGCTCAGGTTAAGCAAACGATCTAAAGAGGCCTTGGCCGAGCAAGAAAGAGGGAATATTGTTTTATTTTTTATCGCAATATTATTATAATTCCACCCATTTTAACATTTTCCGCTATATCACTTTTCGCGCCGGCATGGCCGCGGTCACGGCTTTTTTGCTGTGCATGATATTGGGGCCCATATTTATCGAATTAACCAAACGCCGCCGTATCCATGAAGCAGCCAAACGGCAGGATGCCCCCGGCCTTGATGCGTTTCAGGTCAAAAAAGAAGGCACTCCCACCATGGGTGGGATTTTTATCGTCGCCAGTATTTTGATTTCGGTGGGCTTATGGGGCAATTGGTCAAACATGTTTGTGGTCATGACTTCCTGGGTCTGCCTGTCTTTCGCGGTGCTGGGGGGGATTGATGATTATATAAAATTGAAAGGGATCGGGCCGCATCGGGGGCTTTCTTCCAAGACCAAAGCTTTTTGGCAGGTGCTGATCGCTTTTATCGTCGGGATCTTTGTGTATTTGTACCCGTTTATAACGACCAATCTGGATATTCCCTTCTTTAAGAATTTGATTATCAATCTGGGGCCGTTTTTTGTGTTCTGGGTGGTTTTAGTCGTGGTGGGCTCCTGCAATGCGGTCAACCTGACCGACGGCCTGGATGGTTTGGCCATCGGCACCACCTTGATGGTGGCCTTTACCATGGCGATCTTATCTTATGTGACGGGTAACGTTGAGATGAGCGATTATCTCTATGTTCCCTATGTGCCGGGGGCCGGAGAATTGACGGTTTTTGCTGCTGCCATTACCGGGGCGAGCCTTGGATTCCTGTGGTTTAATTGTTATCCGGCGACGGTCTTTATGGGAGATGTGGGGTCGCTGGCATTGGGCGGGTCTTTGGGGATGATCGCTGTGCTGATCAAAAAGGAATTATGGCTGGTTGTTTTGGGAGGGGTCTTTGTTATCGAAGCAGGGTCTGTGATCCTGCAGGTATTTTCTTTCAAGCTTACGGGCAAGCGCATATTTAAAATGTCGCCCTTCCACCATCATTTGCAGTTATCCGGCTGGAACGAAAATAAAATCATCGTTAGGTTCTGGATCCTCGCCATTATCCTGGCGATGCTGACGATAACGACGCTTAAAATCCGTTAAGGTATAAATTTATTATTTGATCATTGCATTCGGCTATTGTATTTTCTTCTCAGGCACGCTCGCCGAAACCAGCGTTTCGGCGTCGCTAGTCACCAGGCTGCTTTACCCCGAACTGGACGTTCGGGGACCAGCTAAAGCAGCCTTCTACTACCTTCGAAGAAAACACAACGTCCGAATAAACGCATAAATAATAATTTATAATTTGTATGTCTTTCAATCTCAAAGGTAAAAAAGTGACCATCATCGGTGCGGCGCGTAGCGGGATTGCTGTGGCTGACGTGGTGTTGCGTCTTGGAGGGATTGCTAAGATTTCGGAGGGGAAGGCGCTTGCGGAATTTAGGGATGTTTTGGATTCCCGGGTGATTGTTGAAGCTGGCGGGCACACCCGGAGTTTTATTGAAGATAGCGATTATGTCGTGCTGAGTCCGGGTGTGCGGTTGGATGCGGTGCCGGTGACGTGGGCACGGGCCCATGGGATTGAAGTGATGGGAGAGGTGGAATTTGCTTTTCGTTTGTGCCCTTGCCCGGTCGTCGCGGTGACCGGCAGCAACGGGAAAACAACGACTTCAACGGTGATCGCGGAGATTATTAAGCGTGCGGGGCGTAAGGTTTGTTTATGCGGGAATATCGGCTCTCCGTTTTCTAAACATGTATTGGATTTGAAGGCTTCGGACACGGTTGTGTTGGAAATCAGTTCTTTTCAGTTAGAGAGCACCATTCATTTTAAACCGCATGTGGCGGTATGGACGAATTTCAGCCAGAACCATTTGGACCGGCATAAAGACTTGGAAGAATATTTTCAGGCCAAGTGTAAGATTTTTGCGAATCAGGATCCGAAAGATTTTGCGGTGTTGAATTATTCGGATGATCGACATCGGGAGTTGGCGGAACATTTAAAAGCTAAAGTGCTTTTTTTTAAAAAGATTGCTTCGTCGCCTTCGGCTCCTCGCAATGACACAATGGTGGACAATCCTCATAATGGCACAATGGTGGATAATTTTCATAATGACGTCATGGTCGATAATCCTAATTATCTGGCGGCGATGCAGGCGGCGTCGGCTTTGGGCATTAGTGAAGATATTTGTTTAAAGGTGTTTTCGGAATTTAAGGGAGTGGAGCACCGTCTGGAGTTTGTGCGGGATTTGGGGGGAGTTGATTTTATCAATGATTCTAAATCAACGACGGTGGAAGCGGGGCGATGGGCATTGGAGCGCGCACTTAAGCCCATGGTGATGATCTGCGGCGGGTTGGACAAGCATTTGGATTATTCACCTTTAAAACCTTTAGTGGCCCGGAAAGTCAAACATATGATCGCCATCGGCCAGGCGCGTGAGATCATGAAGGCGACCTTTGGTGATGTGGTGGCGGTGGATACTTTCACTTCTTTGGAAGAAGCGGTGAAAGCGGCCAGGGAAAAAGCAAAATCAGGCGAAGCTGTCCTGCTTTCACCGATGTGTGCGAGTTTTGATATGTTTAAGGATTATGAACACCGGGGACGGTGTTTTAAGGAGATTGTTAATAGTTTGAAATGATGAGAGATTGCTTCGTCGCCCTTCGGGCTCCTCGCAATGACACGGAGATAATATGCGGCAGGAACGGGTTAATTTAACGATCACTGTTTTGACACTGATTTGTGTGGGCATTGTGATGATCTATTCTGCCAGCTGCGTCAATGCCATGCAGACCTATGGGGACAGCCTGTATTATCTGAAACGGCACGTGTTCTTTTTGGCATTGGGGCTGGTGGCTTCATTTTTTATTTTGCGCATGGACTATCGACAGATCCAGCCGCACGCGCGCATGCTGATCGGGATTTGCGCGGTCCTTTTATTTTTTGTCCTTATCCCTCATATCGGTTCTGAAAGTTATGGCGCCAGGCGGTGGTTTAAGCTGGGTGTTTTTCACTTTCAACCCTCTGAATTAGCCAAGCTTGCCATGATCATCTATACCGCGGATTTTTTGAGCCGCAAACAGCAGGTCATCAAAAGTTTCTGGCATGGTTTTGTGCCGCCTCTTTTAGTCATGGGTGTTTTGTGCGCTTTGACCGTCAAACAGCCGGATCTGGGCACCACCCTTGAAATAGCCGTGGTGACCTTGACCATGCTGTTTTTAGGCGGTGCCAGGCTTTGGCATCTGGCGCTTATTTTTTGTTCCGCAGCACCTTTGCTTATTTATTTAATTGCCAAGGAGCCGTATCGCATGGCGCGCATCATTGCTTTCTTAGACCCCTGGCAGGACAGCCAGGGCATTGGATTCCAGTTGACCCAATCGCAAATTGCCCTGGGGTCAGGCGGGATTTTCGGGGTGGGGCTGGGGCACAGCCAGGCAAAACTTTTTTATCTGCCGGCGGCGCATACGGATTTTATCCTTTCTATTATCGGCGAGGAATTAGGTTTGGTGGGGACGCTCAGCATCATCATGCTCTTTAGCCTTTTCATCTGGCAGGGTACCCGCATTGTCCGGCAGACCAATAATCCTTTCGGGTATTTTACAGGCATGGGCATTGTGATGATGTTGGGATTACAAGCCGTGGTCAATGTGGGGGTCAGCATCGGGGCCTTTCCCACGAAGGGGCTGCCTTTGCCCTTTATCAGCTACGGCGGGTCAGCGTTGATTTTCCATTTGATGGCCATTGCCTTGCTTTTGAATATTTCAAAAACAGAGGATTACTGATGAAGATACTCATTGCCACCGGCGGGACAGGCGGGCATATTTTTCCGGCCATTGAGACAGCCAAGGCCTTGAAGGTCCGCGGCCATCAGGTGAGCTTTGCCGGAGTTTTGGGGCCTGCTGAAGAAAAGATCAAAGCTTTGGACTTTCCTGCTTTTTCACTATCGGCGCAGGGGCTTGTTGACCGTTCATTTAAAGGGTGGATCAATTTTGGCAAGATCATGTCCCAGGCGATATTTCGTTCTTTTGGGGTGGTGCGCAAAATCGCCCCTGATAAAATCATAGGCTTTGGCGGTTATGGGGCTTTCCCGGTTGTCATGGCTGGGTCTTTGATGCGATGTCCTGTCTTGATCCATGAACAGAATGTGGTCCCGGGCAAGGCCAATACAGTGCTTTCAAAGATCGTTAAAAAAATTGCCATTAGTTTTGAAGGCAGCCGCCGGTATCTTGATCCGGCCAAGGTGGTGTGGACCGGCTGCCCGTGCCATCACAGCGCTGTCCCGTCGAAATCTGAAGGGCTTCTTGCTTTTGGTCTTGAGGAGAATAAAAAAACGATCGTGCTTTTAGGAGGCTCTCAGGGCAGTCAGCGGCTGAATGAGATTTTTTTAGAACTGATGAAGGATTTGTCCCTATCCGGGTTTCAGGCGATACACATGACGGGCAAAAAAGATTTTCCGTTATATGAAGCGCGTTACGGGCAGGCGAATTTACCGGTCAAGGTGTACGCTTTTATCAACAATATCAGTCAGGCCTATGCTGCGGCAGACATTATCATTGCCCGCTCCGGTGCGGCGACAGTCAGTGAACTGGGGCTTTTGGGGCTGCCGTCCATTTTGGTGCCGTATCCTTTTGCCGGCAACCATCAAAAATATAATGCCGATGTCCTGGCAGGTGCAGGGGCTGCGATCATCATTGAACAGAAGGATTTGACTAAGGCATCTCTCAAAGAGGCCGTGACCCGTATGCTGTCTTCAAATTTTTCAAGGGAAGAGATATTAAAGAAAACGCAGGGCTTGTTTCAAACGGACGCGGCGTTACAGTTGGCCTTGGTGGCGGAGGGGCTATGAAAAAAGACTGCTTCGTCGCTTCGTTGCGCTGGACTGCGCTTGCCGCAATGACACTATGTGTCAATGTTGCTTTTGCTGACGACGTTCAGAGTGGGTGGCAGCAGACGAAGGGGCAGGATTTTATTGTTTATTACCGTTCGGATGTGCCTGATGATTTTGTGCAGACGACGATGGACACGGCTGAGGATGAATTAAAGGAGATCACGGACAATCTGGGCATCACTAATAATCAGTATTGGGCCTGGGACTCCCCGGCCAAGATCTATATTTATAGTGACCACAAGGACTATGTCAGAAATGCCGGCCAGGCAGGCTGGTCGCACGGGGCGGCTTTTGCCAAGGCGCGTACGATCAAAACTTACCCGGAGGTCCAAGGGTTTTTTGATACCATCCTGCCTCATGAGTTGGGGCATATTGTTTTCAGGGATTACATCGGTTATACCGTCGGTGTTCCTTTATGGTTTGAGGAAGGTGTGGCTATTTACCAGGAGAAAGCCAAGCGTTTAGGGGCCGGTGATGATGTTCGCGCAGCGATTGAAAATGGTCAATTTATTCCTTTAACACAGCTCACAGGTGTGAGATTATATAAAGATTCCAAATCCCAGGTCGTGGATTTATTTTATTCTGAATCCGCCAGCGCTGTTTATTACATGATCACGGAATTAGGTGAACAGGAATTTTATATGTTTTGCAATGAGATCAAAAATGGCACGCCTTTTCAGGATGCGCTCCATAAAGTTTATTTGAGGTTTGAAACGATAGATGATTTGAATAAAGCGTGGGTTGAGTATTTGCAAGGATAGGATCATGAGCAAACATTATCATTTGATCGGTATTGGCGGGATTGGCATGGGGACCCTGGCTTCTTTGCTTTTGGATAAAGGGCATAAGGTGAGCGGCTCGGACTTGAAAGACAATGACATGTGCCGGGGGCTTCGCGCCAAAGGGGTGGTCATCCATATAGAACATAAGACCAGCAATGTTGTTAAGGGCACTGATTATGTTGTCTATTCTTCCGCGGTCAGGGTCAATAACCCTGAACTTATTGAAGCAGTGAGCCGTAATGTTCCTGTCCTGCGCCGGGCAGAAGTATTGGCCCAGCTGGTCAACAGCCAGGTCGGGATCACCATTGCCGGCGCGCATGGCAAGACAACAACGACGTCGATGGTTTCAAGCCTTTTGATCAACGCGGGCCTTAAACCCACGACCGCCATCGGCGGGATCATCAACGGCCAGGCGGCATATAATGCCAATTTAGGAGAAGGTAAATATTTTGTGGCTGAAGTTGATGAAAGTGACGGGACCTTCCTTTATTTTAATCCGCATTACTCAATCATTACCAATATGGATTTTGAGCACGTGGATTTTTATAAGAATTGGGAAGGCATCACCCAGGCCTATGCCAAGTTTATGGCCTGCACCAAGAAGGAGGGGTGTTTGATTGTCTGCGGTGAGGACAAGAAGCTCATTGAGCTGGTGCGCCAACAGAAGGTCCCGGCAATCACTTACGGCATGAGCGACGAACAAGAGGTGTATGCCACGCGAGTGCTGACGGACGGGTTCCAGTCTTCTTTTTCATGCCATACCAAGAAGGGCAAGCTGGGTGATTTTGAACTCAACGTCCCGGGCAGGCATAATATTTTAAATGCTTTGGCGTGCATCAGCCTGGGATTACAGCTGGGCATTCCTTATGAAGTCATGTTTAAGACGCTTAAGAATTTTACCGGGGTCAAACGCCGTTTCCAGTTGAAAGGCCGTGTCAATGAGGTGACGGTGATCGATGATTACGGCCATCATCCCACTGAAATTGCGGCGACCCTTAATGCCGCGCGCCTATTCCATCCCAAGCGCCTGGTCACTGTATTTCAACCTCACCGGTATTCCAGGACTAAATTTCTTCTGGATGAATTTGTAGGGTCTTTAAGCCTCAGCGATGAACTGGTATTGACGGACATTTATGCGGCCAGCGAGAAGGTCTCTGAAGGTGTGGGGATCGCGGCATTGCTTGAGAAATTACAAAAAATACTGGGGCCCAGGGTCGTGTTTTTAAAAAAAGAAGGCATTTTGAAGCATTTACAGGAGTATGTTCAGCCAGGCGACATGGTCATTTTTCTGGGGGCAGGGGACATTTATCATCTTTCCGATGAATTGGTTAAAATTTTAAATTTAGAAATGGATTCCCGCTTCCGCGGGAATGACAAGGCTTTGAGAGCATCATGAGTCGTCAGTCATATGGAACAATAGGCGTGTTGATGGGAGGCTATTCCTCGGAGCGGGAGATTTCTTTGCGTTCCGGCCAGGCAGTGGCTGAGGCTTTGTCCCAGGAAGGCCACCGTGTTTTACCTTTGGATATAACCACGGATGATACAGCCAAAATCATCCAGCAGATCCAGGCCATCCCGTTGGACATTGCCTTCATCGCCCTGCACGGGCGCCTGGGAGAGGATGGCGTGATCCAGGGCATTTTAGAAAAACTGGAAATCCCTTATACCGGATCGGGTGTTAAGGCCAGCCAACTGGCCTTTAACAAAATCCTGACCCAAAAAACACTTGAGGCGGCCGGTTTGCCGGTGCCGGCGCATTTTTTTATTACCGACGGAAGAAATGTGGATTTTAAAACGGCCTGGGCCCAGATCAAATCAACACCCCTGGTCGTCAAGCCTGCCTGCGAAGGGTCAAGCATCGGTGTGCATATTGTGCGCCACCCCTCCGAGTGGGAACCGGCTTTTAAAAACGCCTCAAGCTATGGGCCGCAGATCATCGTCGAAGAATTTATCAAGGGCCGTGAATTCACCGCGGGGATCTTTGACCGCGAGGCCCTGGCCCCGGTCGAAATTTGTCCCAAATCGAATTTCTTTAGTTTCAACGCCAAATATCAAAAAGGGGCGACCCGGTACGTATGCCCGGCAGAAATCCCTGAACATTTGACCCGCAAAATCAAAGAGCTGTCAGTGGCCGCCTATAATGCTTTAGGCTGTGAGGGCTTTGCCAGGGTGGATTTG
>JABDFL010000011.1 GCA_013286575.1 Candidatus Omnitrophota bacterium
AGTGAACGCTTTGGCTCACCTAAAGCCCTGGCCAATCTTTGGGGCGCGCCTGTCATTGAGTATGTGCAAAAAACCTTGCTGCAAAGCTCTTGTGACAGGATCATCGTGGTTTTAGGCGCCCACCAAAGCCAGGTACGGCCATCTATATTTATACACAGTAGAATTACTGTTGTCTATAATAAAGATTATAATTTGGGGCAGACATCTTCTGTGCAGGCGGGATGGCGTGAGGCGGATAATGCGTCTGAAGCTGTGCTTTTTTTGCCTGTGGATTGTCCCTTAGTGCAGGCATCAACCATTGATCGTATCATTGATCATTTTAAAAAATACGGGCCTGATATATTGGTCCCCACCTACAAAGATAAAAAAGGCCACCCGCCGGTTTTTCATCAGCGTTTAAAATCAGAAATACTTGATCTTCCTATGACCCAGGGCCTTAACTCTTTATTTGCCGGTCATCCGCCGCAAACAATAGAAATTGATGATCAAGGGATAATTAAGAGTTTTAACACGCCGGAAGAATTCGAAGAGATAAAAAGATTGCTTCGTCGCCCTACGGGCTCCTCGCAATGACACAAACCCTACGAGGTCGAAGCAATTGGGCCTTTTGACACGCTAAATAAAGAATTATTGCCACACAATCGCTTTGGCGGTGTAGGTCGTGCGGATATAGGCGTTGCCTAAAAGTTTTTGAGGCGCATATTTTTTCCACGTATCAGTGGCATCGCTTTGGACATCGGTGACGGCATCTGCGCCCAAATTACCGGCTTCCTGTTTTAATTTAGGCAAAACATCGTCCCATGACTGGCGGCGTTCCGTGGTGACGGACACTGTCCCGATTTCAGTGTAGGGCTTGTCTGTCGTTTGAACATAAGACACATCATCAATGTTTGTTTTAGGCGCGTAATAATCCTGGGAGGTGTCTTTAGAATTGATTTGGTAGACAGTGCAGCCTGAAGCAAAAATTGTTAAAAATAAGAATGTGAATAGTGTGGGTTTCATAGGATTCCTAAATATGTCATCCCCGCGAAAGCGGGGATCCATTTAAATGTTATTAAATTATAATATCAAATTTATTAAAAACAAACCAATTAATTAAATTTTAAAATTAATTCTATTTTGGATTCCCGCTTTCGCGGGAATGACAGTAAACATGTCGGGAATGACAAGACTCACGCTTTTTGTTCTTTTAAGGCTTTGATGATTTTGTCCGGTGTAATGGGCAGCTCCTTGATGCGCACGCCAATGGCATCTTCCACGGCATTGGCGATCGCCGCTGCTGTCGGCAATAATGCCGCTTCCCCCATGCCTTTGGCGCCAAATGGCCCTTCCAGCTCATCGGTTTCAACTAATATGCTGTTCATTTTAGGCAGGCCGATGGAACGCGGCACGCGGTAACCTGCAAAATTAGCATTGAGCACCCGCCCGTTTTTAAACCTTAAATCCTCATAAAATGTATAGCCGATGCCCATGGCCAGTGAACCTTCGATCTGGCCTTCCACTGACTGGGGGTTGATGGCTTTGCCGATATCGTGAGCGTCCCATAATTGCAGCACCTTGACGATGCCTGTGTCGGTGTCCACTTCCACTTCTGCAATCTGGGCCTCAAAACCATAGCTGCCGGAAACATTGCCCTCGCCGGAACGGAAATCAATGGGGGTTGTTTTGGGGTTATAGCTGCCGCGGCCGATGATTTGTTTGCCGTACTTGAATGAATAACAAAGCTCTAAGGCTTTATCAAAACTCATCAAAACCCGTCCATCTTTCTTGTAAATCACTTTTTCAGCCTTGATGTCCAAATCATCAATATTCAAATCATTATCTTTGGCGACAATTTCTAAAACCTGCAGTTTCGCGTCACGGCCGCCTAAAAGCGCCGCGTTACCGGAAATAAAGGTCACACGGCTGGCAAATGAGCCGGTGTCAAATGGGGTGATTTCCGTGTCCCCTGATTTACATTTGATACGGCTGAAGCTGACACCCAAGGCATGCGCGGCAATCTGGGACAGTGCTGTGTTGGACCCTTGTCCTGTATCGGCCGCACCGGTAAATAAATAAACGGAACCGTCTTCTTCCACCTTCACAATAGCACCGGCGGACTCGTGGGATTTATACATTTTGGAACCCATGACATCCGCGGCAATGCCGATGCCTATGCCGCGCTTGATGGCTTTTTGTTTGCCTCTTTTTTCTTTCCAACCGGAGGCGATGACCGCCTTCTCAATGCATTCGCGCAATCCATTGGTCGTTAAAATCATTTTATTGACCGTTGTCATATTTGGTCCAGTGATATTTTTAAGACGGAATTCCACCGCATCCATGCCTAAATCCTTGGCGATCATGTCCATGTGCGATTCAACGGCAAAACCGCTTTGAACACCGCCGAAACCGCGCATGGCGCCGCTGATGGGATTGTTCGTGTAGACACGATAGCCGGTCATGCGAAAATGCTGGAGTTTATAAACCATGAAAATACGCATCATGGCCGCTGCCAGGACAGTGGGCCCATAGCTGCAATAAGCCCCCCCGTCAGCTAAAACTTCACCGGTCATGGCAAGGATGGTGCCGTCTTTTTTGACGCCGGTCTTGATCTTATAAATCATGCCGTGCTTGCGGCGGGTGGTGGTGAATTCTTCTTCACGGGTCAAAGAAATTTTAACAGGCAGGCCTCCCGCTTTTTTAGAAAGCAGGCAGGCGGCGAAATCCATGGGCAGCATTTCCAATTTTCCGCCGAAACCGCCCCCGACAGCCATTTTGATCACACGCACGTCGTTCAAATCCATCTTTAAAGTTTTAGCCAAAGCTTCCCGGCATTTGAACGGCGCCTGGGATGAAGACCACAGCGTGATCTTATTGGTAAAGGTTTCCCACTGCCCCACACAGACATGCGGTTCCATGGGCGACGGATGGGCCACAGGGCACCAGAATTTATCTTCGCGCACATGGTCTGCTTCTTTCATAAGGCGCTCAGGATTGCCGAAATTAACAGGTAAAATCAAGGCGATATTATTGAGGGATTCGTGGATTTGGGGAGCGCCGGGCTTGATGGCTTCTTCGATTTCAAATACCCCGGGAAGGATTTCATATTTGACGTCAATCAGGCGTAAAGCTTCGTCTGCTGTTTCTTCATCAATGGCGGCAACTGCAGCCACTTCGTCCCCGATATAACGCACCTTGTCCGCCTCCAGGGCCATTTGGTCAACCGTATGCGGAAAGAAATATTCATTGGAACCGAATTTAATTTGATGGGTGTCTTTGGCCGTCACGATGGCTTTTACGCCAGGCAAGGCCTCAGCCTTGGATGTGTCGATGCTGATGATGCGCGCGTGGGCATGGGGAGAACGCAGCATTTTTCCAACGAGCATATTGGCCATTTGCACGTCAAAAACATACTTTAGCTGGCCTGTGACAATCCCCCTGCCTTCGATACGGGGCACACTTTTTCCCACGGGATCAATATACTGGTCTTCAAATTTGGATTTTTTGGTCAGGGCCATATTTAGTTGTTCTTTTAGAGATTGCTTCGTCGGCTTCGCCTCCTCGGAATGACACTACCTTACGACTTGGAAGCAATTGAGCCTTTTGACACTATATTTTTGCCGGCTTCGTGGATGGCTTCGAAAATCTTTGGATACCCGGCGCATCGGCAGATATTGCCGTCCAGCGCGTACTCAATTTCTTCCTGGGTCGGTTTAGGGTTCTTTTCCAGTAAAGCAACTGAGGACATGATCATGCCCGGTATGCAAAAACCGCATTGCACTGAACCGTAATCTATGAAAGCCTGCTGCACCGGGTGAAGCACATCGCCTTGGGCCAGGCCTTCAATCGTTGTTATCTCCTCACCCTGGATATTGGCGGCCAATGTGATGCACGACAAGACTGCCTTGCCCTTGATCATGACGGTACACGTACCGCATTCGGTTTCCTGGCAGGCGGTTTTAGTCCCGGTCAAAGACAAATGGTCCCGTAAAACTTCCAGCAGGGTTTCATTGCCTTTGAGATTTAGGGTGTGCTGCTTTTTGTTGATTGTTAGATTTACGTTCATAAAATTAATATTCTTGTTATGGATTCCCGCTTTCGCGGGAATGACATAGTTCCTCGATAGCGGATTTCAGGCTGATTCTAAACATATGCTGCTTGTAATCAGTGGAACGGGTGTCATAAATGGTTTTCGTCAGGTGTTCCAAAGCTTCCTCGCCCAAGTTTGCTGAGGATGAGCTGTTATTTAGAAATTCTTCTAAAATAGGGTCCCTTTGGGCAAAAGCCACTCCATTATTGATACCGACCCTCGTATTATACCATTTTTTCCCCTTTATTTCAGTTTTTACGCATATCGCCAATAAAGGAATGTCCACATGGATGGTTTTCTTGACACGACGGTACGCGGTCCGTGCTGCTTGCCCGGTTTTAATCGTCACATGGGTGAATAATTTTTCAGAGCGGGCGGCGTTCTTGAAAAAATCTTCCGGCGCCATAATTTCCTCTTTACCATCAGGCCCCAAAAAATGCATTTTGGCATCCAAAGCAATCATCACCGCCCCCATTTCCGTCCAGGTGTAGCGGCAGGTCAAATTACCCCCGACGGTGGCCATATTACGGATGGGGTTGGTGGAAATATTGCGGCAAACAGCATGCAAGATCTTTAAATGGCCGTCGGGCAAAGGGCTTTCAAAAAGCTCATTGATGCGGGTCATGGCCTTGATGGTCAAGGTGTCCCCTTGAAAAGAAACACCTTTAAGCCCATCCACATGGGCCAAACTTAAAATATTGCGGGCTGTTTTAGTCCCCTTGGTCTTCAGCAATTTCATGCTGTTGAGCAAAAAGGTGCCGCCGGCCAGGACCTTGGAATCTTCCAATTCCTTATAAAGCCGGGCGGCTTCAAGGGGGGTTTTGGGCAAATGCAGCGTCAATGGGTTCAATAACATTCAAGCAGTATAGCACTATTTATCTTCTACTTCAAACTCTATGCCGCCAAAACGTTAATGTCCCTTAATTCAAATAACCCTCCCCTAACATGGCCCGGAGCATGTCAGGGGTGACTGTTACAATTTGGGAAACTTTAGGGACAACGCCATTGATGACAGGTTCTGAGGTAAGATTTTTATCCATTTCAATCCTATTTTGGAGGTCTCCGGTGATTTTTAATCGCATCAGCCGGCTGTTCATGTTAATGCCTCCCGGATTATGATCATTGCTTAAAGAACCCATTGCATTATCGCCGGCAAGCCTTAACGGAACAATCGTTTCATCCGTTATTTCCGCTACAGTCTTTTCTCTTCCTGAATCCAATATCATCCTTGCTTCTTCACTAATTGGATTAAGTCGTGTGGTGTAGACACCCGCGCTTGATATCGTAAATGCAGTATCGAAAAACCTGCCATTCCAGCTGGCTATCCTGGACATCTCCACTCCGATTGTTTTAGCAGCGATCATTTCTCCTAAAACACCGACAGTATTGTCCATGAGCCTGATCTCATCTTTGCCGGCACCCTCCTCATGAGGGACTTTAATTTCAACGTTTAAAATTTGTGCTTTGCCTTTGATCGTCGGGCCAAATACTTCTGTTTTAGGATAAACCGTCTGGTTGACCCCCATGCTTCCTTCATTTTCTTTGTGCGCCAAAAAGAACCTTAAAATAATATCACCGGCTTTCACGGCAGAGGCATAATTGGCTGTAAAATCAATCTCGGGATCTCCCCCTAAAGGTTCTGTAGGGCCCATTAAACTAAACTTATTTGTCATGATCCGTGAAAAGAAATTCCGCTGCGTCTTATGGATGATTGCTTTAGCGGCAATAAACAGCTGAAAAGTCCCGTATCCGCCATTTTTAGGACGGCCAATCCTTTTGCGATAAAAATTTGCCGCTAAAACAGGGACCAGGACGCTGATCCAAAAAACATTGATCGCTACATTAAGAAGAATCCCCCAACCAAGATAATGCCCCAGTAACAAGGCCGGAGACAGTAAAACACCGGCAACAAAAAATCTCATAAACCAGGTCTTTATAAACGGCTCTAAAGCCACTTTTCCCAAATAAGTGCCCATGGCCTTGATCTTTTTGTCGGCATTTTTATATGCCTTGCCACTAATGTCATAGCCGGTCAATTCCTGTGCCATTTTAAGCGAGCCGGCTGTAATTTTGGGAGCAATGCGCTCCAGGTCTTGTGTTGGGAATTTTAAACCTATCGAATTTCGGGCATCGTTCCTCTTTTCCAGCCGGCGCGCAAGATTAACAGCCAGCTGCTGCAGCTGAAACATCAATAAAACTTCGGATACAACGGGAGTTTCTGCGGGATAGAATTCCCCGGTAACAAAGACGCGTTTCGTAAACTTGTCTTTTCCCGGACGCAGCCCCTGTCCGATCATGGTATTGAGGACTGAGTCGATACGGGCACCCATACAAAAAATGTTCTTCGGATTGACCAGGGTTTTAATGATCCTCAGGGCAAGCTTGGTTGAAAATGTGGCGCCTGATTTACTGACCATCAAAATAATATCATCCGGCTGAATATTAAATGCTGAAGGGGATTTATCAAATTCATTCGCATCAACCGGTTCAAAACTCACCTTAGAAGTATCAATCAAATCGTTCCCAATCTCTTTGAATTGTTTTGTGAGGGTATGGGAATTGTCAAAACCGATAAGCACAACGCGGGCACGCCCATTCTTTTTTATGTTGTCAGCGATACGTTCACTTAAATAGTCTGTTGATTGCATATTAAAAGAACCGGAATCATTCCACTCTGCCCGGGCCTGGGCCAGGACCTTGGATGTATTGCGAAGGTCTTCCTGCACTATCTGGCGGGGATTATCATATTGAACGCCGGGAGGCGCATAGTAAGGGTTTATTTTTTTTACACCGTCGGCATCCACATATTCCCGGGCGGTGGGATAAAATCTTTTTTCCAGTTCTTCTTTGGTGCTTTCTTTCCATTCCCCGCTTACCCTGATCCAGGAGCGTACGATGATTTCATTCGACGGTGAAAAAGACAGCCTAACAATTTCCCCGTCTTTTAAGTGCATGACTTCTTCAAATTCCTGCTGTCCGTCAGGGCCGATGGATTTAAGCACGCGGGGGTCTGATGCAGCGCCATAATACCCTTTTTTACGGTTTAGCCCGATAATAACGTCCTGATTGTCCTGGTAAAAAGTAATACTGTCATCCAGCGAAGAATTCATATAAAGGCCGTATGTCCCGTCAGAGCTTTCAGCAAATTCCTTGGTTGCCGCCGTATTATCGGCTGTAAAGAATTTTTCCACAGCCACATCAATAAACAGCCGGCGCATATGTTCCAAATCCATCCCCTGCCTTTTCCATTTTTTTTCCCATTGCCTGAAAATTTTTCCGGCCAGGGTCTGCTGCCCGGCTTCTTGGGCCATTCTTTTATCCAGCATGTCCTTAAAAATTTCAATCATCCGGAACTGGTATTCTAACCCAAGTTTTCTTGCGGTTTTTTCATCCTTAACGTACAAATCATTTAAAGTCCTTACTAATTCAGGATCGGAAGGATTATACCCGCGCCGGGAAATAAACGGCTCTACCTGATCGTACACCTCACTAAAGACACGGCCAATCATCCGGCCCTGTTTTTCAAATAAAATATCATTTTTAGCCTCCTGCAGATCATGATGGTTGGCCATCACATGGGCATAGCGTACAGATGCAAACCAGCTGCCCTGGGTCAAATCCAGGTGCTGTTCCAAAGGAGGAATGGTGCCGTCCCCGGGGGCCATGCCGAATAAAGCATCATTGATTTGATTAAAGATTTTTTCATTATACGCAGGAAACCAGCTTTTAAATTCTTCATCGACCCCTTTGAATTCCCGATTGACATACCCCCAGAAATTTATATATCTTTTTTTACGCAAGGCCCGCAAGACAGCCCCATAATTTGGTTTAAATTCTGCTTCGCTGAATCCTTTCTTAAGATACCTTATGGTGACCCTTCCGTTATAATAGGAATGCACTGCTGCGGAATAGAAACTACGCATGTCCTCAGGTTTTAACATACGTTCTTTTAAAAGCAATCTATAGGGAACCCCTATTTTGCTGCCGTCATGGTCCCCGTTAAAAGCGAAAGTTATCCGGAAATATCTGACCACTTTTCTAAATTTATTCTGGGCTGTATCGAAAACCCAGACTTCCCTTTTTTCGTTGGGACTTGTAAACGGCTGGGCTGCTTCAGGAACCATGTCCCCGCCTGTTGCAAAACGCACATGAAACAGGAATTTTATTACCCCTGATTTGGCATAATTGTAAACAGGGACCAGCTTACGGGGCAGGGCTTTATAAAAACGGGCGTGAAGATCATCGATCATATTGCGATAAAAAACCGGATCATGCAATCTCAGCCAAAAATACCAGTTACGCAACTGTTTTGTTATTTTGATAAGCAAGGGTTTATCAGCGAGGTTTGTCGCACCGCCTGCCTGCTGTCCGCCCCGGACAGTCAGGGATTTTACATTACGAAAAAATGTATTCAGTACCGGCTTGATTTCTTTTTTTGTGATCCCCTGAGAAGCAATGCTTTTAACAAGAACGATGATGCCGCAGCCGAATTTTCCCTGGTCCGTGTCCGATGAACCTAATAAATCACCTGATTGAACACTGCCTTTTAAAACTGCCGCAGAACTTAAAATTAATGAAGCTAAAAACGGGACTAAAAAAGGAGTTAAAAGCATCATATGTCCTGCGTATGCAGCTACGGCCATTGATCCGAATAAACCTGACCATCCAACAAGTCTATTTCTCAATTTATCCCACCAGTTCCCTTCTGCGTTAGCAAAAGGTAAATTGACATAAGAACGGGCCACGCGCGTACCCGGCAAGAGCGATTTAAACCATTGGCCTAAACTATTATGACCCTTTAAATTGTTTCCACTCCATGCAGCGCTGATCCGGTCAGGATATAAAACGCTGGCAGCTGCAGGGTGAAATATTTCATGCAGCCATTTTTGTAACACATATAGACCGCGGGTAACAAAAGGCATGGCCAGCAGCATCCATGAAACCCCTCCATCCAAAAATATACTAAGACCAAAGCCCCCTAAACCACCTAATAAAGCGCTTATATCCATCCACCGTAAACTTTGACTGCCTAATAATGCGTCTTGAGGATCTTCCTCTGCAGGTATCGGTGGCGGCGGAGCAACTTTTCCGCTGGCCACATCACGTAATTTAGCCAAATCTTCCGCTAATATCTGTTCTTCCCCGGATGATGCTGCCGGAGGCGGCAGAGCAACATCAAGAAGGACTTTTTGATCTGTTGGATCAGGAAAAACAGGTGGAATCCCCGAAAGCTGTGGAGATAACGGTGCCGGGCCTGCTGTATTATTGCTGGTTTTATGCGTCGATAAACCGTTTAATGTATAACCTCTTGTTCTCAAGCCTAATAGTCCCAATCCTACAGCAGTTAATACAATAGTGACCGTTCCCCATGACAGATAATTTTCATGATTCTGTTGCGCATCTTCTACTATAGGCATACTCACTGTCTGTAAATATGCCGGATGAGATAAAGCAGCTTCCTTTTCTCTTTGTTGGCGGTTACGTTTGAAGACATCTTCAGGATCCATACTATCACCTGTAGCCAGCGGGGCTGAAGGAGTAGTTATGGTTGATGTTACATTAGGACCAGGAGCATTTTCCGGCGGTAATGTTTGCCGTAATAATGCCGCCATTTCCGGGGTTGCGTGGGCAATTCTATCTTGTCTAATTCTCCTAAAAACCGCTTCAGGATCCATTGATGCGGCCCCTGCCTCTGTTGCAGTAGAGTCAGCAGGTTGATTGTTCGGAATTATTGGCGGTGCCACAGGTGCAGACGATGCTACAGCATTTGCAACAGGCGCGGATAATGTATGAAAAATATCAGCTTCGGGTTTAGGAGGCGGTGGCGGTGGTGATGATGCCGGAGCTGCTGCCGGCGGTGCCGGCGGAATTGGTAATGCTGCCAACGGTGCTGTTGAAACCGGCTTCACCGCCGTTGGTGTCGGTGAAACAGGTCTTGCTTGTGCTACTGGTGTCGGTAAAAACGACCTTACAGCCACTGGTGGTGCCGGTGAAACAGGCACTGCTGACGGCAACTGCTGCTGCATTTGCCGGGACACGGAAGCAGGTTTAGGAAAACGGATGGTTTGGCCGACATATATTTTATTAATATCTGTCACATTAGGATTGGAGTTTTTCATCACATAAAGAGCATCTTTCAGGACAACGCCGTGTTCTCCAAATAAAGGATTGATCTTGTCAAATTTTTGAATGATATGCCCTAAATCAAGGTCCCCCTTTTCTACAATTCCTGCTATTTCCTCAGGATTGGAACCGGGAATTTGCTGAAAAGCATGGGCTAAAGGAGCTGCTGCAGCGAAAGCTGTTAAAACAGAAAACGAGAGAAGTATTCCGCGTGCGAATGCCCCTATTTTTTTAGAAAGCGTGATTTCATCCTGTCGGCCCTGCTGTGAAAATTTGAATATCTCCCCATCCTTACCTGTAGCTGTCAGGTCAACAGTGGCCATGGCCAAATCAGTCCCTAGCTTGATCCCGTCAGGATCAGGGGTCTCCATATACTTGGCCGAATCCGGACCAAAACCGGCAAAATACATCCCGCCTGATGCATATTTATGGGGTACTGTTTGCTGGGTAATGGGATCGTAATCTTCTTTAATATAGTTATAGACGCATTTTTTATAAGCTTTCAGATATTGCCGGAATATTTTTTCTTTTGCATCCTTATCAGCAATGTCTACTCCGGTTACTTTATTTCTCCCCACATATATCCTTCCAAGTAAGCTGTCTTTTAAATGGCGCTTATACCAGGTCGCCAAAATCATGGCATTATAAACCTGCCTGACAACGGCAAAATTCTTTCCCTCATTGACCTCCTGGCGCAATTCAGGAAGGATAACATCACGCAAAACCTCCGAATACGCCCCGGCATCCTCATAGACATGCCGGTGGTATATAAATGCTTTATAATCAGCTTCCAACATAACATCCAACCGGCTTTTGACAACAAAGGCACTGCTGCCCTGGACATATACTTCTGCGGATTCAGGGAGTATCCAGACTTTATTAAAAGTGTTGATAGGGACAGATGTCGTGCCGTAAAGTTCGTAAGCCCTGCGGTAAATTTTTTGCCAAAACCGTTTTCCTAATTCATTTCCAGGATAGCTTAAGGAAGCCATTACCTGTTTGAGCAGATAATCCTGTTCCAGCAGATCTTTTCCCATCAGGGTAATCCCGAAATTACCAGGCACAATACGGTCTTTTTCATAGGGTGAAAGATTGACCCATAAATCCTCTTCAGGGACGGCAAGGCAGGTCAGGAAATATTTTGCCAAACGGGTAATGCCGTCTTTTAAAAACGGTCCCTGAAGACCGGAACCCCCCTTATCTACTAAAAAATCAAAACGAAGGGGATTTTTGCTGTTGACCATGATCCCTTTTAACTGTAAGGGTTCAAAAGAAGGGCTGGTGGTGACCATGGTCCCCGCAGCAGGCAATCCCATGAAGGTCTGCGCTTGGGCCACATCCCAAATGCCGGAAGAACTTAGCACAAAAGCGCTCAACAGGAAAATGATCCCGAGACGGAACAAAAGGAAATCCTTAAATGAGGAAAAACGTAAGATCATATTGATCCCAAAAGATGGTTGATCGCTGTTTGTGTCAATGGCTTGACATTTTCAATAACAGGAACCAGTCCTTCAGATTTTAATAAAACATCCAGCTGCGCCTTGTCATCAAAAGCTGTCTTTATCTCCCCTGTCCCTTTAGACTGGAGCACAACATTTTCCAAATCAATACCGCCGTTAGGTATGGCTGCCATTGCATTATCCGGCCGGGAGATTTCTTTGATTAAATTTTTAAAGACAGGTATAAAAACAACATTGTTTTTGAAGCCGGGGTCCATGGCATTAATAAATGAATTAATTTTAGCAATCACTTCTTCCTGATGGCCAGGGGCCCTGCCTATGCGGACTATATTTTTTTCAATGGTGGTGCCGACATAGCTGCCTCGAAAACCAACCCCGTAAACCGTATAACCGTCCAATTCATTATCCACATAAGCATGCAACAACGGCCAAACCATGTCTGTCTCTTTTTTATTGCCAATGGCATTGACAAGCTCATTAAAAGCCTCCGGATGATGCGCTATAAAATCCTTGTCCTGCAAATAATGCAGGGCCTGGCGCCAGGCATCGGCCCCTCTTTTTGACAGCTGGGCCATGTACAAAATCCAGTCCTGGTTTGTGAAACCTTCCGTGTTTGTCAGCATCATTTGGGAATTCTCTCCAAGGACCTGGTACTGATCGCCATGATAGAGCAAAAATGTCCGCACTTCAGGCCCTGCACAGTGAATATCATTTTGGAACAATAATGTCACTGCCCGCAAGCGTGCGATGGCAGCCATCTGCCTCACGGCATTTGTAGGATCGAGCAAATCTTCAAGGTCTTTTAAAGGGTCTTCATCGGCCGGCACAGCAGATATTTTCTGAGGGACCATATTTAATGTACTGGCCAATTCCGCATATACACCGGGAATGCTATGGCCTCCCTCAACCCAAATGGGCATCTGCGGGGGAACATTCAAGAAATGAGTATCCGTTGATGGATTGATTTCCATATTTATTCCGGCCACCAACTGCGGGTCAATGGATTTAAGAAAGACATATTGCACTCCGTCCTCAAATCTCTTGGACCTTATCTGATGTTCGAGATTTCCCCTTAAATGGTTTACGATGACATTATATTTGACGGCATCTGTCTTTTTTAAATCTTGGATAAGGTCTCTCATGCTTCGTAAAACATCCATGAAATCAGAAAGCTGCAAAGGATCGTTGGTAAAATTGGGATACATTATCCGTTGTTTTTTTGCCTCTATCGTTGGGCGCTGGGCAAGAACATTAACGCCTTCCCAAAATAAATTGGCCGCCATTTCAGGAGGGGCATTCAAAAACAATCTCAATGCATCACTTTGCGTGACTGCACCGGGCGCATTCCTGAATTCGTCTAAATATTGCATTTCAACTTCCTTATTTTTCACTTCATTTAAAATAACCCCTCCAAGCTGTTTTTCAGCCGATGCAATGACCCTTTGAAGAAGGACCCTGTGCCCCTGATCTTCAAAATTCGGTGAATTTTTTAATATAAAATGAAGATCATATAAAGCCATGCCTGGAAAACGCAGATGCATTGAGGCCAGGCGGGTCAATACCTCTGTTAATTTTGGGTCAAATATATTAGGATTTGTAATAGCTATAATGTAATCCGTATATTCCGGTGATGAGGCTTCTTTGCCTAAATCCTGCAAAGCTAAGCGCTCCGGCTCAGAAATATCAACTGATGAAAGCTTGTCATCAATAGCTGCCTGTAACGCATCAATCCCCAATGACCTTAATGACGACCCCATCTGATATTCATTTTTTAATGATACGGGATTTTGAAGATTTCGGTTTTTCACATAAGACAAATACGTTTCAACGATCCTGGGGGCGGCTTTTAATGTCTGGTCCTTGGTGACACCTTTTTGCTGGTCTGATCCTATAAAGCTTTTTATAACGATCTCATCCACCTTCATGGAATTTCTATTTAAAAGCCCGCTTAATAGTTCGAAGGCCAGTTTTTTGTTGCTTAATTTAAGGAACACATCGGCCATTCTGATTAAATATGCAGGGTTGCTGTATTGCTCAATGTATTTATTCATGATTGCCTCCCCTGATCCGGTATCGGAAGGTCTTTTGTAAACACTGTCAGCTTCATCAATGGCCCTGGCCGCGCTTTCAGCCGTAATACTGCCTTCGCCGCGCAAATAACCTAGAAATGTCTTTTCTGCAGATTCCCAACTGCCACCGCCACTGATGGCTGGACCTCCGGAAACAGCGGCCCTCGGACGGGCTGTATATCCTATAGAAGGGGCAGTACCGCCTCCTGAATTATCGGGTCTTGCAGCAACAGGGACATTTCGCGGAGCATTATTGATGGCTGCCATGAATTGGCCCTGGGTAAACCCTGTAGAGTCATTGAAGCCCGCCACCATCTCACGCCAATCGCCTTGATACTTGGCCACTAAACGGGCATCAAAATTAAGTTCGCTCCAGTAAGTAGAGGATACATTTAAAGAATTTCCTGCCGGATTAGGCATGCTAAAGACATGGGCAATGATGTCATTGACCAATGGTCTTAGCTGCACAGCGATGACAGGCAAAGCAGCAAGGGCTTTTTTCTCTAGACCATAATCACCTTTTAATTTGCTGTTCATTAAACTGTACCATTTATTGACATTATTATTGACCCCCATGGCCAGAATCACCGGTAAGTTTGCGGCAATCGCCCCGATAACCTGGGGGTCTTCATTATCGCGGATGGCATCATATAAAAATGGCAAATAAAAAGGGCCTCCTTCACTGAGGATCCTTTGAACATTGCCCTGAGGGTCCTCGCTGTTTTGTAATTGCTGCAGATAAACTTTTAAATCCCCGCTTAAAGGCATGATCCTGACCGGTGTGGAAGGCAAGCCTGTGTAAGCCTGTCTAAATTGGGCAAGTACATTATTAAAATCAGCTTCTGTGAGCGCTCCCTGCTGGACAGCAAAAAATACCATCCCGAGTTTATAGTAATTCAAGACATCTGTCTGATTTCCGGCGCATTCTTTGGCCATCAGATCGATATTGTCAAAAAGATTTCCCCTATTACCGCCTGATAAAGCAATAATGCCTTCCATGGCATGACGGACCTGCTCAATCCAATTTTGTGAGCCGACAGTGTCGGTGGGCCTGTTTTTCTGGATGAAGTCCTGGATGCTTTGGCTGACACTGGCAGCAACAGGCATATTTTGATTCCTGGCTGCTGAAAGCATGGTGTTATAAACAGTCAGATCATTGGGCTGGGGAGTTTCAGACAAATATTTGCTGATCATATCTTGATGGTACCCGCTTGATTTGGGAATGGCTAAAAACACCAAAGCCGCTGCCCTGGCAACAATTCTTCTTGGATCATGTAATTTGTCCTGAACATGGGCAAGCCCGGAAATGTTATGGCTTGATAAAAAACCGCCGGATGCCCCGCCTTTTTGGACCATTAATGCAACGACCATCAGCCTGGCCGCTTCCACGGAAGCGTTAGGGTCATCTGTATTAATCAACCGTTCAAAAATCCCGGTTTGAAAAAATCTCTGCATGAGCGTCGAGGACGGGACCTGATTGGAAAGCGTGTATTTGGTCAATAAATACTTCGCAGCTGCCAAGCGCAATTCCTGGGAAGTAACATTATTGGCGTTTTTCAGATCTAAAACAAAGTTACCGATAAGATTGAGAATGCTTACCGGGACAGCCGCTGATATATTGGGAAAAGACATTGTCGTATTGGTCAATATGTCCAGGGCCTTATCGTAAGACCCTCCTTTACTTAAACTCAAACACAGGGCAGCATATTCATCCAGGCTGTCGTCACTAAAATACCTTTCATCAGTCAGTCTGTTAAAAGCTTGCGCGGCTGCTGTTGGGTCCCCGCTTCCGTAAGCTGCCCCCCGGATAATGCTTAAATCCTGCGGGGCAACAGACTGTTGATAAATTTGCTGTGCCTGTGCCAGCACGGGTTGGGCTGTAGAAATAAGAGTTAGGGCCAAAAAAACCCTGGCAATTAAAAAATTCTTTTTTCTAAAACCAGCCGCGGCCATGGCTTTATTAGTAGTAGTGACTTCATGAAGGGCGCCTCCGAAAAAACCGCCGGAGAAATATTTTCGCGGGACAATGCTTTGGCTGGCTTCATCAAAATCTTCTTTAATAAAATTAAAAACGCCTTTTTTGTAGGCCCTTAAGTATTGATCGTAAATTTCAGAGACCCGTTGTTTATCACGGCTGTCAATGCCCTTGATCTTATTGCGGTCAATGTATCCTTTGGCAATAATGTTATTTCTTAAATGGTCTTTGTACCATTTGGCCAAGATCAGGGAATTGTACACCTGGCGCAAGGGCGCAAAATTCTTTCCCTCATTGACTTCTTTTTCCAGGGCAGGGATCACCAGTTCTTTTATTACGGCCGCAGACAAAGTGCCTGTGCCGGTTTCTGTGACCGCAGCTGTATTAAAACGAAATTTATTTTTATTTGCGGCCAAATAATCTTTTTCCAGCATTACCTTCAAAGAACTGTCTGCCACAAAAACCGCATTCATTTTTGTATTTTCATACACCACTGCCTTGTCAGGAACGATCCATACCTTATTAAAAGTGTTAAATGGGATATTGGTGGTGCCGAATTTTATCAACGCTTGCTTGTAAATTTTTTGCCAGAATTCACGGCCCAGTTGGCGCTCAGGATAAAGGGCCGTGGCCATGATCTGCTTGAGCATATAATCCTGGGCCAGCAAATTTTGCCCCATCAGCGTTTTCCCAAAAAATTCCGGAACGATCCTGTTTTTTTCAAATGGGGATAAATTGACCCAGATCTCTTTTTCAGGGGTGGTCAATGATGCCAGGAAATAAGCGGCTATCTTTTGGCTTTGTGCCTTTGCCTGCCCTTTGTTTAAATGAGCATCCCCTTCATCCAGAATAAAATCAAATTTAAACGGATTTTCAGGATGAAAAATAATCCCTTTAAGGGTTGCCTTGTTGAATTTAGGGCTGAAATCAACCATGTGTCCGGGGGCAGGCAAATCAATAATGCTTTGGGCAGAGGCATCAGGAAGCGGACCTACGGAGGTAAATAAAAAAACTGTCAGGATCAAGCGGGCGATAAGTTTAGTAAACATAAGCAGCCTCAAATAAAAAACCCAATAATCTTCCCTGGCCGGGAAAAATTATTGGGCTGCAGCGTCCAATATATTTACGCGCTTCTGTGTGCGTAATTACTTAAATAAAAAACCCAATGTCTCTGATTTCGAGTCATTGGGCACCATTGTCCAAGATTGTTTTTCTGACATCCTTGCCAGAAATCCATTACTATTTATCGAACATTGGAAGTATATACTATAATAAAGGCTTTGTCAAGATGACCGCCTCAAGAAAAATTTTAATAATCGGATATTTTTCATAAGTTATAGCAGATTAATGACTTCGGAAGGCAGGCGTTTGAGTTCCTGGGTGCCTAAAATCCGGATGGACCAGCGCATAAGATCCAGTTTTTGCTGTAGTTTCAAATCCGGGGTTGTGATGTTCTGCAGGCGGTTGCGGGACAGGAAAAAGATCTTACGCAGGGTCTCAAAAACAATCCTGGCCTCTCTGGGATAAAGGCTGTCTTTAGTGATCTCTAAAAGATCATCATAAGCCATGGTGCTGACCACCGGATTATAATGGTCCATTTTTTGGATCAATATGGGGACCATGCTTTCAAAATAATCGTAACGGTCTAAAACGACCAGGGTATGCATGATCTCAACCTGGACAAAGGGAGAATCACTGCGGTTAAGCCGCCGGATCAAGATCCTAAGGATATTGGATTTTTCATTGCTCAAAACCTCATCAGCATATTTTTCTTTAAAGACCCGCACCGCGGCTGTGCATTTATATTCCCCCAGAGAATCATCCGCGATCATGGCCAACAAAATGTCCATGGGTTCATTGGCGTATTTTTGAGTATAGCCTTCCAAAAGGGCCCTATCATCAAAAATGGCCCCTGAAGAAATATTCGCCTGGTTGATATCATCCTGGTCCTGGGCCCATAGGGGGCTGATGAACAGCAATGTAAAAAATAAAAATAAAAAATGGATTCCCGCTTTCGCGGGAATGACGGGAATGACTGGGAAAGTTGAGGTCTGTATAAACTCCATGGAAATATCCAATGCCCGATGCGAATGGGTCAGGGCCCCGACTGAAATACGGTCAACTCCGGCGGCCGCGTATTGCCTGATATTTTTTATGGTAATGCCTCCGGAAGCTTCCAGCAAAACACGGGATTTGGCTTTTTGACGTAAATAAACTGCCTGCGCCACTTGTTTGGGCGTCATGTTGTCCAATAAAATAATGTCCACCTTGGAATCCAGAATTTCTTTTAATTGGTTGAGATCATCGACTTCAACTTCGATTTTTTCCTTGGTCCTTTTTCTTAAAGTGCTGATGGCCTCGTTCATGTGGCGCGCACCGCAGGCAACGCGATGATTATCTTTGACCAGGGCCATGTCATTAAGATTAAAGCGGTGATTGACGCCTCCCCCTGTCCGGACGGCATAACGCTGCAGCTGGCGCAATAAAGGGGTGGTCTTGCGGGTGTCCATAATAGCGGCTTTATACGGTTTAATTTTCTTAACAAATAAGCGGGTTTGAGTGGCAATGCCTGATAAAAAAGACAGCAGATTAAGGGCCACCCGTTCCCCTGAGAGCAAGGCCCTGGTGGGGCCGGAAATTTCCGCAATGATGCTGCCCTTGTGAACCGCTTGGCCGTCTTTGATCAAAGGGCGAAATATGATTTTAGAATTGAGGGCCTTAAAAACTTCACGGGCGAGATTAACGCCGCAGATGATCCCGTCGGATTTTGAGATCAGGCGTGCCTTGCTGCGTGAATTTGAAGGGACCAAATTATCAGTCGTAATGTCCCCTTCGCCGATGTCTTCGGCAAGGGCCAGTTGAATGATGGTTTTGACATATTCTGGTTTCATGACAAATTAGATAAAACATTTTTAAGCTCGTTGACTTCCTTGGTCAAAGTGCTGAGACGTTCTTTTTCTTTGGTAATGATTTCTTCCGGCGCCTTGCTGACAAAAGCCTCATTACTTAAACGCGATTGTAAGCCATCGATGGATTTTTGTTTTTGGGCTATTTCTTCCCTTTTCCGTTTCTTTTCCACCTCAAGATCAATGATGCCTTTTAATGGCATGCAGATCTTGACTGTACCAACCAGGTCAAAAACCGCATCTTTGGATGTCGAGAATTCAGAAGAAATACTTAATGCTACCTTGGCCAAATGCGTAATATAGGCGCTATTGATCTTGAATAATCCTGCCTGTACTTCGTTATCAGGGATTATTTCCACCATGACTTCCTGATTGGGCTTTATGTCCCATTGGATGCGTATTTTACGAATCGTGGAAATCACATCGATAATAGCCTGCATTTGCTTAGATGCTTCCTGATCGATTAAAGTTCCCTCTTTTTCAGGCCATGCAGCCAATGAAAGGCATTGGTCCTTTGTGTTCATTTTGCTATAAATCTCTTCCGTTACAAACGGGATGAAAGGATGCATCATTTTCAAAGAATTTTTTAGGACAAAAAGGGCGGTTTTCTGAATGTTGGGATCATTGAGTTTAGTTTTAATCAATTCCAAGTACCAGTCGCAATAGCTGCCCCAAAAGAAATCCTGGATCAGGATCTCAGCTTCGGAATAACGGAATTCTTCAATGGCGCGGCTGACTTTTTCCATGGTTTCATAAAACCGGGCAATGATCCAGCGGGAAGGAAGGTCGAGATTGTTGATATCCAGGTCATCGGAAAAAGATTGCTTCGCTACGCTCGCAATGACACCCCCCTCATGAGACCCCAGAGAGTGCGGATCAAGCCTTTTGACACCATATTCACAATTCATGAAAACCAGGCGGGAGGCGTTCCAGATTTTGTTGGCGAAGTTGCGGCCGATCTCGAATTTTTCTTTGGAGATGAAAATATCCTGGCCTGAGTTGATGATGAGGCTAAAGCGCAGGGCATCGGCGCCGTATTCATCTATGATTTCCAGGGGATCAATGGCATTGCCTAAGGATTTGGACATCTTGCGGCCCTTGGCATCACGCACTGTCCCATGGATCAGCACATCGGAAAAAGGCTTCTCCCCCATGAATTCATAACCTGCCATGATCATGCGCGCTACCCAGAAAAACAGGATTTCAGAGGCTGTCATCAAGGTATTGGTGGGATAAAAGTATTTTAAATCATTGTTTTGTTTGGGCCAGCCAAGCGTGGCAAAGGGCCAAAGCCAGGATGAAAACCAGGTATCAAGGACGTCCTCATCCTGTTTTAACTCAACAGGCTTGCCGTGTTTGGCTTGCGCCTGGGCCTTGGCTTCCTGTTCAGATTTTGCAACAAAATGATTCCCCTCTTTGTCATACCATACAGGAATGCGGTGGCCCCACCAAATCTGACGGGAAATACACCAATCGTGAATGTCTTGCATCCAATTGGTGTAGACCTTGGACCAATGCATTGGGTGGATCCTGATCTCTCCTTTTTGCACCGCTTGCGAGGCCGGCTTGGCCAATGGTTTCATGGAGACAAACCATTGCTTGGACAAATAGGGCTCCACCACTGTATCGCAGCGGTAGCAGTGGCCGACGGAGTTTTTGTGATCTTCGATTTTTTCAAGCAATCCCAAGGCTTCTAAATCAGCTAAAATCTGTTTACGGGCCGTGAAACGATCCAGGCCCTTATATTTGCCGCCCTGCTCATTGATAGTGGCATCCGGATTCATCACATTGATCACAGGCAGATGATGACGCTGGCCCATCATAAAGTCATTGGGATCATGCGCCGGGGTCACCTTGACGGCACCTGTACCGAATTCTGCGGCCACTAAATCATCCTTGATAATTTTGATTTCACGGTCCATTAAAGGAAGGACCAAGGTTTTACCGATTAATTTCGTGTATCGTCCATCTTTGGGGTTAACGGCAACAGCTGTGTCACCCAACATAGTTTCAGGGCGGGTTGTCGCTACTACGACATGCTGATCAGGGTCATCTTTGAGAGGATATTTCAAATGATAAAGCTTGCCGCTTTTCTCTTTATGCTCGGCCTCTTCATCTGAAAGGGCTGTCTGGCAGCGCGGGCACCAGTTGATGATGCGTTCTCCGCGGTAAATCAGGCCTTTCTTGTGCAGATGGATGAAGGCCTCTTTGACGGCTTCACTATATTCATCGTCCATGGTAAAGCGGGTGCGTTCCCAGTCACAGGAAGAACCTAATTTTTCCAATTGGCTGATAATGGTGTCGCCGTATTCCTGTTTCCAAGTCCAGAGGCGTTTGAGAAATTCGTCACGGCCCAAATCCTGGCGGGTCTTGCCCTCCTTGGCCAATTGTTTCTCCACCACATTCTGGGTGGCAATGCCTGCATGGTCCGTGCCAGGCATCCAAAGGGCCTCAAAGCCGTTCATGCGTTTGTAACGCACCATGATGTCCTGTAAGGTGTTATTCAGAGCATGGCCCATGTGCAGGATACCTGTCACGTTGGGCGGCGGGATGACAATGGTAAACGGCTTTTTAGTTAAGTCAGTTTTAGCATGAAAGACATTATTGTCTTTCCAAAACTTGAGCCATTTGTCCTGTGTTTCTTTAGGATTATATTTTGAAGATAGTTCCACAATTTATTTTTTATCCTTCAACAATTTGTATTCAATGCTATCAACGAGTGCTTCCCAGCTGGCCTCGATCACGTTTTCATGGACCCCGACCGTTGTCCAGCTGTCATGCTGGTCCTGGGACTCGATTAATACGCGTACTTTGGCCCCGGTACCTTCCTTAGTATCCAGCACACGGACCTTATAATCAGACAAATGCATGTCCGCGACCCCCGGATAGAATTTCTTTAAGGCTGTGCGCAAGGCACGGTCCAGGACTTCCACAGGCCCATGGCCTTCAATCGTTGCCATCTCATCATGGCCGTCGACTTTAAGCCTTACGGTGGCCCCTGCCAAAACAGATCCGTCGGGTTTTCGTTCGGTGAATACTTTAAAACCTTCCAGCTGATAAAAAGGCTGATACATTTTCAAACGGCGCTTCATGAACAATTCAAAAGAAGCATCTGCCCCTTCGAATTGATAGCCCTGATGTTCTTTTTCCTGCAGCTCCTTCATGATCTCACGGGCTTCAGGGGAATTTTTATCCAGATGGATATTTAATTTTTGCGCTTTAAGGATGATGGGCATTTTGCCGGCCAGCTCGGAAGTCAACAGGCGGCGGTGATTGCCCACGATTTCCGGTTCGATATGCTCGTAAGCCAATGGGTTTTTAAGCATGGCATCTATATGGACACCGCCCTTATGCGCAAAAGCCGAATGCCCGATAAAGGGTTGGTTATTGGCCAGGGTGTAATTGCTGACATCGCTGATGTAATAGGAAGCATCCATCAGCATTTTGATCTTGTTATCGGGGATGGATTTTTTCTTCATTTTTGCATATAAGATGCACATGATCGTGCACAAATCCGCATTGCCGCAGCGCTCACCCATGCCGTTAAAAGTCCCCTGCACTTGTGTGCAGCCGGCATTGACGGCAACCAGGGAATTGGCCACCGCTAAGCCTTGGTCATTGTGGGTATGGATGCCCAAAGGCTTTTTGATCTTCTTTTTAACGTCTTTGACGATCTTGACAACTTCTTCAGGCAAGGTGCCGCCGTTGGTATCACATAAGATGATGCAGTCAGCACCGCCTGCCTGGGCCGCCAAGATGGAGTTTAAAGCGTATTTGGGATTGTTTTTATAGCCGTCAAAAAAATGCTCGGCATCATAAAAGACTTCCCGTTTATTCTTCTTTAAAAAAGCCACGGATTCCCGGATCATCTTTAAATTCTCTTCCAGGGTCGTTCTGATCACATCAGTGACATGAAGGTCCCAGCTTTTGCCGAAAATGGTCACCGTCGGTGTTTGGCTGGCTATCAATTCCTTGAGATTAGCGTCATCTTCAGGCTTGATATTGGCCCGGCGGGTGGAACCAAATGCCGCTAATTTGGAATTCTGGAGTTTTTGGGCCTTCATCATCTCGAAAAATTCTTTGTCCTTGGGATTGGACCCGGGCCAGCCGCCTTCAATATAATGAACACCCAGCTCATCGAGCTTATGGGTGATCTTGACCTTATCATTGACGGTATACGAGACCCCTTCGGTCTGAGAGCCGTCCCTGAGGGTCGTGTCGTAGATTATTATTTTATTCATATTAAGGTTGTTCCAATTTGAATGCCTTGTGTAATGATCTTACGGCTTTATCCGCTGAATCCTGGGCAATGATACAAGAAACAGAGATCTCAGAGGTGGAAATCATTTCGATATTGATATGATTGTCCGCCAGGGTTGAAAACATTTTGGCTGCAATACCGCTGTGGGAACGCATGCCGGAACCGACCAGGGACACCCTTGCGATATTCCTGTCTTCCAGGATCTCACCAGCCTTGATCCTATTTCCGATGGCTGTTGTGGCCTTGATGGCTTTATTGAAATCACCTTTAGGCACCGTGAATGAAATATCGGACAATTTATCATGCGGCACATTCTGGACGATCGTATCCACATTAATGCCCTGCTTGGAAATTTCTTCAAAAATTTTGGCCGCAATGCCCGGCTTGTCCGGTACGGAACAAATGGTGATTTTGGCTTCGTTTTTATTGCAGGTAATGCCGCGCACTGCGATTTCTTCTAATTTTTCATTCTCTTTAGTGATCATGGTCCCTTCCTCCTTGGAGAAGCTTGAACGAACATGTAACGGTATATTAAAACGTTTGGCGACCTCGATGGAACGCGCCTGCATCACCTGGGCGCCTAAAGAGGCCATTTCCAGCATTTCTTCAAAAGTGATGGTCTTTATTTTACGGGCTTCTTTAACGATGCGCGGATCTGTCGTATAGATGCCGTCGACATCCGTATAAATTTCACATACTTTTGCTTTTAGCGCCTGGGCCAATGCCACGGCTGTCAAATCAGATCCGCCGCGGCCTAAGGTCGTGATCTCATCATTGGCAGTGACCCCCTGATAACCCGCCACGATGACGATTTTATTTTCTTTAAAAGCCCTGTTGATGCGTTTGCCGTCTATGGTCATAATACGCGCCTTGGTATGGGTCTTGTCGGTTTTAATGCCTACCTGGCTTCCGGTAAATGAAATGGCATCATAGCCCAATTCCTTGATGGCAATGGCCAAAAGCGCGCAGGAAATTTGCTCGCCGGTGGATAAAAGCATGTCCATTTCACGCTCAGGCGGGGTCTTGCTTAAGCCTAAGGCCAATGCTTCCAGCTCATCGGTGGTGTCCCCAAGCGCTGAAACAACCACCGCGATGTCGGTGTGTTTGTTTTTATAAGCGACCACGCGCTGGGCCACATTTTTGATGCGGTCGATATTAGCCACTGAGGAGCCGCCGAATTTTTGTACAATGATCTCTTTTTCCATCTATTGTAAACTCCTTCTGTTAAAAGATTGCTTCGTCGCCCTTCGGGTTGTGCTAACTGCGCTCCTCGCAATGACACGATACGCACTATTTTAAAAAAAATTGGACCATCTCTTGGCCACTTTTAAATTTTAGGCCTTCTTTTGATGCTGCTTTTTCAGAATAACTTTTGACGCCATTGGATCCAATGCTTTCTCCCCACATCACAAAAGGCACCGGTGAGCGGTCGTGGGCGCGTTTGGCCACGGGTGTGGGATGGTCAGGAGAAATCAGTATCCTGACGCCCTCAGGTTTTTTAAAAGATTTCAAAATAGTGCCGACAACGTCCTGGTCAAATTTCTCACAGCACTCGAGCTTTGCCTTCCAATCACCGTTATGGCCGGCTTCGTCGGTGGCTTCCACATGGACGTATACAAAATCATGTTTTTTTAAGGCATTCAACGCATATTCGGCTTTGCCTTTATAATTGGTATCGTAGTAACCATTGGCTCCCGGGACACTAATGACATCTAAACCAGCTAAACGGCCTATGCCGTTGACTAAATCCACTGCTGAAATCACTGCCCCGCTTAATCCATAGGTGTCTTTAAATGAGGGCAGATTGGGAGATGCTCCCTGCCCCCACAACCAAACCATATTGGCCGGATTTTCGCCTGAATCCTCACGCATTTTATTGATCTGGTGGCTGCCTAAAATCTCTTTAGACCTTTCCATGATCTTTAACAAATGATCGCTCTGCGGCCCTGCCGGCAAATATGATTTTACCGGCTGATCAATAATGTTATGCGGCGGCGTTGTTTTAAGGCCCAGCATGCCGGAAACATTAATGGTTTTCATGACCATTAAATGGCGATAGCTGTTACCCGGATAAAAACTCAGGTCCGGCCAATCCATCGAACGCTCCAGATCTTTTATCAAATTCCTGGCTTCATCCGTAGATATATGCCCGGCACTGTAATCAACCATGATGCCGTCTTTAACAGTGACCAGATTGCAACGGAATACCACTTCATCATCCTTGATCTTGATGCCTAAATTGGCCGCTTCCAAAGAAGCCCTTCCCGAAAGGTTCTTTTTAGGGTCGTAACCCATTAAAGCCAGGTTTCCGACGTCAGAACCCGGCGGCATGCCATCGGGGATGGTCTGCACCAGGGCAGAAAATCCATGCTGCACCAGATAATCCATGTTGGGCGTTTTGGCCGCCTCCATAGGGGTCTTTCCGTCCAATTCTTTTAAAGGCTCATCAGCCAGGCCGTCTGGGACTAAAATAATGTATTTCGTCATATTATTGATCAAATCATTGGGGCCTGTCTCGGATTTGGTATTAAGGTGCTCCTGATTGAAACGCCTACGTCACAGCCTTATAGTACAGTGGTTTCCCTGTAACTAGCCCTGAGAACCGTCACCGTCCGCCCCTTAACACCAACTCCGAGCCACCCAATGATACGAATTTAACTAAGTTTTTAGCAAGAGACTGTTTATCGGCTGCTTTAGCCAGAATTTTTCCATCTGCGTTAACAATGAAACCCTTATAGCCACCTTTCAAGGTATTAGCTACTACCAAATCACAGCCTGCCGACGTAAATAATGATCCGACTGTTTTTAAAATGTTCCCGGCGTTTAGATTTGATTCTAATTTAAATCCTACTAAAAAACTCTTCGGACTTAGACGCTTAATGTCATTTATAAGTTTCTTAGTCGGGGCTAAATTTAAGGTCAAAACTTTATCAGATGATATTTTGTTTTTAGCTGCCCCTAAAACTTTAAAATCCGATACTGCTGCGGCATGAATGATAATATCGTATTTTTTAAGAAGCTCCTGGCTTAAGGCACGGGCCAATTCATCAAAAAAACGGTATTTAATGACCTTTATTTTTTTATCTGCCAGAGCGTGTGTCACCGGGCCTTCAATAATGGTGACTTGCGCATTCTTTTGGTTAAAAGCCCGGGCTATTAAATGCCCCATTTCCCCGCTGGAAACATTGCTGATGACACGCACATCATCAATAGGGGCCCATGTAGCCCCGCAAGTGACAAGCACTTTTTTTTTCATAAACCGATCAGCTTCAAAATATCTTTTTTGTCTGCCTTAAGGACCTCTGGTTCATTCAAATCCTTCATCGCGGTTTTAGGGTCTTTAAGGCCGTGACCTGTGACTGTGCATACCAGGCGTTCGCCCTGGTGAGTTTTAAAATATCCCGCCTTTGAAAGTTTGATGATCCCTGCCACCGACGCTGCAGACGCCGGTTCCACAAAGACCCCTGAAAAGGCCGCTAATTGATGATACGCTGACAATATTTCTTCATCCGTGACTGAATCAATCAAACCGCTGGATTGGTCACGGGCTTCCACCGCGGATTTCCAGCTGGCTGGGTTCCCGATACGGATGGCCGTGGCAATGGTCTCAGGGTTTTCAATCACACGGTTATGCACGATCGGCGCTGAACCCGCTGCCTGAAAACCCAGCATCCTGGGCAAGGCCTTTGATTTGCCGGCTGAGCGGTATTCTTTATATCCCTTCCAATACGCTGTTATATTACCGGCGTTTCCGACGGGAATGGCGTGAAATTCCGGCGCTTCCCCTAAAAAATCAACAATTTCAAAAGCCGCTGTTTTCTGCCCTTCAATGCGAAACGGGTTTAAAGAATTGACCAATTCCACAGGATATTGGGCCGCGATCCCTTTGACCAGCTCAAGGGCTTCATCAAAATTACCTTCAATGGCAATCACCTGGGCTTGATGGATCATCGCCTGGGCCAATTTACCCATGGCAATATTGCCGTAAGGAATAAGCACCACACATTTGATCCCCGCACGGGCGGCGTAAGCTGCCGCTGAGGCTGATGTATTGCCGGTTGATGCGCACATGACAATCTCCGCCCCTTTTTCACGGGCTTTAGAGATGGCCATGGTCATGCCGCGGTCTTTAAATGAACCTGTCGGATTCAACCCTTCATACTTTAAAAAAACCTGAAGGCCTGTGATCTTGTTTAAAAACTCCGCCGGAATGAGCGGCGTATTACCCTCGTATAAAGTAATCACCGGCGTCTTTTCAGAAACCGGTAAATATTCACGGTAATGATTAATTAAGCCGGTCCAACGCATTATAATTTCTCCATGCGTATAGCCACGGGTTTGCCTTTGACAACGGCAAGCTTGTTGATCTCTTCCAATGCCTGCTTGACCTGAAGCTCATTGGCTTGATGGGTCAAGATGACAACCGGAACTGTGGAGCCTTTGTTCTCCTGCTTTTGGCTGACCGACGCAATGGAAATATTATGCTGACCCAATACAGTCGTGATCGAGGCCAAAACCCCAGGTTTGTCAATGACCATGAAACGGATATAAAATCTGGTATCCACCTCTTCTATTTTACGTAAGGTGATGTTCTCGACCTCATCCGCAGGATTAAAAGCCCAAATGACTGCCGGAGCATCGACACGGATGCCTAAATTAATAAGATCAGCAACAACACCCATGGCCGCGGTCATCTGCCCTGCGCCATGGCCTTCAATATACACATCCCCCAAAGGGTCAGAATCCAGGAAAATAGCATTGTCCACACCGTTGACGGTTGCCAGGCCATGGTCCTTGGGGATCATGGTGGGATGCACGCGCACATCCAATTTATTGCCGGTCTTCTTGGCAATGGCTAAAAGACAAATGCTTAAATCCAGGCTCTCGGCAAATTCAATGTCATCATGGGAGATATGATTGATCCCCTCGACATAAATATCTTTGACGTTGACAAATTTACCCATTGTGACAAATACCAAAATAGCCAATTTATAGGCCGCATCCATACCGCTGATATCAAGCGTGGGATTGCTTTCCGCGTAGCCTTTTTCCTGGGCTTCCTTGAGCGCCTGGGCAAAGGTCAATTTATTCTTGGACATCGCTGTCAGGATATAATTGCAGGTGCCGTTGATGATGCCGTAAACACCGTTGAATTTATTGCCGGCCATGCCTTCGGTGATGGTACGGATAATGGGAATGCCTGCCCCCACTGATGATTCGAAAAGAATGCTGCGGCCCTGGGCATCGGCTTCTTTAAACAATTCCAGACCGCATTCGGCAATCAGGGCCTTGTTGGCGGTAACTACATGTTTTTTGGCCTTAAGCGCTCCCATGACTATCTCTTTGGCCGGTGATAAACCGCCGATCAATTCGACGACGACGTGGATGTCAGGGTCTTTGAGAATGGCATGGTAATCACCGGTCAGGAGTGTGTGGTCTAAGCCGGGACTCGGTTTCTTGGACAGGCTGCGGTCACAGATGGTCTTGATGACAAAATCCGTTTCATATTTTTCACGCAGGAATTTCCTGCGGCTTTTAAGGGCCTTGACCACCCCCTGGCCCACCACCCCGTAACCGACCAAACCGATATTAAGACAATCCATAACAAAGCCCTCTAATTTATTCTTCCTGAGTCTTGCTGTAAGTTTCGATTTTTTCCAGCACCGTCAATACTTCCTGTGAAATTTCTTTAAATTGCAGGCGGACTACATAGATCATTTCCGGGATCTTTTCCATGGACTGCAGAACAACCCCTTCCAAATGAATGGTATCGGCCAGAAAAGGTGTTTTTAGTTCGATGGCTAAAACAGTGCCTTCGGCCAAGGCCTGCGTTGAGGAGAAATTTAATCCCCCTTTGCTGACATTGTTCACCTGGGAAATATCATGCTTATCCGCTGATTTACCTTTTTCATGATATGACATAATGAAATTACGGTAAATGCGCAAATGTTTACGGCGTTCATCATGAGGATTATTCATAAAAAATACCTGAAAAAATGGTCGGGACGGTGGGGCTTGAACCCACGACCTCTTGTACCCCATACAAGTGCGCTAATCCAACTGCGCTACGTCCCGCCAGAATTAGGACCAAAAGATTAAAGATTATACACGAAGAAGACCTAACGGAGAAGGGAAAATTGGTGGATTACCAAATCAGATAAAAGACGCCGGGCCGGCCCTTGGAGAGGATTTCAATAATTACTTCTCTGGGGGATGCAGGCGATACCAATGCACAGGATCCTCAATATTGACCGGTTTGCCCAGCCTGAAATGGTCGGCTAACTGGCAGACAGCATCCTTGAACTCGTCTTCCAGAAGGTCGGTTTTCATCGTATTGATAAGTGCTGAAGTAAGAACGATCTTATGAGGATCACCGGGAATGTAGTGATCAAAAACCAGATAACGGAAGCTTTTGGGGTTGTCCAGATCCAGCTTCATTTGTGTATAATTGCAGATAAAATCATACTTGTAGATATAATCCCAGATACCTTGGACAGCCTCTGGCGGATATCCTTTATTGCGCATGCGCCGGTATACTTTGGAACACTCCCGGCAGTACTTTGATTTCTCGCTCCATCGCGGCCGCCTGCCGCAACCGAGGCAGTTTTTTTCTTTTGGGGGTGGAGTTTTGGGGGCTTTGGGCATGGGGAAATTATACTACCTATTCTCTGGGAAGGCACTCTAATTCCGCGATCAAAGGCAGATGATCTGAAGCGATTTTCTCCAAATCCGTGCGCGGAACTGTAATGGAGTAGACCTGAAATTGGGCATTGACAAAAACGTAATCAATACGGCCTACGGGATACTGCCCAGACCACGTTCTGCGGGGATGATGGCCAGCCAAGGAAGTCTGGCTATCATAAAGCTCGTGGCAGATTTTTCGGTACACTGTCGAGCGGGGAAGAGAATTAAAATCTCCACAGAGAATAACAGGGCCTTGGCAGTCAGGATGTTGCAGCCATTCTTCGCTTAATAATGCATCAGCCTGAAGCGTTCTTTCCTGCGGCCAAATACTTAAATGAGTATTAAAAACCTGGATTTTTTTCCCCGCAAACTCCACAGATACCCACATAACGCCCCGCGGTTCATGCGGCCGTCTTTTATTTGCCAATACCGGCAAAGAACCTGATTTGATCAAAGCCATCGGATACCGGCTTAAAATAGCATTGCCGTATTGTTCATCCTTCCAGCGAAAAGCCGGATGGAAATAGAACTTCATTTCTAATTTCCTGGCAATCATCTCCGCCTGGTCGATCCTCCCCGAACGTAAACGTCCGACATCCAGCTCCTGCAAAGCAATGATATCGGGATTAAACCGTGCAACTACCCGGGCAATCCGCTCGGTTGAAATATAACCATCCATGCCGGCACATCCGTGAACATTGTAGCTCATCAAAGTCAATTTTTTTGAAGAAACATCCCGGACAGGCGCAGATACCGGCCCCAAAGGTTCTTTATTTAAAAAACGTTGTGCCGTATGCCGTAAATCCAAGGGACGCATATAATCTTTGTTGTTTTCAATTTCTACCGGGGCATCCATGGGAAGAAGTGTAAATGCGTGTGTCTCTTCGGGCCCCATCGAGGCATGGGCCCCGTATTCCAGCGGAAAACTGATGGCTTGCTCGCCCACACACCACCCGGCTATAATAAATTCCCCTGCATCCGGATGGAGACACACCCTCATCAAATCTTCTTTAATTTCTTCCAAAAAACGGTGTTCCTGGCCAAATACTTTCTGTGCTTCATCCGGAAAAATAAAACACCCCTTTGAAGTCCAGGCAAGAATCCTGGCCCCCTCCTTGGTCAAGACCAGCGGGATTTTAATTTGTGAAACTAATTTTTTAGCGTAAAAATGGATGTCAGCCGGGCTTAAAGCCTTATTCACATATATATGTCCCAGCGGTCCCATGGCTGTCACGAGGACTGAAGGCTGCGTAATGCCAACTGTTGGGGGCCCTTGACCACTAAAGAACGATTTATTTCTTTTCTGATTCAGGAGAGAAGCCCTGCTTTGGGTGACTTCGCGGTGGGCCCGGAGAGAATACCCTGCTTGCGCGGATTCGACGCCGAAGATTTCCTGCACCGCTTCTTCAATAGTACGGCCGTATTTTACAAAATAAGGCGTTGTTTTGGCCTGTCCATGATCTGAATAGACCCATAAATCATAATGACGGTACGGGGATTCTTTGATGACATTATAAATACGTTTAATCGCATCATCAATGCCGCGCAAGGACCAATGGGCGAAGGCCGAGGAAGGCCCCCGGCCATGGGCCTGCTCATCATATCCTAAAAAATTCAAATGAACCACCGGTACTGCGCGCATAATATCTATACAGACACCGGCTGTTATAAACTCCCGCAAAAAAACACAAACCAACGAACGCTGCCATACCAGTTCCAGTTCTTTGAAAAACAATCTTCCTTTTAGCGTCCCACGCATGCATTCAAAAACAGCGAGAAAGAATTCTATAAAGACTAAAACCAGCGTGCGGACAAAAATATCGATGTATAATATGGCCAAAAAAGGAAAAACCAGAGGATTTACCGCCCATAAAATCCCTTCCCAGCCCATGTGTGACCAACAGCAATGGGACTCTTTGGCCGAACCGGTAAAAATGTCGGAATATGAACTTCCCCCTTCCAATAGGCCAGGCCCTTTAGCTTTCAAACGTTTTTCAAATTCTTCAACAAACGCCATGTCCAGCATTTTGACAGGACGGCCGCTTTGACGGTCGAGAAAACAAAAAGCAGGGACACAGCCTTTGACCCCATAGAACAACTCTGCCTGTACAGCAGGTGTATTGGAAGGCAGGCCGGAATAAAACGAACGCAGCATGTAGCGTTCTTTAGACAACAATTTTTGTAAAAAAGGCAGGTTTCCTTTTTGCAGGGCCCGGTTAAATTGAGTCATGGACAACCCGTCAATCTGGACCATCACCAGACCGGGTTCAGAGGCGGGTTGTTTCAATTTCGACAGCCGTAGTAAACGTATTGCCCATTCGCTGCGGCTGAAGATGCGCTTAAGGCGTCTCAAAGAAACTTCTATCCGGCTGATCATGTTCACCTCTATCGGGGGGCGGCCTCTTCATTTTCTTTGGGGATAGGGGAAGCCTCCTGGTTGAGGTGGGCCATGATGTTCTTGGCATGAAAAATCTCCAGCCATTTCTCAGATGCAAAGATTTGGGAAAATAAGGCGAGACTCGCCAGCAAATAGGCGGCTGAACTCAATAATCCTACCAGCATTTTAGTCTCCATGCTCCACGGGGCATAGAGAAACAATGAAAGATAAAAAAGAACAAGGCCTGCCAATAAAAGCACCAGGCATACCCCCATGCTTAAAAGGCTCATGAACAGCAATCGGAAAGTTTTAATGGACCGCACGTACATTAAAGATATTTTAAGGCGGGTCAATTCCATATGGCCGCCATTATTAGCTTGCAGCCCTTT
>JABDFL010000012.1:0-31399 GCA_013286575.1 Candidatus Omnitrophota bacterium
TGATCGAAGAAGGGGTTTTTGCTGACAGCGATGCCGCTCAATATAAAAATGTCTAACATGAAAAAAACTGTTCATTTGGATGCTCCTGATATTGGAAGTATCGAAAAGGAGCAGATTTGCGCTGCCATTGACAGGGGCTATGTGTCCACCTTTGGGCCTTTGGTCAATGAATTTGAGTGCCGGTTTTCAAAGCTCGTCGGTGTAGAACGCGCAGTTGCCGTTCAGAGCGGGACCGCAGCACTTCATATGGCCTTGCATGTGCTTGGTATTAAAGAAGGTGATGAGGTCATCCTGCCTTCAGCCACCTTTGCCGCCACCCTGCATGCCGTGCTGTATGTCAAAGCCACTCCGGTGATCGTTGATGTTGACCGGGACACATGGTGTTTATCGGTGGATGCTTTTAAGGCCGCGATCACACCTAAGACAAAAGCAGTTATACCTGTTCATCTTTACGGCAATGCCTGCGATATGCAGGCGATCACATCCATTGCCGGCTCAAAAGGTATTTTTGTGGTGGAAGACGCGACAGAGTCATTAGGCACCCTGATCTCCGGCCGCCATTTGGGCACGTTAGGGGATATCGGATGTTACAGTTTTAATGGGAATAAATTGATGACAACAGGCAGCGGCGGCATGATGGTTGCCCGTTCATCCGCTGTTCTTGATAGGGTAGTTTATTTGATCAATCAGGCCAATCCCCGTCAAGATAGGCAGGGCCATCAGGAAGTAGGTTTCAATTACCGTATGCCGAATTTGAACGCGGCTTTGGGCATGGCGCAGTTAAGCCGCTTTAACGGGTTCATGGCTTTAAAGAAAGCTTTTCATCAAATTTATGAAACTCAATTGGGAAAAAGCGGATGGTGTGTCCTGCAAAAATCCTATCCCGATGTTGAGCCGTCATGGTGGTTTACGGCGGTCCTTTTAAAGAATGCTGCCCAGCTCCTGCAGGTACAGGAACATTTAAAGCAATTTGAAATTCCTTGCCGAGGGATATTTAAGCCGTTACATACGTTCCCGTATGCCCGGGCTTTTCAGAGGGGAAGTTGTGATCATGCCCAAATGCTTTATGAGCGGGGCCTTTGTTTGCCGAGCTCCACTTTAAATACAGAAGAATCCATCGATCATGTATGCGCGGTGATAAAAAAGGTGTTTGCATGAGAGAGAACATTATTGTGATCGGCGGCGGCGGCCATGCCAGGGTCATTATTGATGCCATCGGAAATGAAGGTGCGTTTACAGTGAAAGGTATTGTTGACCCGGCGATTTCTAAAGGTTCCAAAGTGGCTGGCGTTGATGTATTGGGCGGGGATGAAGTATTAAAAGAATTGTACTCGTCGGGTGTTCGGCACGCAATTATTGGGATCGGCACAGTAGGGCAATATGAAGCAAAAAAAGAGATATGCAAAAAACTAAAGAGCTGTGGTTTTATGTTGCCGGTCGTCCGCCATCCTTCAAGTGTGATAGCGGCTGATGCGGTCATTGGGGCCGGGAGCTTCATTGCAGCGGGAGTTGTCATCAATCCCGGCGTTGTTATTGGAGAGAATGCGATCATTAATACACATGCGTCCATTGATCACGATTGTCAAATTGGGGATTATGCGCATATTGCCCCAGGGGCAATTTTATGCGGAGGCGTGAAGGTGGGGCATGAGGTGCACATAGGTGCAGGGGCCGTAGTGGTACAAAATATGCAAATTACGGATAAGGCTTTTGTAAAAGCAGGGTGTCTGGTTGCAAAGGATATCGGGTAAGGCTATGGGGCAGGGACAAAAAGTTTATATCATTGCTGAGGCGGGTGTTAATCACAATGGAGACGTGCAACAGGCATTGCGTTTGGTGGATTTGGCTAAGGCGTGCGGCGCAGATGCTGTAAAGTTTCAGACATTCAAGGCAGCTAAGGTGGCCACTGCCTGTGCGCAAAAGGCTTCCTACCAGTTGAAGACCCAGGCGCGTGGGGGAAATCAGCTGGAAATGTTAAAGCGCCTGGAACTGGACGAAAAAGCCCATCAGAGGATCATTGCCCGTTGCCGGCAAAAAAAGATCGGTTTTCTTTCAACACCTTTTGATGAGGACAGTGTTGATTTATTGCTGAAATTAGGGATGAAGACCTTCAAGGTCCCCTCCGGAGAAATAACAAATGTTCCGTATTTGCGGAAAGTGGCCTCTGTGGCCCCACGGGTGATCTTGTCAACAGGCATGTCGACTTTACAGGAAATTGTTTTCGCCGTGGACGTGATGGTCAAAGCGGGCCTAAAGAAAGGGCATTTGACCGTGCTTCATTGTAATACAGAGTATCCGACCCCTTGGGAAGATGTGAACCTGCGGGCGATGGAGACGATCAAGGAACGTTTGAATGTCAGGGTTGGGTATTCAGATCATACAACAGGGATATTGGCGGCTTTGGCTGCGGCAGCTTTAGGTGCAGTAATCATTGAGAAACATTTGACCGCAGACCGTTCTCAAAAAGGGCCGGACCATCAAGCTTCCCTTGAGCCGGATGAGTTTAAAGCCATGTGTGAAGGGATCCGTGGTATAGAAAAAATGCTTGGGGCAGGCATTAAACTTCCATCACCTTCTGAAAAAAAGAACATGGTCATTGCCCGCCGAAGCATTGTCGCTCAACGGGATATCAAGAGAGGCGAACTATTTACAGCAGAGAATTTGACAGCAAAACGTCCGGCTAACGGCATGAGCCCGATTTTTTGGGACAGGGTCATAGGGCGTCGGGCTAAACGGGATTTTGTGATGGATGAAGGGATTGTGCTGTGAAGAAGCGTATTTGTATCTTTACGGGGAGCCGTGCCGAATATGGGCTATTGCGGCCGCTTATTTGTGCGCTTAAAGAAGAAGGGTCTTTTGATATCCGTCTTTTGGTAAGCGGCATGCATCTCCAAAAAGAACATGGTCTGACGCATCGGGAGATCACCGGGGATGGGATCGCCATTGATGCTTTGGTCAGGATTTTACATAAGGATAATTCGTCCAATGGGGTGGCCCGGGCAGTTGGGACAGGGATCATAAAATTTACAAAAATACTCAATCAATGGAAACCGGATATAGCTATAGTTTTAGGGGACAGGTTTGAAGCCTTGGCCATGTCCATATCAGCCATGCTGGCACGGGTACCTATTGCCCATCTTCATGGCGGCGAGGCAACATATGGCGCTATGGATGAAGCGATCCGCCATGCCATTACCAAGATGAGCCATTTGCATTTTACGTCTACAAAAGAGTATCGTTCGCGCGTCATTCAGTTAGGCGAAGATCCCAAACGGGTCTTTAATGTAGGGGCTTTGGGGATCGATAATATCCGTCAATTGAAGCTTTTGACCCGTGAGGAATTACAGCGCAAGATGGGCTGTTCTTTGAAAGAGAAAAATCTCCTGATTACTTTTCATCCGGTGACATTGCATCCCGGGCGGTCCAAAGGACAATTCCGGATATTGTTAAAGGAATTGGACGGCCTGAAAAATACGCGATTGATATTCACAAAAGCTAATGCAGATATGGAGGGTGAAGAGATCAATCGCCTGATTAAAAAATATGTGGAGGCACATAAAGACAAGGCAGTGGTCTTTGCATCAATGGGCCAAGTTGCCTATCTTTCGGCAATGAAATATACTGATGCTGTTGTAGGTAATTCTTCCAGCGGTATCATAGAAGCTCCTTCATTTAAAATAGGAACGGTCAATATCGGTGACCGCCAGGCCGGAAGGGTGCGGGCAGCGAGCGTTATTGACTGTGCGCCGGCACCAGCAGGTATTAAGCGGGCCTTGAAATGTCTTTACTCTGCCAAATTTCAAAAGAAACTGCGGGCGGTGGCCAATCCTTATGGTCCGGGAGGAGCTTCTGAAAGGATAGTGAACATATTAAAACGCCGTCAGTGGTCGGGATTGTTAACCAAAGAGTTTTTTGACATAGAGACCGCCAGAAAGAGATAAAGTGATGGAAAGACTGAAAAGAGTTTTAATAGGGCCTGCTTATACGATCAAACAGGCACTCAAACAAATGGACGCCATGGGGGAAAAGACTTTGCTGGTAGTAGATGAGCAAGGCATACTTTTGGGCACACTCACGGATGGGGATGTCCGCAGATGGATGCTCAAAGGTAAAAGTTTGACCAAACATCTTTCTTATGCGATGAACCCTAAACCAATAAGGCTCAAGCAGGATTTTGATAAAGAAACGGTCAAGCAGTTAATGGTTGAGAAGCAATTGGAATGCTTGCCTGTCGTTGATGAGAATAAAAAAGTTATCTCTGCTGTTTGGTGGGTCGATTTTTTTGGAAAGGCAGTAAAAAATACAAAGCAATTAAAGGTCCCCGTAGTGATCATGGCAGGAGGTGAAGGATCAAGATTGGCACCGTTTACCAAGATCCTTCCCAAGCCCCTTATGCCGATAGGGGACAAGCCGATTATTGAGATCATCATTGGCCGGTTCATGGATTGCGGCTGCAATGATTTTTATCTTTCGGTCAATTATAAGTCTAATATCATCAAAGCATATTTTAGCGATTTTGACCATCCCTATAAGATCAGTTATATTGAAGAAAAGCATCCGTTGGGCACGGCGGGCAGCCTGCATTTTTTAAAGAAAAAGATCAGGAAAACATTTTTTTTAAGCAATTGTGATATTTTGATCGAGGCAGATTACGCGGATATCCTTAAGTTCCATCAGGAAAATAAGAACAAGATCACCCTGGTCAGTTCCATGAAACATTTTGTCATTCCTTATGGGGTTTGTGAGATTGAAAATGGCGGGACCTTAAAGAGTATCCAGGAAAAACCCGAACATGACTTTTTTGTCAACACAGGGATGTATGTCATGGACAAGGCCGTGCTTGAGGACATACCTCAAGGCAGGCTTTATCATATGACGGATTTGATCGGGGATTATCTTAGTAGAGGCGAGAAGATCGGGGTTTATCCGATCTCGGAGAAATCCTGGCTGGATATGGGACAGATCGAAGTATTACAGGAAATGCTCAAGAGGTTTGAGGTCAAGACATAATAAAAAAGGGACAAAGGGGTGATGAAGTATGGCGGATTATTTAAAATATTTTTCATTACAGGGGAAGAAAGCTTTTGTGAGCGGGGCTTGCGGCCTTATCGGCCGGGAGATAGCTGAGGCGCTTGCCCAGGCAGGAGCGGTAGTTGTTGCCCTTGATATTGATGAGGCCAAAGGCGTCCCTCTTGAAAAATCCCTGCCTAATGGCGGGAGCGTCATTTTTAGGAAATTCGACATTACTGACCTCGATCATTTAAAAGCAAATATTGATTCGCTTGTTTCTGAATTTGGCCGTATTGATATCTGGGTCAATAGCGCCTATCCGCGTACGGCTGATTGGGGAGCCAGGGTCGAAGACATTACCGTGGATTCCTGGCGCAAGAATGTGGATATGCAGTTGAATACCTATGCGCTTTCTTCCAAGTATGCAGCTGAGCTGATGAAAGCCAATGGCGGGTCGATCATCAATTTGGGATCGACCTATGGTGTCGTCGGCGGTACTTTTGGGATATACGAAGGTACAGCGATCAGTCCTGTGAACATGATCTATGCTGCGATCAAAGGCGGGGTTGTCAATATGACGCGGTATTTGGCGACCTATTTTGGGCGGTATAATGTCCGCGTCAATTCAGTCTGCCCGGGCGGCGTCTACGACAGGCATGACAAGACATTTTCTAATAATTACAATAAGCATGTTCCTTTGCAGCGCATGGCTAAACCGGAAGAAATCGCCTGTGCTGTTTTATATTTGGCTTCAGATGCGGCTTCGTATGTAACGGGTGAAATATTGATGGTTGACGGCGGCTGGACAGCGGCCTGATCATAAGAAATAAGGAGACCAAAAGTGTATAAGAAAAGAAAGATATTGGCATTGATCCCGGCCCGCGGCGGCAGCAAAGGGTTGCCAGGCAAAAATATCCGGCCTTTGTGCGGTAAGCCCTTGATCGCCTGGTCGATAGAGCAGGTCCTGGCCAGCAAATATATTGATAGAATGGTGGTGAGTACGGATAGCCCCGCCATTGCCTTGATTGCCCGTAAACATGGGGCTAAGGTGCCTTTTTTAAGGCCTAAAGAATTAGCCACTGATAAAGCTTCCACCATTGACGCCATCGAGCATGCGGTCAATTTTTTTAAAAAGCAGGGGGAAGATTTTGATTATATCGCCCTTTTTGAACCGACCTCTCCACTGCGGGACAAGGAAGATATTGACCGTGCGATCAAACGTTTAATTGATAATGAGGGCAAGGCGGATAGTTTGGTAAGTTTCGGGGAAGTCCACATGGAACATCCCGGTATTGTTAAGAAAATGATCGGCGGATGGATGGTGCCTTATTGCCCTGGTTTCAAGAAAGTTTTTCGCCGTCAGGATTTGGACAAAGCCTATTTCCCTTATGGTGTCATTTATTTGTCCAAAACACGGCATTTATTTAAGACCAGAACGTTTTATCAAAAAAAGACAATGCCGTTTTTCATAGAACGTTGGCAGAATTATGAGGTCGATGATATTGTTGATTTTTACTGTATCGAGGCTGTATTGAAGAAAAAATTAAGCGGAGGTTTATCATGAAAGTCTTACAGTTGGGATTGGGCTCTATGGGCAAACGCCGGGTACGCAATATGCAGGCGTTGGGGATCAAGGACATTGTCGGGTATGACCTTCGTGAAGACCGGAGGGTTGAAGCCCGGAAAAAATACGGCATCGTGACTGTTGATAAATTGACCGGGGATCTGTTGAGCGGACGTGAGGCATATATTATTTCTACTCCGCCGGGCAGTCATAATGATTGCATCAAACTTGCATTGAAATATCGAAAACCCGCTTTTGTGGAAGCGAGTGTCCTTCGAGAGGGGCTTCTTGGTTTTGACCGCGAGGCGAAGCGCAGGAATGTCAGGATCATGCCATCATGCACCTTTCGTTTTCATCCGGCGATCAAGCTGATCAAAAGCCTGGTCCGAGGGGGAAAATTCGGCAAGATCTGTAATTTTTCTTATCATATGGGGCAATATCTTCCGGATTGGCATCCCTGGGAAAGCATTAAGGATTATTATGTTTCAAAAAGATCGACATCCGGCGGAAGGGAAATGGTCCCCTATGAGCTTACATGGATCGTAGACATGATGGGTATGCCTAAAAGTATTTTTGGTTACAAGGGAGGCAATCATGATATGGGAGTTGATATCGATGATACCTACGCGATCGCCATGAATTTCAAAGGTTTCCAGGGGACATTATTAGTTGACGTTGTTTCGCGTTTTGCGACACGTAGCGTCATCATTAATCTTGAAAAAGCCCAGATCCGCTGGAATTGGGAAGACAAGGCCGTCAAATTATATGATGCCGCAAAGAAAAAATGGCAAAAATGCAAGTATCTCAAAGGAGCGGCGGCTAAGGGGTATAATTTGAATATTGTTGAAGATATGTATGTGGAGGAACTGTCCACTTTTTTTAATGCGGTCCGGACCGGAAAACCATTTCCCAATACCCTTAAGGAAGATGTGATGATGTTAAGCATCCTTGAGGCATCTGAAAATTCAGGGACCGGGAAGATCATAAAAAAGTGAAAGGTTTGATAAATATGGATTGTCAAAAAGGCATCAAGCTTTATGAGCGCGCCAAGAAGATCATCCCTGGTGGCACTCAGCTTCTTTCCAAGCGGCCGGAAATGTACCTGCCGGGGCTGTGGCCTTCGTATTATTCAAAAGCAAAAGGCTGTGAAGTATGGGACTTAGACGGGAACCATTATTATGATTTTGCCCAGATGGGGGTCGGTACTTGCGTGTTGGGGTATGCTGATGATGATGTCAATAACGCGGTGGTCCGTGCCATCAGTGACGGGTCGATGTGCTCATTGAACTGTGCTGAAGAAGTTGAGCTCGCGGAAAAGCTGATCGCGCTGCATCCCTGGGCCGGCATGGCCAGATTTGCCAGGACCGGAGGAGAGGTTTGTGCCATTGCCATCAGGATCGCCAGGGCATACTCAAAAAAAGATAAGATAGCCTTCTGCGGTTATCATGGATGGCATGACTGGTATCTTTCAGCGAATTTGGGGGACTCTTCCAATCTGGATGGGCAATTGCTTCCCGGCCTTATGCCCTTAGGTGTGCCGAGAGGTTTAAAAGATAGTATATTCCCGTTTGGTTACAATAAACTTAATGAGCTCGAGGATATCATCACCAAACATGGAAAAGATATCGGGGTGATCATGATGGAGCCGCAACGTGCCGTTGCTCCGGAGCCTGGTTTTCTTGAGGGGGTCCGTAAACTCGCCACCAAGATCGGGGCTGTCTTGATATTCGATGAAGTGACATCCGGGTTTAAGATGAATTTGGGCGGCATCCATCTTATTTTAGGGGTCGAACCGGACATTGCGGTATTTGCCAAGGCATTAGGCAATGGATTTCCCATTTCTGCGGTCATCGGCAGGAAAGAAGTAATGGCGTCTGCCGGGGACAGTTTTATCAGTTCCGCATTTTGGACAGAGAGGATCGGTTTTGTTGCCGCCTTGGCAACATTAAAGAAAATGGAAAAAAATAAGACCCAGGCGTCCCTCGTCCGTTTTGGAGAACTTATTAATAAAGGATGGAAGGATATTGCACAAAAACACGGCATACCCATTCAGATCAACGGAATACCTCCTTTAACTTCTCTGACCTTTAAAACAGAGCATCCTTTGGAAGTCCAGACATTTTACACTCAGGAGATGCTGGCAAAGGGCTATCTCCTGGGAGCTGCTGTTTATACGACCGCTGCCTATACAGACAGCATTATCGCAAAATTTATTTCGGACTCTGATCCTGTTTTTTCAGAAATTAAAGAATCAATAAAATCCGGCGGTATTAAAAGCCGCCTTAAAGGGGAGTGTAAACATTCCGGATTCAAAAGACTCGTCTGAATCTATGACAAGACCGGGAGCATCCAGATATTTCGTCGCCACCACTGCCCTGGAAGAATTCTGGGACACTTCTTATCCTGTCGTGTTTTTAGGGGAATGGTGCAAGCGGTATTCCCGCAGGTCTTACGGGGGGTCGTTTGAAAGCACAACACTCCCGTCTGAAATATCAGAGGAGGGCATATTTGAGGTTATCAGTTATTTACAGGAAGTTTATGAACGGTTATTGCCGGTATTGGCCAAAACTTTCAATGAAATTCACGGGGCCGGCTTTTCAACCCGCTATTGGCGCATTGTCATAGGCCCATGGCTTTTGTTTTTTTTGCATACAGTCCATGATAAATATGTCCAGATAATCAGTTTGAAAAAAAAGTATCCTGATTTTTTCACCACCTGTCTTGATGAGGCTTGTTTTGTGGTTCCCGATGACACGATGGCGTTTGCCAATCTCATGAAAGGGGACGCGTACAACCTTCAGTTGTATAGCCAATTATTTGGTCTTTTGGGTTATAAATTTTCAACGGGAAAAACAGCGGTCAGCCCTGACCATGAAGTTAAAACGTTTTTTTCATTGAAACCAAAAAGATTTCTCAAAAGGCTGGTCTGCCTATTCATCGGCCTGGTTGACAGGTCATCATTGGACAGGAAAAAAGTCATTTTTGAAAGCACCTATTTTCAGAGGCCTGCCTTGCTCAAGTTAATGTTCAAAATGAAAGGGAAGTTTTGGCCGTATGTGGGAAGCGAAAAAATGCCTTCAGATCTTACGGTAGACCATGATTTGAGAAAAAAGATCGGTAGCATTGAATTTGGCGATAATGAATTTGAAAAAATACTTTTGCCGATGATCAGCATGGACCTGCCCCAAAGCATGCTGGAAGGGTTTTCCAGGAACAGGGCGGATATCAGGCAAAAATGCAGCCGGCCTCCCCAGGCAATCATGAGCGCGGTGGGGTGGTATTTTAACGAAGAGTTTAAGGTCTTTGCGGCTGAATGCGCTGAAAGCGGTACAAAGTTATTGGGGGTGCAGCATGGAGGTTCGTATGGGATGTTGGCATATTATTTTCAGGAAGAATATGAATTGGGCATTGTGGACAAGTATTTTTCTTGGGGGTGGACACGCCATGATGCTCACGCCAAGGTCGAGCCTGTCTCTGCGACCAAATTAGTCGACAAAAAGCAAATAAAAAGCCGTGATAAATCAAATGACATCCTTTATGTTACTGATGCTATCGCCAGGTTCACGCTGTTTTATCCCATAAGAGCAGATTACTGGAAGGATTACTTTGTTCAACAGTCTATGTTCTTGTCCCATTTATCGAAAGGTGTGCAGGAACGTTTAGTGATGCGTCCGCACAGAGAAGACAGGGGCATGGACTGTAAAGAGCGTTTTAGGGACATCATTCCCGATGTAAAGATTGAAACATGGGCACAGCCGTTTAGTGAAAGGGATTATGGCCTGTTGGTTTGCGACCACCCTTGTTATTCAACGACGTTCATAGAATCATTGGCTAACAATAAGCCGGTCATTCTTTTTGCCAACCCGTTGTTCGCGGCTAATTGTTTTAATGAAAAAGCCAAAGTATATTGGGACAGGTTAAAAGAGATCGGTGTGGCGTATGATGATCCCTTAGAAGCTTCAAAAAAAGTCAACGACATCTATGATAGCGTTGATGATTGGTGGAACCAGCCCGAAAGGCAAGAAGGCATCAGGTTTTTTTTATCTGAGTTTGGCCGTGTGTCAGTCCAATGGGACAGGGAATGGGCAGCAGTTTTAGAAGAGGTATTGAGCTCTTAATTTCGGAGCCCTCAGAGAAAGGTATGATATGGATTATGGCGCCCGGTTAAAGGCAGTAGCTGAGCATATCGTTTTAGTTGACCTGGAAAAACTTGATAAGGTAAAACATCTGATAACCAAGGCATCAGCCTGCGGCGGCAAAATAATTATTGCAGGCAATGGGGCAAGCGCGGCCATTGCCAGCCACGTGGCGGTCGACCTGACCAAGGCTGCCGGGATCAGGGCAGTCAATTTCAATGAGGCGGACTTGATCACATGCCTGGCTAATGATTATGGCTATGAGCATTGGGTTGAGAAGGCCCTTGATCTGTATGCTGATCCCAAAGACGTGGTCATTTTGATCAGCAGCAGCGGCATGTCCCCGAATATGGTGAACGCTGCTTTGAAAGCGAAGGCCATGGGGCTCAAGCTCATCACCTTATCGGGTTTTCGTGAGGACAATCAATTGAAGAAATCGGGTGATATCAATTTATGGGTCAACAGCCCCCAATATAATATTGTTGAAACGGTCCACCAGGCATGGCTTTTAGCGGTGATTGACCAGATTGTGGAAGAGAAAATAAAATGAGCAAGATACGGTTTATTCCAACGGCGCTTAAAGGGCTTTTTATTGTTGAGCCGCAACCTTTCCGTGATTGCCGCGGCTCTTTTGCGAGGGTCTTTTGTAAGGAAGAGTTTCGTGCGGTTGGGCTCACAAAAGAAATCATCCAGGCCAACCATTCGATAACCGTTGCCAAGGGAGGCGTACGGGGAATGCATTACCAGAACCCGCCCTACGCGGAGGCTAAGGTGATCAAATGTTTGCGCGGGAAGGTATTTGACGTGGCTGTTGATATCCGGGCTGGTTCGCCGACCTTTCTGCAATGGGTTGGTGTTGAGTTGTCTGCCCAGAAGGGGAATGCCGTATATATACCAGAGGGTTTTGCGCATGGTTTTCAAACCCTGGAAGAAAATAGTGAAATGCTTTATATGCATACGCAAGCCTATACTCCGGCTTATGAAGGGGCCATTCGCTATAATGATCCCAAGGTCAAGATCGAATGGCCTTTACCTATTGGGGATGTTTCGGACCGCGATAAAAACCATCCTTTATTAGGGGAAGATTTTAAGGGGATCCGTTTATGAATTGCAGGGGATGCGGGGCTTTGCTGCGCCACGAATTTATTGACTTGGGAGAAGCTCCCCCTTCGAATTCCTTTCTCACAAAGCAGCAGCTGGGGGAAACGGAGATGAAATATCCCCTGAAACTTTTTGTCTGCGGGGGATGTTTCTTGGTACAGTTGGATGAATATAAAAAATCAAAAGAAATATTCAGTGATGACTATGTTTATTTTTCATCGTATTCCCGTACATGGCTTGAGCATGCCCAACGCTACGCGGGCATGATGAAGGAACGTTTTAATTTGAGTGCAAATTCCCTGGTCGTTGAGCTTGCTTCTAACGACGGGTATCTTTTGCAATATTTTAAATCCAGGGGCGTGCCGGTCCTTGGTATTGAGCCGTCTTCGCGTGTGGCGCGGGCTGCTGTCCAAAAGGGGATTGAGACCGTTGTTGATTTTTTTGGGGCTGGCTTGGGAAAAAGCCTGGCCGCGCAAGGAAGGCGCGCGGATGTGATCGCGGCCAATAATGTGCTGGCCCATGTCCCTGATGTTAATGATTTTGTCCGCGGCATGAAGATCCTTTTAAAGCCCGGCGGGGTCATTACAGTTGAATTTCCCCATTTGATGCAACTGGTTGAAAATAACCAGTTCGATACCATTTATCAGGAACATTTCTCCTATTTTTCTTTGCATACGGTCCAGGGGATCTTTGAGAAACACGGCCTTATCCTATTCGACGTGGACATCCTGGATACTCACGGGGGTTCTTTAAGGGTTTATGCCGCCCATGGAGAGGACAAGGCGAAAAAAGTATCTCAACATATTTTAAATTTACTCCGTCTGGAAAAAGACAAGGGCATGCTTTCGATGGACTATTACAAAGGCTTTGCCGGGAAGGTTGAAAAGGTAAGGTCAGATTTCATGGCTTTTCTTTCCCGTGAAAAACTTGCCGGTAAAAAGGTCGTTGCTTATGGTGCCGCGGCAAAAGGCAATACCCTGTTGAACTATTGCGGCATCCGCCGGGACACCATTGATTTTGTCGCGGATGCCTCTGAGCATAAACAGGGGAAATTCTTGCCGGGAAGCCATATCCCCATTATCTCGGAAGAAGGGATACGCCAAACGCGGCCGGATTATATTTTGATCCTTCCCTGGAACCTGAAAGACGAGATCACCGCACAGTTGTCCTATGTGCGCCAGTGGGGAGGGCAATTTGTAATCCCCGTGCCAAGCCTGGAGGTTTTTTGAAGATATTGGTCACAGGAGCTACAGGTTTTATTGGCGCACATGTCATGGAAAAACTTCTCCAGACAGACCATTTGTTGACGGCAACAGGGCGCGACCCTGATAAAGCAGCATGTTTTTCCTGGTTTCCTAAAATTAAATTTATTCCTTTTGATTTGAATGCTTTACCTGACGATAAGAATATCCATGATTTTTTGGGAAGGCCGGACCTTCTAATTCATCTGGCTTGGGAAGGGTTGCCTAATTACAGGTCCATGTTCCATCTTGAAAAGAATTATCCGCTTCATTGCAGATTTTTGCAGAAGATGATCGAGGGTGGACTGTCTTCTTTGGTTGTCACAGGCACCTGTTTGGAATATGGCATGCAGGAAGGGTGTCTTTCTGAGAATATGACAGGAAGGCCTGTCGTTGCCTATGCCGAGGCGAAGAAAAAATTATTAGGACATTTGATGGGGTTGCAGGCCGCGCATGCATTCAAATTTAAATGGGTAAGGCTTTTTTATACCTATGGCCATGGCCAGAATGAAAATGCCATCCTTTCCCAATTAGATAAAGCATTAGAGCGCGGTGATTTAAGTTTTAATATGTCAGGCGGTGAGCAATTGCGGGATTACCTGCCCGTTGAGAAGGCAGCGGAATATATTGTCCGTATTGCCTTGCAGGACAAAATAACCGGGATCATTAATTGCTGCAGCGGCCAGCCGGTATCGATCAGGAAATTTGTTGAGGACTATCTGGGCATGAAGAAAAAAGAGATCAAGCTTAATCTTGGCCACTATCCTTATTTGGATTACGAGCCTATGGCATTCTGGGGTGATACGCTCAAGCTGCAGGAGGCCGTTAGTGGATAACACGCCGGAGCTGATCAGTGTCATCGTCACCAATTATAATCACGCAAAATATTTAGACCAGCGCATGGAGAGCCTTTTAAGCCAGACCTATCCGAATCTTGAGATCATTGTTGTTGATAATTGTTCGACGGACAATAGCCTGGAAGTCCTGGAAAAGTATAAAAAATACAGCCATATTAAAATCGTGGCTTTGGCAAAAAATACCGGTTTTGTCAATTCTTCCAACCTGGGCGTCAGCTTGTCTAAGGGCAGGTTTTTTATCTTCGCTGAAGCGGATGATTATAATGCCCCCTCACAGATCAAGCTTTTGCATCAGGCGATGGCAGGCAATGAAGAGATCGGCGCGGCTTTCTGCCGGAGTTTTCTGGTTGATGCCCAGGGGCAAGTGTTTGATGATGATTTTAACCAAAGGGACCGTTCTTTTAAAAAATTCTGTTCCAAGGACACCTTGATCCCCAGGCGTTTAGCCAGGCGGTTCCTATTGTTTTCTCTCATCATCCCTAATTTTAGCGCGGTCTTGTTTAGGCGGAAATTCTTTGATCTTGCCGACGGGTTGGTGCAGGGGCAGTCATGTCCGGAGTGGGCGTTCTGGTTTCGCATGACCCAATACGGGGATTTTTATTATCTGACAGAACCTCTGAATTATTATAGAAAACATGGGGCCTCATACATGAGTCTGGTGGGGGTGCAGTCAACAGTGGTCCAGATCATGGAGGTGCTCTATACGGCATCCCGTCAAGCTGATTTGAATTTTTGGGAAAGGTTTCAATTTAGGGTCAATATGGGCGTTATCTGGGGCCGTTACAGAAAACCGGATCCTGGGGTTTGGTGGAAAAGTTTTCCGTCGATTTGGCGGCAAAGCTTAAAATATGATAAATTGAGCGTAGTTTTTTTGATGCTGGCTTTTATCAAGAGAAGCACCCAACGCATGCTGGGAATGGGCTAATGGGAAAATATAAGTTATTAGATCCGGTTTTAAGCTTCGTAAGAAATAATTTGAGCTTGCGGCAACGCCGTGCCCTCAGGATAATCCTGGCCAATATTTTTCCTTGGGGCCTTAATACACTTGCCTCAATTTACGGTTCTGATAAATGGGGCGGGCATTTTTATACCACCCATTACCATGAGCATTTCCGTAAATTAAGGTACAAAAAATTAAAAATCCTGGAGATAGGCGTAGGCGGCTATGAAGACCCTCATTACGGCGGGGCATCGTTACGGATGTGGAAACGGTATTTCCCCCAAAGCATGATTTATTCAATAGATATATACGATAAAAGCCCGCTCCAGGAAAAACGGATAAGGATATTCCAGGGCAGCCAGGCGGACGAAGCGTTCTTAAAGAAAGTTTGTGACGAAGCCGGTCCTTTTGATATCATTATTGATGATGGCAGCCATATTGTCAGCCATGTGCTTACATCCTTTAAGACCCTGTTCCCGTTGATGAAAGAAGGCGGGATCTATGCCATTGAAGATACTCAAACATCCTATTGTTCCAGCGATGGGGGCAATAGCAAAGATCTTGATGACCCTAAAACGTCGATGAATTTCATAAAGAAATTGACTGACGGTTTGAATTACCGGGAATTTAATTTACCGGGCTATGTTCCTTCTTATTTTGACCGGCATATTGTAGCCATGCATTTTTACCATAATCTTGTCATCATCCATAAAGGCGAAAACAATGAACCAAGGTATCCGCCTTTATTAAAGGAGGGAAGCTCATGAAGGTTGTCATTCTTTGCGGGGGACATGGGACGAGGATCCGTGATGTTGCCGACGATATCCCTAAACCGATGATCCCTGTCGGCGGTTATCCGATCCTGTGGCACATTATGAAATATTACGCTTCTTTCGGCCATCATGAATTCGTCTTATGCCTGGGCTACAAAAGCCATGTCATTAAGAATTTTTTTCTTAATTATGAAATGAATACCAATGATGTCACCATTGCCCTGGATGGGAAAAAACCGGTCGTTTTTCATAATAAACATAAAGAATTGGATTGGAAAGTTACCATGGCGGAAACCGGATTAAACGCGCTGACAGGGGCCAGGGTCAAAAAGATCCAAAAATATGTCGCCGGAGAAGACCATTTCATGTTGACCTATGGCGACGGTGTAGGCAATATCGATATCAAAAAGCTGGTCGATTTCCATTTGTCCCACGGTAAGGTGCTTACTGTTTCAGGTGTCAGGCCGCCCGGGAGATTCGGGGAATTGATGAGCGACGGCAAGGGCAAGGTCACTGAATTCAATGAAAAGACGCAGGCGGCCGCGGGCCTGATTTCCGGAGGTTTTTTTGTGTGCCGCAAAGATATCTTTAAATATCTTGATGACAAAGAAGACCTGGTTTTTGAGCTGGGGCCCATGCAAAACCTTGTGCGCAAAGGTCAGATGATGGTGTATGAACACAAAGGGTTTTGGCAGCCGATGGATACGTCCCGGGATTATTTACTATTGAACTCCTTATTTAACGAGGGAAAAGCACCATGGGCCATATGGAAATGAACGTATTGCAGCGAATATTCAAAGGCAAAAGGGTGCTTGTCACCGGGGACACCGGGTTTAAAGGTTCGTGGCTCAGTTTATGGCTCCATGAGCTTGGCGCGGATGTCTGCGGCTTTGCATTGCCGCCGGAAAAAGAAGACAGTCATTTTAGCCTTCTTAAATTGGGTTCGGTGGTCCGTCACGTCGATGGAGATATCCGTGATTTAAAACAGGTGCAGGCTATGGTTGATGGGTTCAAGCCTGAGGTCATGTTCCATCTTGCCGCGCAAGCCATTGTCCGGGTTTCTTATCAAGAACCCAAACGCACCTTTGATACTAATGTCGGGGGTTCGGTCAATGTCCTGGAAGCGGTGCGTACAAGTAATTCTTTAAAAGCGGTTGTCTATATTACCTCTGACAAATGTTATAGGAATAATGAGTGGGTGTGGGGATACCGTGAGAATGACGTGTTGGGCGGCCATGATCCTTACAGCGCTTCAAAAGCCGCTGCGGAGATGGTTTTTGCGGCCTACCAGGATTCTTTTTTAGCTTCTAAAAAAGATTTCGGCATGGCCAGCGCCAGGGCGGGGAATGTGATAGGCGGAGGGGATTGGGCGCAAGACAGGATCATCCCGGATTGCATCCGTTCTTTAAAGGAAGGGATACCGGTAGTTGTCAGGAACCCTTTATCGACGAGGCCTTGGCAGCATGTGCTGGAACCGCTTTCAGGGTACTTGACCCTTGCGGCAAAACTTCTTGAGGACCCTAAAAAATATTCGGGATCTTATAATTTCGGGCCCAAGGTGCAGTCGATAAAAACAGTTAAACAATTAGTTGACCAATCGATCGCAGCGTGGGGGCATGGGAAATGTGAGGTGGCTGTGCAGGCCAATGCCCCGCATGAGTCCGGCCTCTTGCATTTAAACTGTGATAAAGCCAACCAATTATTAAGCTGGTACCCGCTGTGGGATTTTGACAGGACAATACTTGAAACGATGAAATGGTACAAGCAGGTCCTGGCCGGCCAATCTGCGATGGCAATCACTAAAGGGCAGATCAATGGTTATATGGAGAGCGCATGATCGACGGTGTGGTGATAACGCCTTTGAAACAGATTTGTGATGAGCGCGGCAAGGTGATGTTCATGCTTCGCCATGACGCGCCGGTATTCATGAGTTTTGGGGAAATTTATTTTTCTTGTGTTTATCCCGGGGCTGTTAAGGGTTGGCATTTTCACAAAAAGATGGTCCTTAATTATGCTGTGCCTCACGGGAACATTAAACTTGTCCTTTATGATGACAGGTCAGGAAGCAAGACACGCGGGGAAGTGATGGAAATTTTATTAGGGGCCGATAACTACTGTCTAGTGACCGTACCTGCGATGATTTGGAACGGCTTTAAGGGGATGGGGACAGAGATGGCGATTGTGGCGAACTGCTCCTCGATACCCCATGATCCCCAGGAAATAGAACGTCGGGACCCTTTTGACCCTGCTATTCCTTACCAATGGGAGTGAAAAAGACGGTGGGCAAAAAAGTTTTAATTACGGGCGGGTTTGGATTCCTCGGAGGGCGCATCGCCTGTGAGGCGGCGCGTCAGGCATCCTGGCAGGTGCGCCTGGCCAGCCGGCGGGATTTTAATTCTCCTTCATGGCTGCCTGAGGCCGAAGTGGCCCCTTTCGATTTATTGAAACCGGAGACATTTGATAACGCGTTAAAAGAAGTACGGGCAGTGGTACACCTGGCCGCCATCAATGAAGCTGAAAGCCGCGAGTTTCCAGAAAGGGCTGTCGAGGTCAATACCTTAGGCACCTTACGTTTATTGAACGCCGCTATCCGCGCCGGGGTAGAGCGTTTTATTTATTTTTCCACCGCACATGTTTATGGCTCGCCGCTGGCCGGGCACATCACCGAATGCTCGCTCGCCCGTCCCATCCACCCTTATGCCATTACACATCATGCCGCTGAAGAATTTGTCTTGGCAGCCCGGGATAAGGGCAGTATTCAGGGGATCGTCCTGCGCCAGTCTAATGGTTTTGGCGCGCCCACTCACATGGGCGCAGACTGCTGGATGCTTTTGGTCAATGATCTTTGCAGGCAAGCGGTGCGGGATAAGAAGATGGTCTTGCGTTCCAGCGGGATACAACAGCGTGATTTTATTACCTTGCATGATGTCGCTCGTGCGGCATCTCATTTCCTGGATTTACCGCGTGACCGTTGTGCGGATGGTTTATTTAATGTCGGCGGGGGCGCTTCGATGAGCGTGTTGGCGATGGCCCAGAGGGTCATTAAATGCTGCCGGGAAACCCTGGGTTATGAGCCTGCGCTTATCAGGCCGCAGCCGGGTGCCGATGAAAGCGCGGTGGATTTAAATTATGATATCAATAAATTAAAGCAGACAGGATTTGTCCTTAATGGTGATAGGGACGAGGAAATTAAACAAACACTGAAGATTTGTGCAGCCATGCATCAGGGAGCAAAGGCGTGAAGGTCTCGGTTTTAATGACCATTTATAACGCGGCGCCTTTTTTGCGTGAAAGCATTGATAGTTTAATGGCGCAAAGTTTTTCAGATTGGGAATTGATCGCGGTAGAAAATGGCTCGACAGATGGATCAGCAGCGATCTTGGCAGATTACAAGGACCCCAGGATACGGGTTTTCCCGTTCCCCAGGAATATCGGACGCACACCGGCGCTCGCCTATGCATTGAGCCATTCCAAAGGTGAATATGCCGCGGTCCTCGACGCGGATGATTTCGCGTATCCGCAACGGTTTAGCCGTCAGGTCGAGTTCCTGGACAATAACCCGGAGACGGTCTTAGTGGCATCTTGGGTTGAGCGTATGGATGAAAAGGGCCGTGTGTTTGGCACATGGGAGCCTCCGGTAAACACAGATGAGCTCCATGAGTGCCTGGGCTGGATCAATCCCATTGTCAATTCCTCAGCCATGTACCGTCGGGAAAATGCTTTGGCTGCTGGCGGATACCCTCAACAATATACTTACGCGCAGGATTTCGCCCTGACATTAGCGTTAGCGCAATACGGCAAACTGGCGGTCATGGGGGAATATCTTTGTAAACTGAGGATTTTTTCTGGTAATATGTCTCATTCATCCAGGCATGCCATTGATGTTGCCGCTGAAAGCATGGCGTTAATGAAATATGCGGGGGAAAAACTTCCTTTGAGCAAGAAAGCCCGCCGCATGAACCGTTGCGCTATCGCCAAATATGAAATCCGGCGCGGTCTGGCGATGTTGAGGGGTGGGGATGTTTTTTTAGGCTTTAAAAAAGTTTTTTCCGCGCTTGCAGCCAATCCGGATGTATTGTGGACCAATCAATTGTTCCGTTCACCTTTTCAGGCTGTTTGATTAAAATCGGGAGGGCCATGAAGCATAAGATAAATGTCGATCTTTGGTTGGGGCGTATCGGCTTGGGGTTGATTTTTTGTTATTGCCTTTTGGCATCCATACTCTATTTTTATTTTGCCCAAATACACCTGACCTTGAGTTTTTTGCCGTTTCCCATTTTTGTGGGTGAGATCACCATGTTCTTATGTTTCCCGTTGCTGGTATGGGTCAGCAGGGACGGCCGATTGTTCAGCCCGAGGGCAATATTCTTCCTGGGCCTTTATTTTGGCTGGGTGGGTATCAGGGCTTTGATCAATTATCATTTCGACGGGCCGCTGACATGCCGTAACGCAGCACTTTTTTATTACCCGATCTTTGCGGTTTTTGCCTATGCATTTTATCAAAAAGCCATGGTCCCCCCAAAAGTGTTGATTGCGCTCGCATTTTTGGCCGCCGGCATTTTATTTTTTAAGGTCATGAATGTCTGGTACTGGTGGACATATGCCACCTTCGTTGTCATTGCTGTTTGGAATGCAAAGTCTGCCCAATGGCGTTGGCTTGGCTGGATATTCATGGCGGTCATTATTTTACTCGGAAAGGAATATTTTTATAAAGGCCCGCGGGCCCATTTTGTAAGCATATTCGGCGCGGTTGTTTTTTTGGTGTCTTATTTTGGGGCTTTATTGGCCAAACGCCGTAATTATACTGCTGTAGGTATTTTGCTTATCAGCTTTCTCCTTTTTATTTTCGGTTTTTTTGTCTTTTCAAACCATAATGCCCTGTCTTCAGTGACCTCATTAAAAGAATTGATCAATACCTATAATGCATTTGAAGAGCGGTATCAGGCACAGCAAAATGGGTATGTGCCTGAAAAGCTTTCGGTGCAACTCTATAACCCTAAAAAATTTAAAGATTTTTTTCCGTCTTCACCCAGTGCAACGACACAACCGGCAGCAACGGCTACAGTAATATCTCAACCGGCAACAACTGCTAAAAAAGTACCGCAGGTGTCGCCATCCGTACCTGTAGTTTCTACTGCCATTCCCAAGCCTAAAGGAATAGTGGAAGCCCTCCTTAGTCCTTTTATGCCTCATTGGCTGAAGAATATTCAAAGCAGCCATATTCGAGAAGGGCGCAGCCTTGATTTGGATGAGACTAATATTGTTTTCAGGCTTTTTGTTTGGCGGGACATGGCCCGTGAACTTATTGACAATCATGCCTGGTGGGGCTTTAGTTTTGGCCATCCTCAACGGTCCAGGTCCCTGGAAGTATTGCATTGGGCAGAATCAGAGTGGGGCAGGGATGGCTGGATCACCCCGCATAATTCTTATTTTCATATTATTTATCGTGCCGGTATCCTCGGCCTTTTTTTGATCGGTGCCTTGTTTTTTATGATAGGCAGGCTTACCAGGGATTTTTTTAATATGAATTCGGTTGAAGGCGGTTTTTTGGTGGGGGGGTTGGTTTATTGGCTGGTATTGTCCAATTTTTTTATTATTTTAGAGTTTCCTTACAATGCCATCCTGATTTGGTCCTTGTTCGGCATTACCCTGGCTTACCGTGATGGGCTTAAAAAACAAAACGAAATCTTCACAAAATGAGAATTTTGATCGGACACAATTATTACCAGCAGCCCGGCGGTGAAGATGCGGTTTTTCGTTCTGAAATCGCGATGCTTAAGAATTTTGGCCATGACGTCTGTGTTTATGAGCGGCATAATGATGAGATTAAACCCGGTATTCTTTCCAGGATCTCCCACGCGGCTTCTTTGCGTTTTTCAAAAACATCTTATGGTCAGGTGCGTTCGCTGATCCGTTCCTTTAAGCCTGACGTGGCCCATTTTCACAATGTTTTTTTTGTCATGACCCCTGCTGTTTTATACGCTTGCAAAGACGAAGGGGTGCCTGTGGTTGTCAGTTTGCATAATTTTCGTCTGATGTGTATCAACGGGCTTTTTTTTAGGGACGGCAAACCTTGCGAAGATTGCCTGAATGGCCCGCGTGTTGCAGGCATTATCCATAAATGCTACCGGGATTCATTGGCGTTTTCCGCGTTAGCGGCAGACATGATTAATTATCATTGGCGCTGTAAAACCTGGGACAATGTCGTTGATCGTTTTGTGGTGGCCACGGAATTTACCAGGAATAAATATGTCCAGGCAGGGATCCCATCAGCCAAGTTCACGGTTGTGCCGAATTTTGCAGAAGGGCCTTCTTATCACGGCACGCAAGGCAAAGGTGATTATGCCCTTTATGTGGGACGCTTAAGCCGGGAAAAAGGCATCGATATTTTGCTGCAGGCTTGGCGTACTATAAAGGAAATCCCTTTGTATATCGCCGGCCAAGGACCGATGCAAAAGGAGATAGAAGCATATATTAAAGATCATGGCTTGGCTAATGTAAGAATGTTGGGTTTCTTGCAGAATGATAATTATTCTAAAGCCCTCACCCGGGCAAAATTCTTGATCGTCCCATCGGTATGTTATGAGAATTTTCCCAGAGTGGTGGCAGAAGCCTTTGCCTGCGGGATACCTGTATTGGCTAACAGGTTGGGGACAATGCAGGAGATTGTGGAGGACGGTAGGACGGGGCTGCTATTTTCCAACGGTGACCCTCAAGATCTTGCCGCCAAAGCCATGGACATGGTTCTTGATGAAAACAGGTATACACTTTTATCTGCCAATGCGCGTCATGTTTATGATTTAAAATATAGTCCGGCCCGGCATTATGAAGGCTTGATGAGTGTTTATCAGGGATTGACAGTTCATGCATAGAAAATTTAATGGTTGGGACGTTTATTTTTTGGGAGTAACCGTAGTTTATATCTTATGGCGTATAAAGATCTTAATGGCACATTAAAGAATTACCCGTTGGCGCATCTTCCTACCTTAGGCCTTCTTATTGGGGCGTTTTCGTTTTGGGTCGAACTTTATTTTATCCGCCTGCCGTTTGGACACAGCTCATGGCTGGCATGGGGGTTATTTATTTTTTGTTTATGGGCATTGCTTGCTTCCCGCCCCTGGCAGTTAAATTTAAACCCGCTGTCAGGGGATGGGCCATTGGCCTTAAGGATCATTTTTGCAATAGGCGCCTTAGCGGGGCTGATTTATTTGGCCGTGGGGCTCTACGCTTCTTTGCTGCCGCCGCACCTGATCCAGGAAAGTGATGCCTTAATGTATCACATAACATTGCCCCGCCAGCATCTCCTGCGTCATTCGTTCGCGCATATTCCCTGGTCTACGCCGGATATATTTTTGTTGCCGCTGGATTATGCCTTAAGCCCTTTTGAGCTGGTGACAACGTGGCCTAATAAATTGATACAATTTGTTTTTTTTGCGGGTTGTCTTTCCTGTGTTTTTCAATTAGTTTATGTTTTATCAGGCCAAGTCCTTCAACGGGCCTGGCTCGGGGTATTAGCTGTCATGGCTTGTCATGCCGTTGCCATTCAGGTAGGTTTGGCCATGTTTGATCTGGTGATGCTGTATTGTTTTCTGGCTTTTATTCATAGCCTTTTGGTACGGCGTTGGATCCTGGCAGCTATTGAATTTGCTTTCTTTTTTTGGTCGAAATCATTCATTCCTTTCCAAATCACGGTTATTGGGATCATCCTGTCTCTGATTATTTTTTGGGCCTTGAAAAAAGGGTTTTCCTGCGACGAGCTGCCTATTCCGGATACCCGTGGCCGAAAAATATTCGTCACTGTTTTTGGGATGGTTTCTTTAGGGATCGCCGTGCCGCATTTGATCAAATCTTTTTATTATACCGGGACTCCCCTTTATCCTTTTGGGATTGGTCTTCTGTCGCCTTTAGCGGGATATGCTCCTGATCATTGGCATTCTATATTGCAAAGAGCGGCGGATTGTTTGTCACAGAAGGATAATTACGGCCATGGGCGTTCCATTTTGGCCTTTATCAAACATTTTTGGTTGATGGCGGTCCCGGAAAAAGGGGTCAATAATGCTTTTGACTATCCTGTCGGTTTGATATATCTTTTGGTTTTGGTGCCTTTTATGGGGCATGTCGTAAAATCTTTCAGGTCCGGGAGGCTGCCTGTTTTATCATTGATAGTGATAGCCTGGTGGCTGACATGGTGGTTTGGTTCTCAACAAAGCAGGTTCTTATTGGTCCCAATATCTTTGATGATTATCCTTACTGTTAGTTTTTTGCCGAGGATCAGCAGGGTATTGATCGTTTTGGTCATCATGGCCTTGTCATTGGAAGTGATTTCTTTGATCGATGCCCATCGCAGTGACTGGGGGAAGCCGTTTTCCAGGGTAATAAGGGATAAAGACATGAAGATGCTGGAATTAAAGCCGCCCGCGGGCGTAGTTGAGGTGGGAGTAGATTTTCCGGATGTTGCTTTTGCCCCGTATAGCGTGAACGTGAGCCACAGTGATTCAATTTATGTAATACATTATTGAGGAAGGCGAGCCGCCCCATGAATTGGTTACAAATTGGAATGTTTTTTATCTATATAGCGGTACTTTTAACTACGGGGATCGGTTGTTTCCAATGGCTTAATCCCCGTCAACGTTGTACCAATAGGATTCTTTATTTGGGGGAAGCCCTGCTTTTGGGAAGCATCCTTGTCATCGGAGAGATGTTATTTCTTTCTTTAGTGCATCTTTATACGGGTTTTTGCTTATGGGGGGCCCTGCTGTTGAATTTTTTTATCCTTTTATTACCTTCCACCCGGCAAGGGTGGGCGATCCTTTTTAAAAGGAAGATACATTGGGATTTCCCTTTGGCTGGTTTTATTATTTTGGTGCTGTTCTTTTTGTTCCGTAATTGTTATTTTTTAGTGGATGTAGATTCACATTCGAGTTATCTTTACGCTCAAAAATTATGGCTGGAACATGCCACCAGCATATTTGCCTCTCCGGCATTGGACATGAGGATATTTACGCCGCACTTTAACGCGGTGCCCTATGCCTTGGGTATGGCTTTCTTCCCCGGTGAACCTCTTTTTCCTCAATTGGTGGTGGCCTTTTGGACAGTCATGGCGGTTCTTCTTGTTTTTGGTTATACCTCTTATCGTTTGGGAAGAGGATATGCTCTGGCGGCTGTCTTATTATGCCTCTTTAATGATCATATGTTTTATTCCGGTGCCAATACCTGCTGCATCATTAACAGCGCGTTGATTGTTTTATTATTCGCCAGTGCCTATAATTTTTTAGAAGCCAGCACCCATAAAGATGCTTTCCGTTTTCTTTTGGCCCTTATTTTCCTGGCCCAATTGATAGCGAATAAATACCAGGTTTTGTATGTCTTTATCATGCTTTTTATTGGGGGGATTTTGCTGCCGAATAATCTATCGCATTTCCGTTCCATTGTTTCTGATCGTAAATGGCTTGGAGGGCTTTGTTTGTCTGTTCTTATTTGTAGCTTTTGGTTTTTAAAGAATTATTTAGCAACGGGGGATCCATTTTTCCCCATTTTTGCAGGGGATTTGGGTACCTTGGGTTGGACCAAGGAAATGGCGGTTGTTTTCAATAAGGTTTACGCCGGCCCATTAACCTTCCCTCAAGTCATGAAATTCTTAAGTTATTTGTTTGTTTGGCCGGGTGTTAATGCCGCGAAAATCACAGGGACGATAACTTTTCTGTTGCCGGTGCTGATGATTTTTTCTCTGCGAAGAAAAGAATTCGATTTGGAACGTTTTAAAGAGATGTGCTTTTGGCTGGGAGCATCGATGATGATCCTTATAGGGCTTTGTTCGGTTAGTTTTGTGGATCCTCGTATTTACCGTTATCCCATCGCGGTCATGGCGGTGGCTGCCGTTTTTTCATTAAAATTCCTGCTGGAGTATTGTTTTGGATTTCGTGGGGTACTGGTTTCCGCCGTTATCCTGCTGATAGCTTTGAATGGTTTTCAAATTATATTTTCTCAAGGGCAGTACGGACGTCCGACGATAAAGCAGAATGTGAATGTCCTTTTAAATCGATTGCATATGAAGGACCTGCTTTCTTATTACTATCCTGATAATATCATTGCTGAAGAAGGGGTGAAACAGAATCCCCGCATGTTTAAGTCTTCGGCGTGGGATACCGGTGTGGGGGGAGTAACGCCATTATCTGCTTATTTATTACCTTCGCGCCCGCAAGTGGGGCTGTGGCACACCACCGTTGTCCGTTGGGATTCTTATAAGGATGTCGATGCAATAGTATCGGACCTTCACAATCAGGGGATTGAATGGATCATGAGGGTGGACCAGGGAAAGCTGATTTTTGAGTCGGATGAAGATTACGCCAAGAGAGCGGTTAAGTTTGACCGTTATCCGAAACAATTATTTTATAACTATGGGTTTCCTCAAGAGCTTGCCAAGGTAAGCTATTAAATTTCTGCCAAGCAGGGGTTTTTCGTATGTAAACCCCCATGATCGATTTCTCCCCACCGTATTGATTTTTTGATATATAATACTTTTTTTAATTATGCTCAAAACCATTTCGTTATTAGGCGTTAATCTCAGCCGGGTTAATCCTGTTTTAGCCGTTCGTCAGATTTGCGAATGGGTTAGAGAAAAACAGCGCACCTATGTCTGTGTGGCACCGGTGGCTACCCTGGTGGATGCCAAACGGAATCCGGCGTATGCCGCGGCAGTTAATGCTGCAGGTATGGTCACGCCCGATGGCATGCCGGTTGTCTGGCTGGCCAAGGCGCGTGGCTGTCGTGATATTGAGCGTACTTACGGTCCGGATTTATTATTGGAGGTCTGTAATCACGGCCAGGACTTGGGGTTAAGGCACTTTTTTTATGGAGGAACAGAAGATACTTTACAGAAATTAGAGCAAAGGCTTCTGGGGTCTTACCCGCAGATATTGATCGTTGGCAGTTATGCCCCGCCATTTCGTGCGGGGATTTGGCAGGAAGAAAAGCAAGTCATTGATCGCATCAATAGTTCTGCTGCAGACATTGTTTGGGTGGGATTGGGATCACCCAAGCAGGATTTTTGGATGGAGTTGCACAGGCCTTTGTTGAATGCTTCTGTGATTGTTGGAGCAGGCGCTGCTTTTGATTTTTGTTCGGGAGCCAAACCCCAGGCTCCCCGGTGGATGCGGGACAGCGGCTTAGAATGGTTTTTTCGCCTTTGCACTGAACCCGGAAGATTATGGAAACGGTATTTGATCGGCAACAGCCTGTTTTTGATTTATGTGATCCAGGACTCGTTTAAAAAGTCCCCTAATTTATGAAATTACCGCGGCTTCAACCCATTTTAATTATCAGTATTTATGCAGCCATTGACGTGGTTTGTATTGTTTTGGCATTTTATCTCGTATTGCTTTTCAGGCCCCAAACCGTGCCTTTCAGTGTTTCATTTCAATCTTTCTTTTCCTCAGCAGATCCTTTTAAATTGTTGTTCATGGTCTGGACGCTTTTGATTTTATTCTTCCATTATACCCATGGCCTTTACCAGACCCGCCGTGAACAATTAGAGAGTTTAGAAATTTGGGAAGTTGTTAAATCGATCTTTATCTCAACCCTGGCCATTATCGTCCTGGCCTTTTTATTGAGGATCCAGGATTTTCCCCGTAGTGTGATGATACTCAACGCGGTGGTGATCACGGTTTTTTGTTCCATTTGGCGGGTGTTAAAAAAATTATTGGTCAATTATTTGGTCAGTAATGGCTACAATAATTTTAACACACTGATCGTCGGTGCCGGGAAAACAGGCATCTTGCTGGCCAATGAAATCAGCAGGCAGCCGGCCTTAGGTTTGAAGATCAGGGGGTTTTTGGATGATAATAAGGTCGGCAACTGTGAGAAGTGGCCGGTATTGGGAAAGCTCGAAAGCCTCAAGGAGATCATGCACCGGGAATTTATCCAGAAAATTTTTATCACGATCTATCCTGAGCACCAGTCTTTCATCAAGTTACTGGAAACAGCGAGGGAACAGGGTTTGGCCATCAGGGTGGTGCCGCAAGGCTATGAATACATGGCCCACGATTTTATTAAATTTAATATCGGGATCATCCCTATCCTGGAATATTCCGATATTGATGTCAATTACCGCCAAAGGCTCAAGAGAGTATTTGATTTTGTGTTATCATTGGGGGCCATGGTTTTTCTCTTGCCGGTATTTATAGTCTTGGGGGCACTCATTAAATTCGACAGCCCCGGCCCGGTTTTTTACCGCTCCCGGCGCTATGGCCGTAACGGGCACATGTTTGACATGTATAAGTTCCGCAGCATGGTCACTAATGCCGACGATCTTTTGGCCCATCTTAAAGACAAGAATGAGGCGGATGGCCCTATTTTTAAGATCAAAAAAGACCCCCGCATTACCCGTATAGGGTCTTTTTTACGGCGCTATAGCCTTGATGAATTGCCGCAAATATTGAATGTGCTTAAAGGGGACATGAGCCTGGTGGGACCGAGGCCGTTTCCCATTGACCAGCTGGAAAAAGAAGACCTGCGCCAGTTAAAGCGCTTAGGGATACGTCCCGGTATTACGGGGCTTTGGCAGATCAGGGGACGCAGTGATGTGTCTTTTGATAAATTATTGCGCTGGGACATCTGGTATATCAAGAACTGGTCTTTTTGGCTGGATCTCTATATTCTATTCCAAACTTTTCCGGTCGTCGTCAAAGGTAAAGGGGCATACTAATGAAAAAAGCATTGATCACAGGCATTACCGGCCAGGACGGTTCTTATTTGGCCGAGTTTCTGATCAAAAAAGGATATGCGGTTTATGGCATTATCCGCCGTTCAAGCAGTTTTAATACCCAGCGCATCGACCATATTTATCAGGACCCCCATGAAAAAAACCGTAAATTGAAATTGGTTTACGGCGACTTGAACGATGCCAGTTCATTGAATTTACTGATCAAGAATATTTGTCCCGATGAGATTTATAATTTGGGGGCACAGAGCCATGTGAAGGTGAGCTTCGAGGTCCCGGAATATACCGGGGAAGTGACGGGTCTGGGCACGACCCGCCTTTTGGAAGCCATCAGGGACTCCGGGGTCAAAACCAAATTTTACCAGGCATCATCGTCGGAGATGTACGGTCAGGCGGCCCAAGCCCCTCAAAATGAGCATACTCCTTTTTATCCGCGCAGCCCTTATGGCGCGGCCAAGGTCTACGCGTATTGGATGACGGTCAATTACCGTGAGGCCTATAATATGTTTGCCTGCAACGGCATTTTATTCAACCATGAATCACCCCGGCGGGGAGAGACCTTTGTGACCCGAAAGATCACCATGGCCTTGAGCCGCATCAAACTGGGGCTTCAAAAGAAGTTATATTTAGGAAACCTGGAAGCCAAGCGCGACTGGGGCTTTGCCGGGGATTATGTCGAGGCCATGTGGCTGATGCTGCAGCAGCCCAAGCCCGATGATTATGTGATCGCCACCGGTGAGACCCATTCGGTGCGTGAGTTTCTGCAGGAAGCGTTTGATTATGCCAAGCTTGACTGGAAAAAATATGTGGTCATTGATAAACGCTATTTGCGTCCGACCGAAGTGGATTTACTTTTAGGTGATAGCTCCAAAGCCCGTCGTCTCCTGAAATGGAAACCCAAGGTCAATTTTAAACAGCTGGTGCGCATGATGGTTGACAGTGATATGAAGGTCGTGCGGCAGACCATGTACGGATTGAAGGGAAAATAAGTGCCATTGCGAGCGAAGCGAAGCAATCTTTTTTGGAAAGACAAACGCGTGATAGTCACCGGCGGCGGGGGATTTTTAGGCCGGGTGGTCGTTGATCAACTGAAAGCCAAAGGCTGCAGGCACATCACAGTACCCCGATCAGCCCGATATGATTTACGTAAAACTTCCGCTATACGCAAGCTCTATACCCAAGCGCGTCCTGACATGGTCATTCATCTGGCCGCTGTCGTCGGAGGTATCGGGGCCAACCGTGAAAATCCGGGAAAATTCTTTTATGATAATTTGATGATGGGCGTTGAATTGATGGAACAGGCCCGCCGGATGGGTGTCCCTAAGTTTGTGGCTATCGGCACCATTTGCGCCTACCCCAAATTTTGTCCGGTGCCTTTTAAAGAAGACACTATTTGGGACGGCTATCCTGAGGAGACCAATGCTCCTTACGGGTTGGCCAAAAAAATGCTCCTGGTGCAATCGCAGGCTTACCGTCAGCAGTATGGATTTAATTCCATTTACTTGTTGCCGGTCAATCTTTATGGGCCCGGTGATAATTTTGCCGTATCCAGTTCACATGTGATCCCGGCCCTGATCCGCAAGTGCGTTGAAGCCAAAGCGCGCGGGGACAGGCAAATTATAGTGTGGGGGACAGGGCGTGCTACCCGTGAATTTTTGTACGTGGATGATGCAGCCCGCGGGATCATCCTGGCCGCTGAAAAATACAATAGTTCTGAGCCGGTAAATCTGGGTGCCGGTTTTGAAATTTCCATTAAGAAATTAGTCGTCCTTATTGCCAGGTTGACAAAATTCAAAGGCGAGATTGTCTGGGATGCCGGAAAGCCCGACGGCCAGCCAAGGCGCTGCCTGGACACAACACGCGCCCGCAAAGAATTCGGATTTGAAGCCAAGGTATCCTTCGAGGCTGGACTAAAGAAAACCATTGCCTGGTACGAACGCAATCCTCTTTAGTGCGGGTATTTATGAGAACATTGTATTTTCTTCTCAGGCACGCTCGCCGAAACCAGCGTTTCGGCATCGCTAGTCACCAGGCTGCTTTACCCCGAACTGAACGTTCGGGGACCAGCTAAAGCAGCCTTCTACTACCTTCGAAGAAAACACAATGTCCTCATAAATAGGTTATCTATGATTGCGTGCATTGTAAGGGATAAATTTAGCCCTTACAGTGCCTGCTGCCTAGAGAAAGCTCAAATTGACAAAACAGCGTTCTTGGTTATAATACTGCGATTTATAAATATATATAAAGATTAGACGGGAGTACGATTATGCAGAAAATGACTGTGCGGGACATTAATATTAAGGGCAAGAAGGTCATTATCCGCCTGGATTTTAACGTTCCTTTGGATGAATCCTTCCATATTACCGATGACCGCCGTATTATAGGGGCTCTACCGACCATTCAATATGCCTTGAGTAATGGCACCGCCAAGGTCATTCTGATGAGCCATTTGGGCCGGCCCAAGGGAGCTGGCTTTGAGAAAGAATTCTCACTTGCCCCTGTGGCCAAACGCCTGCAGGAATTGTTGAAGGAAAAAGTGCTCCTTTTAAATGACTGTGTGGGCCCTGCGGTTAAAGAGGCGATTGCTAAATCTTCCGAACGCGTTATCTTACTTGAGAACTTACGTTTCCATAAAGCTGAAGAGAAAAATGACCCTGCTTTTGCCAAAGAATTAGCGTCTTTGGCAGATGTTTATATCAATGATGCTTTTGGCACCGCACACCGCGCCCATGCTTCGACCGCGGGCATAACCGCTTATTTACCGTCGGTAGCAGGGTTTCTGATAGAAAAAGAACTGCAGTATTTGGGCAATGCCATTAATAATCCGAAACGTCCTTTGGCGGTTATTTTAGGCGGGGCCAAGGTTTCGGATAAGATTGAATTGATCAAGAATTTGATCCCCAAGGCCAATAGTATTATTGTTGGCGGCGGGATGGCGTATACCTTTTTAAAAGCCCAGGGCATTGCCATCGGTAACTCCAAATTGGAAAAAGATAAAGTTGATCTGGCCCGTGAATTGATGGAACAGGCTAAAAAAGCAGGCGTTGAATTTGCTTTGA
>JABDFL010000012.1:31409-32043 GCA_013286575.1 Candidatus Omnitrophota bacterium
CCTCAATATCAACAATATCGCGTTTAAGCTCATTGGCCAGAATAATGGCGTCATGCGGTGTTTTATTTAATTTCCAATTCCCAGCGATGATTGCAAGGTCTCAGACGTGATCCCTGATGGTTGGGAAAGTTTGGACATTGGCCCCAAGACCATCAAAAAATACGAAGCGATCCTTTCTAAAGCTAAAACCGTTGTATGGAATGGCCCGTTAGGCGTGTTTGAACGCGACGCCTATGCCAAGGGGACCCGTGCGATTGCGGATTACCTGGCTTCTTTAAAAGATGTGACAGTCATTATCGGCGGCGGGGACTCCGCGGCAGCAGTGGCCAAATTCGGCCTGGAAGATAAGATGACGCACATCTCCACCGGCGGCGGGGCTTCACTTGAATTTTTAGAAGGCAAAGAACTGCCGGGCATCGCGGCATTGAATGATAAGAAATAAAGTATGAGAAAACCCATCATCGCAGGGAATTGGAAATTAAATAAAACACCGCATGACGCCATTATTCTGGCCAATGAGCTTAAACGCGATATTGTTGATATTGAGGGTGTGGATATTGTCCTTTGCCCGCCGTTTACGGCTCTGGCAGATGTTGCAGATGCTTTGACAGATACGAATATCTCCCTTGGCGCC
>JABDFL010000013.1 GCA_013286575.1 Candidatus Omnitrophota bacterium
CGAAACAGCAGATAGGCAAAAAATACGCCGATGAGCGTAAAAAAGTATTCCCATTTGACGGGCTTTTTTACCGTGTAATGATAAAGTAAAAGAAAAACCGGAAGAAACACGACGCTTTCTTTGGTAAAGAGGGCCAGCAAATACGCCATGATCATGCCGGCAAGATAAAACCAGCGGAAAGGGCCTTCGGTCAAACGGATATACAGGAACATCGCCGCAAGCATAAGAAATATGCCCAAAGGATCGCCGCGGCCGGAAATATAGGTCACGGCTTCAGTATGGACAGGATGGACTAAAAAAAGAAGGCTGGTCAGTAAAGCGAGGATCCGCTCCTTAAAAATGAGCCCTATAACGGCAAAAACCATAAATGCGGTCAGGATATGCAGTGTGATATTGACCAGATGATAACCGCGCGCATCCAGTTTCCAGAGGCTATAATCAATGGCGTAACTGGTGATCTGCAGCGGACGGTAAAACCCGTAATGCTTGCCCCCGCCCGCGCCAAAATCACTGGTAAATATCTTGGCCGTATTGCCTAAATCTTTGATGTAATAATTATTCTCAACAAGATACTCGTCATCCCAGATAAAATGACCATTGATGGCAGAGGAATAAATAGTAAAGCCGATGACGGTAAGGACAAGAAGGACAACGAAAGAAAAAACCTTATCGTTATAAAAATGCAGCGGGCCTGCATGCATGCTCTTGGGATCCTTTGTTTTGATAGGAATATCCCCCAATTAGACCTCGAGCCCAGACAACATTAATTTAACGCCATGCGATGCTGGGCTATAGCCAAATCTCTTTGGGTTTGAAGATTCATCCAGAACTCAGGACTTGTTTTTAGAAAACGTGCCAATAAAATTGCCGTTTCAGGGGTCATGTCCCTCTTTCCATTAATAAGCGTATTAATGCGCTGAACCGGTACTTTGATCGAACGCGCCAACCCAACCTGAGAAAGTTTCTTAGGAATAATAAATTCTTCAAGCAATATTTCACCAGGATGGACCGGTAAACGGTATTTTGGGATCATACTGTCCTCCTCAATTAATGGTAATCGATAATTTCAACTTCATAAGCATTGCCATCTCTAAACTCAAACACTAAACGGAATTGATCATTGATACGGATGCTATACTTACCTTTCAAACGCCCCTTGAGAGCCTCCAGGCAATTAGCCGGCGGAGATTTCAGATCCATCAAAGTGTGTGCCGCATTCAAGAGATCGAGTTTCCTCTGCGCTACTTTCCATATGCTTTGCGGTATTTTCCTGGCCTGCTTGGATTCCAAGCCGTCATAAATATCCCGCGTAGATTCAGACAGAAAGGTAATAATCATATCTGTTGAAATGATACCATATTAACGTTATCTGTGCAAGTAGTATTAACTCCTGAAATAGAAAATCATTATTGGACCAATAGCGCCCCACCCTTTATACCTGAAAAGGATCATTGCTCCTGGGTGATTTTCTTGGCAAAGGCTATGCAAGCTTTGATGTCCCAATAAAAATGGTCATCGCCGACCATCTTGACAATGCCTGCTTCCTTCATGACCTTGAGCGGATGGGCATGGACCCCTGAAAAAATGACTTCCATTTTACTTTTTTTAGCTTTTCTCAATAGATCTTCCAAAGCACTTATTCCTGTGGCATCGATCGCCGGAACAAAACGCATCCTGAGGATCAGGGCCTTGGGCCGGCGTTTCATTTGATTAAGCGTGTCCCTGAACTTATCAGCTGCCCCGAAGAAAAAGGGGCCGTTGATCTCGAAAATTTCTATACCCTCCGGAATATTAATGGCATCCATCATTTCCGGATCAAGCACCCATTCATCCTTGTCACTGCCCTGGTTAAGGTAGTTAACTTCAGTGACATCAATCATCCGTTTCATAAAAAGAAAAGCTGCTAAAACAATGCCTACTTCAATAGCGACGGTTAAATCCACTAAGACTGTTAAAAGAAAGGTCGTGAGCAGCACCATGATATCGCTTTTGGGACTACGGAATAATTTAGCGAACATGGACCACTCACCCATGTTGTAAGCAACCAATACCAGAATTCCAGCCAAGGTGGCCATTGGTATTAAAGACGCCCATTGTCCTAAAAATATAAATAACACCATCACTGTCAGGGCATGGACTATCCCGGAAACGGGAGTTTGCCCGCCATTTTTAATATTGGTCGCGGTGCGCGCTATAGCCCCGGTTGCCGGCATACCGTTGAATAAAGGAGAAACGATGTTTGCAATGCCCTGGGCGATTAATTCCATATTGGAACGGTGACGACGCCCCGTCATTCCGTCAGCAACTACGGCAGACAGCAATGATTCGATACCGGCTAATAAGGCAATGGTCAAAGCCGGCGGAGACATTTTAACAATGATATCCCAATCAATATGAGGTATATGAGGAGCCGGAAAAGAATGAGGCACGCTGCCAAAGCGTGTGCCGATGGTTTGCAGGGGCCAATGAAAAATATGAACGATCGCCGTGGTGACCAAAATAGCGATCAATGGACCCGGCAGTTTGTCAGTAACCCTTCGCCAAAACAAGATAATCAAAACAGTAAGCATGCTGATTGCCAGGGCATATCCGTTAAATGCAGTGACATTTTGGGCATAGGCAATCCATTTACCTAAAAATCTTTCGGGCGTATGGAGTAATTGCAGACCGATAAAATCAGGGATTTGGGAAGTAAAAATAATGACCGCAATGCCGCTGGTAAAGCCAATGATCACAGGATACGGGATGAATTTAATGACGTCCCCCATTTTGGCGATTCCCATGAGGACAAGCATGGCTCCGGCCATGACGGTGGCGACGCTCAAGCCGTCATAACCATATTTTTGAACAATGCCAAAAACAATAACGATAAAGGCACCTGTCGGGCCGCCAATCTGTACGCGGCTACCGGAAAAAGCCGAAATCAACAAACCCGCGATGACCGCAGTAATCAGTCCTTGTTCGGGTTTAACACCCGATGCAATGGCAAAAGCAATGGACAAAGGCAAGGCCACGATGCCGACGATGATACCTGCCCAAATATCCTGTCCGAATATTTTGGCGCTGTAGCCTTCTTTTAAAACTGTGACTAATTTCGGTTCAAACTCACGATTCATTTAAGATCATCCCCACGCGCTAAGTCCACGGATTTCATGCCTGCCTCACTTTTTTATCCACCATGCGCATAAAAAAATCCAAACTGCCGGGCGTAAAATTGACTACTACCGGAAAAGCAAATAAAAAGAAACTCAGGGAAGAATGAAAAAAACCTGCAATGATACCAAGCACGGCAAAAGCCGGCGTCAATAACATGCGTACCGTTGATTTCATTATCAAATGCGGCGTTACCGTTTCATGGACGGCCTGCGGATCATTAAGCGTTAATCGAAACATCAAATAATGGACCATGCTAATGACAATGATGTTAAGCCCATAAATAGCAACAGCGACGGAATTCATCGGGTACTCATCAATCAAATAAGTTGAGAACGGGATCAGGACGATAAGGCATAAGAATAAAATATTCAAATAAGTCATGGAACGATTGGCATGTTTGGCAAAATAATGAAACAGCCCGTGATGGGCGATCCAATACATCCCTAAAATAGCGAAACTGATAAAATAACCACGGAACATAGGCCACATCTTCAATAATTGACCAAGGAGTTCATGCCCGTTTCCCGGCTGGGTTAATGCCGGAATTTTGACAAAAAAAATGAGGAAGGTCATCGCCACGGAAAACAACCCGTCACTTAAGGCCTCGATACGGCTTTTATTCATATATGTACCGGTATCATTCATTCTTTCCCAACCCCATATCATAAGCCGCACTGCGTCCACGGCCCTTAAGAAGACGCAGAACGCCTTTTTTAACAAGATCCGTGATCTCACGATAAGCCGTGGCCCTGCTGACCTTGGCCAACGAAACATATTTTCTCGTAGATAGCCCTCCCTGAAACTCCCCCTTGCCTGTATCCAATAGACGATTAATTATCTTGCGTTGACGTTCATTAATGATTGTCTGGCTATGTTTTTGCCAAAATTCTGCCTTAACTATAACTTTCCCAATAATGGTTTGAGATCTCTCCATAGCCCGTATTAAACATCCTAGAAACCATACAAGCCATGGCGTGATGTCTCCATTTCCCTTAGAGACCTTTTCCAATACATCATAATACATTTTTCTCTCTTCCATAATTTGAGAAGAAAGACTATAAAACCTCACAGGAATACCTTCATCCTGAGCTAAAGCCATATCCGTCAATACACGCGCAATCCGCCCATTACCATCATCAAAGGGATGGATTACCACAAACCAAAAATGAGCTATGGCAGACCTCAAAAAACCTTCTGTTGACCCCTGACTTTTCTTAAACCAAAGAAGAAACTGCCCCATCTCTTGAGCGACTTGTTCACTTGGCGAAGCTTCATAATGGACCTTATGACGTTCCATAGGACCCGAAACAACCTGCATAGGATTATTGCGCCACTTGCCTACCCGAATTTTACTTAAACCGGAATAACCTGTTGGAAACAATGCCGCATGCCAACTAAAAAACCTTTCAGCATTTAAAGGCTTCTTATAATTCCGGGTTGCATCAAGAAGAACTTCCACCAATCCATCAATATGCCGATCAACCTCGCCTAAACCCGCATAAGACAATCCTAAGTGCCTAGCTACGGAAGACCTGACCAAATCCCGATTCAGAATTTCGCCTTCTATCGCAGATGTTTTAACCGCCTCTTCAACAAGAACTTCAGCCTGCGCCTGAGACGTTAACCTTTCCCCAAAAGCTTTACCTCTAGACAGAATTTCCCCTTGAGTTCTTCTTGCTTTTGACAAAAGAGGCAGAAGCTGATGACTGTCCCATGAAAAACTATTCCAATTTTGATGCTGCCATATATATTTCACAAACAATCCTCTCCTTTAATCGCTTCACTAATTGAAGCAATTATAACATTTTATTGCTTCATACGTCAACTTAATTCTTGAATTAATCGCTTCAAAATATGAATCAATTAAAGGGCCTAATCTACGCATGATCACGAAAGCAAAAAATCCCTACAATAGATATTGTAAGGATCTTTATGCTTAACTGCGCAGATACTGCAACCAATCTAAAAGAATTCGAATTTGTAAAAATGGCGGAGAAGGCGAGATTCGAACTCGCGAGACGCTTTCACGTCCACACGCTTTCCAGGCGTGCGCCTTAAACCACTCGGCCACCTCTCCGTACCAAAACCTTACTATTGCCAAATATATCCAGAAAACGGAAAGGTGTTGTGCAAACTTCCACAATAAACAACCCAGAAAAAGTTTGCCCACCTCTCCGTTATGAACTTGCTAAACTGCTGTAGAGCTGATGTCTCTGCTCTTTGATACGGCTGTCTTCCAAATACTGATCGTAGGGAAGGCCCATTTTATCGATGTACCCGCCGGGGGTCAATTCGATGATGCGGTTGGCCGCTGTTTGGACCAGCTGATGATCGTGTGACGAAAATAAAATTGTCCCGGGAAAAGTTTCCATACCCTTATTTAAAGAAGTGATCGCCTCCAAATCCAGGTGATTGGTGGGCTCATCAAGGATGACAACATTGGCATTGGTCAGCATCATGCGGGCCAACATGCAGCGGACTTTCTCGCCACCGGAGAGGACCTTCACTTTTTTTAAGCTCTCTTCTCCCGTAAAAAGCATTCTTCCCAAAAATCCGCGCACAAAATTCTCGTCCTTCTCCACAGAATACTGACGGAGCCAGTCAACGACATTCAAATCCACTTCAAAATATTTTTGATTGTCCTTAGGAAAATAGGCCTGGGTCGTCGAAACCCCCCATTTAAAAGAACCGCTGTCGGCTTTTAGCTCCCCCATCAAAATCTGGAACAGCGTTGTTTTGACCAAGTCATTGGGCCCCACAAAAGCAATCTTGTCCCCCTTGTGCGCATGCAGGGAGAAATTCTTAAACATCAATTGACCGTCGATGGACTTGGTCAGATTCTCAATATGCAAAACATCATTGCCGGCTTCGCGTTCCGGCTTAAAATTGATAAACGGGTATTTGCGTGACGATGGCTTGATCTCATCCAGCGTCAGTTTTTCCAGGATCTTTTTACGGGAAGTTGCCTGGCGGGCCTTGGAGGCATTGGCGGAAAAACGGGCGATAAAATCCTGCAATTCTTTGCGCTTGTCTTCTGTCTTCTTATTAGCATCCGAACGCTGCCTTAAAGCCAGCTGGCTGGCCTCAACCCAAAAGCTGTAATTGCCTGAAAACATCTGTATTTTACCGAAATCAATGTCGCAGACGTAGGTGCAGACCTTGTCCAAAAAATGGCGGTCGTGGGAAACCACGATGGCCGTATTCTCAAAATTAATTAAAAATTCTTCCAGCCAATTACAGGTGTCCACGTCCAAAGAGTTGGTGGGCTCATCGAGGATCAAAATGTCCGGATTGCCGAACAAAGCCTGGGCCAAAAGCACCCGCACCTTTTGAGAACCTTCCAACTGTTTCATCTGCTGCTGATGCAAATCTTCACTGATGCCCAGATCACTCAAAAGTTTACCGGCCTCGGAATCCGCGTCCCAGCCGTTCATCTCGGCGAATTTCCCCTCCAGCTCAGAAGCGCGCAAACCGTCCGCATCGCTGAAATCAGGCTTGCTGTAAAGCTCATCTTTTTCTTTCATCACCTTATACAGTTCTTTATGCCCCATGACAACTGTCATGAGTACCGTCACCTCATCAAAGGCGAATTGGTCCTGCTTCAATACTGAAATGCGCTTGCCCCCGGCGACACTGACGGCACCGGAGGTGGTGTCCAAATCACCGGACAGGATCTTTAGAAAAGTGGATTTGCCGGAGCCGTTGGCACCGATAATGCCATAGCAGTTGCCGGGATTAAAAGTAATATTAACCCCGTCAAACAGGACGCGCTTGCCAAATTGTAATGATACGTTATTAGCGGAAATCATAAGAGCCGAAATTATAGCACAACAGCCTTCAAACGCCAACGAGATTCCTTTATCTTGCTTATTTGCCGAAATAATGCTACTCTGATTACCTTGTAATTTAAAATTAACACCTGCAAGCAAGCTTCGTACTCTCTTACCGAGTACTCCTAAAGGTCGCAGCATTATAACCCTATAAGTAAAACGAAGATTTTTGCCTGCACAAATGCAGATATATTTATCTATACTGCAAGAAAGCGAATCATGTCACAGAATGAACAAAACTTTTACGGGCTGGGTATTGCTCCTGCAATCCTTAGCGTCATCGAACGTTTGAAATTCACCGTTCCCACCAAAATCCAGTTCCAAGCGATCCCCATAGGCCTGCAAGGCCAGGATGTCATGGGTGTGGCCCAGACCGGGACAGGCAAGACCATGGCTTTTGGTATTCCTTTAATACAGCGCCTGGCCTCCATCAAAGGCCGCGCCCTGATAGTCGTCCCCACCCGTGAATTGGCCATCCAGGTGGATGAAAGCCTCCGCAAAATCGCGACCGCCGTCGGGCTTAAGACCGCTGTCTTGATCGGCGGGGATTCCATGGGCAAACAGCTTCAAACTCTAAAATTACAACCGCGCATTATCATCGGCACACCGGGCCGCCTGATCGACCACATGCAGCAAAAAACTCTCAGTTTCCACGATGCCCATATTTTGGTATTGGATGAGGCTGACCGCATGCTTGACATGGGTTTTGGGCCCCAAATCGCCCAATTGCTAAAACAAGTCCCGAAAGACCGCCAGACCATGCTGTTTTCCGCGACCATGCCTGAAGCGATCATGAATATAGCCCGTAGCTATATGAAACTGCCCGTGCGCGTGGAAGTGGCCCCTGCCGGCACCATGGCGGACAAGATCACCCAGGAATTGTTTATCGTCAAAAAAGAATTAAAAAATGAATTATTGGAAAGCATGCTGGCTAAATATAAAGGCTCTGTCCTTATCTTCTGCCGCACCAAATTTTCAGTGGCACGCCTGACTAAACAATTGCGGGCCATGCGCCATAACGCCTCGGAGACCCATTCGGACAGGTCCCTGGGCCAGCGCAAAGAAGCTTTGGAAGGTTTTAAACGGGGAAAATACCGGATCTTAGTGGCCACTGATATTGCCGCGCGCGGTATTGATGTCATCGGCATTGAGCTGGTCATCAATTATGATTTACCCGACGATCCTGAGAATTACGTCCACCGCATCGGCCGTACCGGCCGTGCCAGCTTAGCCGGGCATGCCGTGTCTTTTGCCACCCCTGACCAACGCCTGGACGTCAAGAATATCGAGCGGATCATCAACCAAACGCTGCCTGTGGCTGACAGCCATCCGACGATACCCTTGGAGAAATTCCATCATCCTAAAAGCCCGGTGATGGCCTTCTCAACTCCCCGCCGCATGCGCATGCGACGAAGATAGAAGCAGACGGACTTGTTGGCCTTAAATTACTCTCTCGTTACCGCCATCAATGGGGATTTGAGCGCCGGTGGTTTTATTGAAGGCCGGGCCTGCCATGGCGCAAACCAGGCCTGCCACGTCATTTGAAGTGATTTCTGTATGCAGGATATTATTGGCCTTATATGCTTCAACAGTAAGGCCGTAATGTTTCGCGCGTTTTTCCAGAACTTCCCTGGTCCATATCGCCGTATCAAAAACCTGATTGGGATGGACCATATTAACGCGAATGCCTTTTGATCCCAATTCCAAAGCCGCTACCCTGCCTAATTGTGTCAGCCCTGCTTTAGCAACGGAATAAGCGCCCGCACCGGGCCCCGGCGCCGGGACATTCTTGGATGCGATGATGATAATCGTCGGGTCTATGCCGTGGCTTAAATAGGGAATTGCTATCTTCATCAGGCGCTGGTGGCTGGTCAGATTCAATTGCATGCTCTTGTCCCAGGCCGCTGGGTCCATTGATTCAAGATCCATGCTCGATGGGAAATTGCCGGCATTGCTGACGATGATATCAAGGCCGCCGAAACGGCGCACCGTGGATTCTACGGCGTTTTTAATGTCTGATTCCTTGGTGACGTCGCAATGGATATTAAGACAGTTAAAAGATTGCTTCGCTGCGCTCGCAATGACACTACTCGTGACGTCGCCCCCATTGGGCCTTTTGACACTATAGGAGATATCTAAACCAACCACATGGGCACCGCGAGCTAATAAACTCTCTACGCAGGCTTTGCCTATGCCTGAGGCGGCACCGGTCACCAATGCTATTTTACCCTGCAAGCTCAAAGGCTTCGGGTTCTTGGCTAATTTAGCCTGTTCCAACTCCCAGTATTCGACATCAAACAAATCTTTTTCACCAACCGGCTTCCATCCGCCCATGGCTTCTGCCCTTTGGATGGCCTGCATGGTATGGTCCGTGATATCGCTGATGATTTGGGCCTCACCCAAGGACCGCCCGAAAGCAACAACGCCGTGCCCGGGCCATACTGCCCAGCGCGGGGCCAGATCCAGGCATTTTAAAGATTGCTTCGTCGCTGCACTCCTCGCAATGACAGTGGAACTATGGCGGTCGAAATATTTTTTATATGCTTTGGCGTATTCATTAATGTCCGCTTCGATATTTTTACTGATGACCACCGGTTTTGGTTTGGTGCGGATCACATGGTCAGGCGTCAATGTCCCCCGCGCAGCCAATTTTTTGATCCCGGGCAATTGGCTAAAGGCCATGCTCTGTTTATCTTCTTTTAATAAAGCCACGACCGCACCACCTTGGACACGGCTGACGGTTTGGCGCAGGCGGGATAATTCTAATAAAAGATTGCTTCGTCGCTGAAAAACGCTCCTCGCAATGACACCAATATTAGACTTTCTGACACCGAAAATAAATCTTTTAGTGACATGTTGAATATATTGCTCAGCTTTAGTAACCAGCCGGATATGATTTTCATAGCTTTCTTGGGGACTGTCGGCAAAGGTAAAAAGGCCGTGGTTTAGCAAAACGATGCCGTCATATTTCGACCAATCAGCCCCGAGAGTCATTTCATAAACCTTGCGCGCTAAAATAAATCCCGGCATGACATAGGGCACAATAAGCACACGGTCGCCAAAAACATCCCTGATGCGCTTTCTTCCGTCGGGTGTATTGGTGATGGTCACCACGGCATCGGCATGGGAATGGTCCACGTAGGCATAGGGAATAATGGCATGAAGGATGGCCTCGACGGAAGGGTTAGGCGCATTGGGATTGATCATCGCGGCCCTTTGCTGGAGCACCATGTCTGCATCCGTCAATTCTTTGATAGCGGCCATGCGCAACAGCGTATCTATCTTAACTGCCGCAAACCCCCCAGCTTCAATCGTGGCTAAATCCCAACCGCTGCCTTTGATATAAAGCACCTGCTGCTCCACCCCGAAAAAATCCCGGACCTGTGTCTTGACCGAGGTGTTCCCACCGCCGTGCATGACCAGGCCCGCATCCTTGCCTAATAAACGCGAGGTATAAACACGCAAGGCCAGCGGGTCCTGGGCTGATCTTTTGGCTTCCTTATCATTCCATAAACTTTTCATTGGTCTTTTTTCTTTAAGATAATGTACTGTTCGTTCTTTTTAGCCAGCTCATCGCTGAAATTCTTTACCCCTGCATAGCCTTGCACGGGGATGGCGGCGCGTTTGAGATGATAAATATTTTCCACGGTGATCGTTCCGTCACCCCTCGTATATTTGCTTGTGACCTGCATAAAATCCGTTGCCAGGCTAAAATCCCTCGGCACAAAGCTTATTTCTAAACTATTGGGGATATGGTAGGTATTGCGGCTGATGATCAAGGAATTCGTAGGGATAAAAATAGGGTAGCTCCTGTTATCTTCCGAAAAATCAGGAATATCTCCCTGCGGTTCTTCCTTTAAAAGGATCATGTCATTGGCTACCTGATAAACTTTGGAGGCCGCGTATTTAAAATCAAATTCAAGGGGCCCGTAACGGTCTTCCAGGCCCTTTACATCATGGTCTGTTATTTTACCACCCTGGGCAAAGGTGGCTTGCAAATTATTGAAGAATTTCTGTTTGCCGGCATCGCTGGAGGCATCCCAGCTGTTTTTCATATCCTGGGAAGCTTCCACCGGCATTGTTACATGGACTTGAAAATCAGCGGAACCATCGTCGGTCAAGGTGATATCACTGGTTGACACCACGGAATGGGAAGACTCATCAGCAATGGGAACGTTCCCAAAATGGTAAGAATCAGGGGTGATGACAAGCACATAGGCATTGTCATAGCTTGAAGGCAATTCTCCCAGGTCAAATCCTTTGGTTTGCGGGTCCACGAAATATTTCCGCCCGTCAATATTGACCTCTAATATCACGCGATCGAAAACCGAAGGATCAGGCAGCCGGTGCTGCGGATCGCCGTTAAACTCGCCGCTGAATAGACAGATATTCGCGTCAATGCCGGCCATTTTCAGCATTTGCCTGGCCAATACAGCCAAATCCTTGCAATCCCCATAATGGTCCTTAAAAATATCGCTGGTGGCATGCAGGCCGACCGTATGGTCCCCCAAACCCATGGACACATAACGGAAATCATCCTGGATGAATTCCAATATGGCATGCAGCTTGTCTTTGGAGGTGGTTTTACCATTAACCAATTCCAGCGCTTTGGCAAAAATAGCCGGGTCCTCGACCGTATTTTTATCGACCGAAGCACGCCACCAGTCAGCCACCTGTTTCCAATCCGTCATGGATGATAAAGACAGGACCCCTATTGTTTCGTCAGGAGGAGGCATAAAATCCTCATCCTCGCTGTAATCAGTGTCTTCAAATATAAAAGAATATTTGACCGTACCGTTGGTTTTATCGATCAGCGGATGTTTATCATTATTGTAAGCCTGAAATTGGATGGATTTATTTTCAGGAAAAACATAGGTGTAACGCGCGTATTTTGTAGGTATGTAGGGATAGGTCACCTCATCCCAAAATTGGCCGGGGATCTCTTCCCTGAAGATTTTCGTTTTGACCCTCACGTCAATGATCGTGCCGATTTTTACCGGAGGCAAGCTGATGACCTTAAAGCGCATATCGGCATATAGCGGTGATTGATCGTAGGCCGGCAGATCTTTAATGTCCGTGGCCTCGAGCTTCCTGCCGTCAGGCGTTTCTATAAAAGCTTCAATATCCGTGATCTCTTCGCGGGATTTATTATAATAAACAGGCCACTGCCCCAGGCTTTTGGCCGACTCTTTCTGTATTTTGACACGGGCATGATAATCTTCATCAAAAGACCAGTCATCATGGACAACCGTATCTGTTTCAGCTAAAAGACCGATGTAGGGCTGATCACTGTTTCTTTCTTCCCAGGCATTGGGATTCACCACCTTGTCTTCAATTTTACCTAAATCCTGCGTTATGGCCTGGGTGCGGTCAAGGGTCGGCGTTTGTGCCGATACATAGGCTGAAAAAAACGGCAAAAACAAAAGGAATATGAATTGTTTCATGAACCGTAAAACCCGCTCATCCATCAGAATATGCCGCTGGTTCAAAGGCTGCTTGAGGACAATGCCTTCCAGCGTCGTGCAACGGCTTAAAGCCACGTACATCTGCCCGTGCGAGAAAGTGCCCCAACCCACATCAATGATCACGCGGTCAAAAGTCTGGCCCTGGGACTTATGGATCGTCACCGCCCACGCCAACTTAAGAGGATACTGCGTAAAATAGCCGATGACCTTGGAGCCCAAAGAATTGTTCTCTTCATCAAAATAATACTGGTAAATTTCCCAGGCATGTTTTTTGACATCGACCTCGGTCCCGTTTTCCAACTCCACCATGATCACATCATCCCCTTCGGTGTCAGCGATGATGGAGGTGATCTTTCCCAAAGATCCGTTGACCCAACGCTTATCAGGGTCATTGTTGAGCATCATCACCTGCGCGCCTGATTTAAGCTCAAGGATTTCCGGGGTCGGCAGGGATTTACGCTCAAACTCGCCCGAAACAGCGCCCTGATAAATCCTGGGAAACCCTGATAAGCCCTGCAGGCGCTGATTATTGACCTTATCCGCCAAAGAATTGGTCGTGGTCAGGACAATATAAAAATCTTCCGATGAAAATTGATGTTCCGGTTTGAAACGGCGGTTGAGCGCCTCCCAATGATGATGCTCAACGCTGTCGTCCCTGACAGCATTAAGTAAACGGATAAAATGCTCGTCTTTTTGACGATAGATTTTTGTCAACTGCATGATCTTAAAATCAAGCGATCCAAAGACTTTTGAGGAGAAAAAATAGGGGGTGGGATAATGGGTCTTAAAAATATCTTCTTCCCCCCGCCCTACCACCGGAGGCAGTTGGAAAAGGTCGCCGAAGAATATCATCTGGATCCCGCCAAAAGGCCTGTCATAATGCGGGCCATAGAGACGCAAAAAAATATCCACACAGTCCATGAGGTCTGCCCGCACCATGGACACCTCATCAATAATAACAGCATCAAGCTCCTGATACATTTTCCGCCTGCGTTTGCGCACCGGTATGTCCCCCACACTTTCAGGGGTCACATCAGGCTTAAAACCAAAAAAAGAATGGATGGTTTGGCCTTTAATATTGATGGCCGCAACACCGGTGGGAGCGAGTACCGCGACGTTCTTGGCTGTTTTGGCGCGAAAATACTGCAGTAAGGTTGATTTGCCGGTGCCTGCCTTGCCGGTAATATACATATGCCGGCCGGTATTTTCCAGGGCCTCAAAAGCAGAAACGAATTCTTCGTTAAAATCAAGTTCAGCGAAATTCATCATGGGGACATGGCATCCTGCAAGGCGCGATGCACTTTCAAATTTTCTTCACGGCTGGTGATGACTTCTATGATCGTTGACGTTTGGGATTTAAGCGCCTCGGTGTACGCTTTTTTAAAATGCTTGGCATCCATGGGCTGGCTGTAATTGAGTTCAAACATGGATGCCGCGGCGGACAATGTATAAGAATGCGGCGTCCCCCAGAATTTTTCAAAACCTTGCTTGAATTCAGCAATGGGTAAAAAAGAAAATATCGCCCCCCCGCCGTTATTGAGAAGAACGATGATCAAGGGTATGGGTAAATCACGCAACATAGCCAGGGAATTCAAATCATGCAAAGCCGCCAAATCACCGATCATAAGCGTCACCGGCTTATACAATCCTCTGGCATAGCCGGCTGCTGAAGCGATCACCCCGTCGATCCCGCTGGCCCCGCGATTGCCGTTAACTGACACTGCCTTCCCTTTAAAATCCGCATAATTATTCATGTCGCGGATGGGCATGCTATTACTCAGGAACAATCCCTGAGACTCAGGGATAAGCTGAGAAACCAAACGGGCGATACGGGGTTCGCTGACATGGTCATTCCTTGCCAAAAAGCTTTCAATGGCACGGTCCGCCTCTTTGTCGGCCTTGGATAAAAGCTTAAGCGCGGCAGAACTTTTGCGCGGCTTGATAAGCCCTATTACTGTCCGGATAAAATTGGTGACACTGGCCTCTATGCGCAGGCTCACCTGATGATTGGGGTCATTGCGTAAGGCATGATTAAGCACCATGATGTATTCAGCAGGGTTTGCTTTTTGAATAAAATCATAATAGCGCTGGGAAGTCATCCGCCCGCCTAAATGCAGCACGCCGTCAAACGGCAATTTATCTGAAATTTTATCGGATAAAAACAAATGATCAAAATAATGGACAAGATTTGGATGGCTTTGCCCCAGGCGCAGGCCCGAAGAAAGGTCCGCGAAAACCGGCCAGCCTAATTTCTCAGACAAATCCAATACCAATTGAGCTTCATCAGCTCCCCCGATTTTTCCGACGACAATGACGCCATTCTTAATGGCATTCAAACGCGCGGCAATTTTCTTAGGCATAGGCAAAGCAATAGACTCAAAACCAGCCACATAATCCGTATAAGGTGCCGAAGATTTTACCCAGCGGTCTAACGGCTTGATATAGGCCTTAAGGTCTTCTGTTGTGGGAGCCAAGGCCAGGGGCTGGCGGAACATGCAATTGATATGAACGACGCCATGATGGCGCACGGCTTGATACCAGGCCTGATCGATCGTTGTCAGGACAAACTGGGGATTGATTTTAATGTCCGGGCAGGGCATGTCCGTGGCCCACTGAACATATTTGCCATATAGCCCAACCTGGTCAATGGCCTGCACGGCGCCTGTCTGCCTTAACTCCGGCGGGCGATCTGCAGTTATCACGATCAACGGCAACTTTTTCTTTGAAGCTTCGATCACCGCCGGAAAAAAATTAGCCGCAGCCGTACCTGAGGTGCAAATTAACACAGCCGGCTTTTTAACGGCAGCGGTATAGCCCATGGCATGAAAACCCAGGCCGCGCTCATCAAAATGAACAAAGCTTTTGACTTTTTTGTTTTGCGCCAAGGCAATGACCAAAGGTGAAGAGCGCGAACCCGGAGCCACACAAAAATAATCCACCCCGAGCCGGGATAACTCTTCAATGATGAGTGTGCCCCAAAGATGATTAATGTTAACGAAGTTCATAACCCCTTTTTGACGAGCAAGAAACAGGGAATATTTGGATGATCTTTATAAAATTGCTGATTTTATTTTCCACTTCATCCCACTCACTACGGGCCTCCGAGCCGCGCACGATCCCGGCCCCGGCAAAGACAGACAAATTCTTTCCGCGGACCAGGCCCGAACGTATTCCCACCACAAATTCCGCCCAATCCAAACCAACATAACCTATGGGCGCGCCATACCAGCCCCTGGAAAATCCCTCAAGCCGGCGGATCATGCCCATCGCTTCTTGTCTCGGGGTCCCTCCCAGTGCCGGAGTCGGATGAAGTAATTGTAAGATATCTTCATCATTGATGCCATCTTTTAATTGGCCTTGAAATTTAGTGATCAGATGATGCCCGTTGGCCAGGGTCAGAATGCCCGGGGCCTTGTCCCTGTTAAAAGCCGTACAAAATTCTTTAAAAGAAGCATCAATGGCATCGACAACAAGTGAATGCTCATACTTGTTTTTATCGGAATCCTGCAACTCTTTGGGGTCTGTTGATTCAGGCATGGTGCCGGCCAAAGCCTCGGATTCGATGCAACGTGCGTAACGGCGAAAAAGACGCTCAGGTGATGCCCCCAGAAAAACTGTTTTCTTAAATTGAAAAGCGAAATGATAACTGTTGGGAGTAACCGCCTTTAATTGCCGCAGCATGGCCCAAGGATCAAGCTCCTGTTTAAAATGAAGAGAGGTTTTACGGGCCAATACGACTTTTTCGACGGAGGTATCGGCAAGGATACGCCCCACATCTTTTTTCCAAAGCTCCTGGTCAGGCTGATCGCTTCTTCTTAAAATCGCCGTATTTAAAGAATCCTTCCGCCCTTGCGGCTGAAGGGGAAACCGGATCGCCGCTAATTGCCTTAGGATACTCTTGATGTTTTCCCGCCCGGTCAAATTACAACAAAATATCATTTTACCGCTTTGGGCAGCCAGTTCAAAACGGGGGATGACAAAACGATAAGCGCCGAACTCCGCCCATTCAGCATCGGCGAGGCGCTCATCAAAACAAAAACCCCCGTACCATTGCAGATAAGGGTATTGGGGGGACAAAAAATTGCGCAGCTGTTTAAAGACATTCTTGAAATTCCCCAAACTCCTGCCGGTGACACAGACAGCTTGTCCTATGCCGGCAATACTGACGGTATCGCTTTGATTGGCCCCGTAAATCTTAACACTGTCCTTCTGAAGCGATAGCCACGAAAGCATGTCCACCGGATCGATCTTGATCTCAATACGCTTAATGGATCTGGATGGCTTGTAAGCAGCTACAAACGAAGACATCTGTTCTTGGGCTTCTTGGGGGGAAAAAAGATTATTTTTGGGCGACATAGATGGTGGCGGCCCCTCCCATCAGGGGATGAGGTTCAATGTTAACAAATCCCATCTGTTTTAAAATTTTACAAAAACGGTCTCCGTAGGGAAAGGTCTGTATCGTCTGGTTTAAATAAGTATAGGCCTTAAAATTCCCGGAAAACATAAATCCGACCAAAGGCACAAAAGTTTGCAGATAAAGCCAATGTCCTGCCTTAAGAAGAGGATTTTCAGGTTTTGAAAACTCCAGGATCAAAACCCGTCCGCCTTTTTTCGTGACCCTGTACATTTCCAAAAGCGCCAGACGCAGATCCGGGATATTACGGATACCGAAAGAAATGGTTACACAATCAAAAGTCCCGTCGAGAAAGGGCAGGGCTTGCGCATCGCCCTGCTGGAGCATCAGGCGGTCGTCCAAACGCTGACGCTTGATTTTCTCACGGCCGATCTCAAGCATTTTGACCGCCGGATCCACCCCATAGCCGCGATGGACCTTTGGGTTGCCTTTTGCAAGCGTGATCAAAACATCTGCGGTGCCCGTCGCTAAATCCAAGATCGTTTGATTGTCGGAATCGGCCAAGAATTTTTTCAAAGCATTGCGCCAGCGGATATCCTGCCCCAGCGAGAGCAAACGGTTTAAAAAATCATACCGCCCGGCAATGCTGTTAAACATTTTCCAGGAGTCGGATTTGGACAAAACCAGATTCTTCTCAGTTTCCATAATAAAGCCTAGGTACGTTTTTTTAAGAATGATTCCAAATATTTTTTAGTGCCCTGTAATAAGCCGCCGACATAACAAGACTTAAGGGTGGGTTCATAACTGGCCAAAAATTCGCGGGCAACTAAAACAGAATGTTTAAAACCAACGGCGCGAAAAGCCGGATAATCATTGCCTTCTTTTGACCCGTCATCGCCTATATACACCATATCCAAATCATGGTAGCGCCGTGATTTGTCATGGATTATCTCCAGGGCATGTTTTCGATACGTAGAAACAGGAATGGCCTGTCCCTTTGAATTCACATACACTAATTCAGCTCCGCCGTTACCCGCGATCAGGACCCGGCAATAAACTTCAGGAGGCAAGACAGGCACCAAACGCTTAAAGGTGCGGTTAATATCATTGCCGGAAACCAGCATGAATATGCCGCCGGCCTGTAAATAGGCGCAAAGGGCGTCCCTGGCCGGGCTTTCCGCCAGCGTCGGCAAAGAACCGACGCGCGGGCCGTCATAGATCGTACCGTCCCCATCAGCAGCAATCACCGTTTTACTTTTTCTGCTGTCAATATGCTCTCCGGGCCGGTAATCCATTTCTTTAAGAACATCTGCGAAAGCCCCCTGCAAAAAACGGACGGGTAAGGATTTGTCCACCCCATCCACATTAAACTCAATGGAAGATGTCCCGGCTAATTTTAAATGGATACCGAGTTTCAATTCTTTACATTTCTGGGAAATTTCCCTGGCAGCCTGGGCGCGCTTAAAGCCCCAGATACCCTTGGCCACCATTTGCGCAGCCCCTTCCTTTGTCTTTCCGCGCACCTCGATACGCACAGGATGATTGGTGGCTGAGTCGGTATGGGAACCGTACGCAAGTAATTTATTGTCCGAAAAATTCCGGGGGTTGGCTTTAAAAGCATTGATGGCCATATACGCCTCACCTCTATAGCGTTTGGCATCAGCTTGGGACAAAAAATTACGGATGGCCTGGCCGCTCAGGCGGGTAATGGTCTCAAGATTTTTGGGGCTTATTAAGGTTAACATATCAGGCATGCTCTTTGACTTTTGCCCCGCTGATATAGCTGACGATATCGATAAAATCTTTCATTTTCTTGGGGTCTTTTTTCCCCGGAGACTCCTCTACCCCGCTATTGACGTCAACGGCATAGGGTTTTAATTCGTTGACCGGTTCAATCACATTCTGGGTATTTAAACCGCCGGATAGGATGACCGGCACTTCACTGGATGATTTGATCTGCTTTAAAACATTCCAATCGAATGTTTTTCCGGTGCCGCCGTAATTATATGGGTCATAGGTATCAAATAAAAAGGCATCCACTTTAAAGGGTTCAACGATCTTAGGATCAAAATCCGGCCCCACGCGAAAGACCTTAATGATCTTCACATTGTAACGTTTAAGCCTGTGGGCGAAATGATGGTCTTCTTCCCCATGCAATTGCACGGCGCGAAGCCCGCAATGATCAATAATGTCGCGCATGGCCCCGGCATTATGGTTGACAAAAACACCGACGGGTGTGATAAACGGCGGCAAGGCATCAATGATCTTTTTGGCCTTAAACGGGGAAATATAACGCGGGCTTTTTTTATGAAAAATAAACCCCAGGGCCCAGGCACCGGCACGGGCCGCCCTTTGGGCATCGAGCTCACTGGTGATCCCACAGATTTTAACGCGTACCATACATCACTTCCTTTATTTTTGTACCGATATCAGGCGAACGCATGAAGGTTTCACCGATCAATACGGCATGAGCTCCGGCTTCTTCGACGCGCCGGATGTCTTCATGTGTTTTAAGGCCGCTTTCAGCCACAATGACGATGCCTTTGGGGATTTTAGGGATCAAATCCAGGCAATTATTTAAATCGACCTTGAGATCCTGTAAATTACGGTTATTGACGCCGATAATTTCAGCGCCAAGCGAAACCGCGCGCTTGACTTCAGCTTCATCATGCGCCTCAACCAGGCAATCCAACCCCAAACCATGCGCCAACTTCATTAATCCGTTCAACTGCTTATCCGGTAACATGGCCACAATCAAAAGCACGGCAGAAGCCCCGTAAAAAAGCCCTTCATAGATCTGAAATTCATGCACAATGAAATCTTTCATCAGCAACGGCACCGGGCAATTTTCGCTGATCTGGGCCAGATAAGAGAATTTTCCCAGGAAATATTTATCTTCCGTTAGAACAGAAATGGCCGCTGCTTTATTCTTGATATAGATCCCGGCGATTTTAACGGCATTAAAGTCTTCACGGATCAGGCCGGCCGAAGGAGAAGCTTTTTTGACTTCGGCGATGAGATTGATCTGGCCTTTTTTAGATATGGCTTTTTTAAAGACTTCATACCGCCGCTGCCCCGTGGCTTTCATGTGCTTGATCAAATTCTCATAATAGGCTTTCTTGGCCGCCAGGACCTCTAATTTATGTTTGGCTATTGTTTTTAGAAAATCAGCGGACACGGTTGGTGAATTCCTTTAGTTCTTCCAGCTTCCCGATGGCGCGCCGGGAATCAATGGCGTGCTCTGCCATGCGCATGCCCTGCTTCAAATTATCCACTGCCTGGGCCGTATAAAGCGCGTAAGCGGCATTAACAACCACAATATCACGCCGGGGGCCGCGCTCGCCTTCCAGGATATCGCGCACAATAGAGGCATTCTGAGCGGCATCGCCGCCCTTTAAGTCCTCTATCCGGACGCGGGCAATCCCCAGCTCATCAGGGTCAATATCATAGCTCATTATTTCCTGCCCGTTAAACTCACAGACAAAAGTTTTATCGGTGGTGGTGATCTCATCAAGGCCGTCATTGCCATGCACGAGCAGGGCGCGCTTGAGCCCCAAATTTTTTAATACCTGGGCCATAGGTTCAAGTAATTCAGGGCTATACACCCCCATCATCTGATGGGTGGCTTGCGCCGGATTAGTCAATGGCCCTAAAATATTAAAAATGGTTTTCACCCCTAACTCCTGACGGGCAAAGGCGACATTCTTCATGGCCGGATGCAGGCGCTGGGCAAATAAAAAAGCTAAACCGATCTTATTCAAACATTCACCCAAATGTTTTTCTTCGATATGGAGATTCACGCCTAAAGCTTCCAGGACATCCGCGCTGCCGCATTTGCTGGAAACGGAACGGTTGCCATGCTTGGCAACGGCGACCCCGCTGGCCGCCACCACCATCGCCGCCACCGTGGAAATGTTAAACGTGTCTTTATGGTCGCCGCCGGTGCCGCAGGTATCAAGGATGACCTCATGATGGGTCTTGACCGGCACAACAAATTTACGCATGATAAGGGCACAGGCCGTGATCTCTTCGACCGTCGGGCCTTTTTTATTCAGGGCCAGTAAAAAATTCTTGATCTCTTCCAAAGGCACCTGGGCCGACATGATCAGCTCCATGACCACCGTGATCTCGTCATGGCTGAGATTGTCCCCTTGCCGGATTTGGTCGATGTAGTCGCGCATCATAGGCGAAGAAAATTCTTGAGGATGTTCATGCCCTGTTTGGTCAAAATGGATTCCGGATGAAATTGCACGCCGTAGATGGGATAGGTTTTGTGCTGGACACCCATGATTTCCCCATCGTCAGTGGTCGTGGCGGTGACGGTCAGGCACTCCGGGACATGCTTGGGGTCAATGACCAAGGAATGGTAACGGGTCGCTTCAAAAGGGTCAGGCAATCCTTTAAATATTCCCCGGCCATTGTGTTTGATCATGGATGTCTTGCCGTGCATGAGCCGTTTGGCATTGATGACCTTGCCGTCAAACGCATACCCGATACCCTGATGCCCCAGGCAAACGCCCAGGACGGGAATTTCAGGGCCCAATTGTTTGATAATATCAATGGAAATGCCCGCGTCTTCCGGACGGCCCGGCCCCGGGGAAATGACGATTTTCTCCGGCTTCATTTTGCGGATTTGGGCAATGGTCAAGGCATCATTACGGAACACTTCCACCTTGGCCTTGAGCTCCCCAAAATACTGCACAAGGTTGTAGGTAAAAGAATCGTAATTATCGATCATTAGAATCATAGAACCTTCTCATAACCCGGTTATGTGGTGGTTATTCTTTCTCCCGGTAAACTTTGGCGCCTATGCCGGTCAATTTTCCGTCGAGATCTTCATATCCGCGGTCGAGATGGTAGATGCGGTAAATTTCTGTTTTTCCCTTCGCGACCAAGCCTGCAATCACCAGGGCCGCTGAAGCACGCAGGTCAGAGGCCATCACAGGAGCGCCGTATAATTGTTTAATCCCCTCGACAATGGCCACACCGGCATCGCGGCGGATCTGGGCGCCCATGCGGTTTAATTCAGCGATATGCATAAAACGGTCCGGAAAAACCCGGTCAGTGATAATGCTTACTCCGGGTGTAATGGCCATCAAAGCCATGTACTGGGCCTGCAAATCCGTCGGGAAACCGGGATGGGGATGGGTGACAATATTGGCCGGACGCAAAGTCTTTTTGACCTTGACACGGACGTCTGCCCCGTCTTTCTGCACGTCAACGCCGATCGATTGCAATTTATCGATCAATGCCAGTAAATGATTGTAGTGGGCGTCACGGACGACAATATCACTTTTGGCGGCCGCCGCCAAAAGCAAGAATGTCCCTGCTTCAATACGGTCAGATGCCATTTTATAACTGATCCCGTTTAATTTACGCACACCATTGATAACGATCCGGGGTGTGCCCTGCCCCTCAATTTTCGCCCCCATGGCACTTAAAAAATTCCCCAGGTCTTCAATTTCAGGTTCACACGCCGCTGATTCAATAATGGTCTCTCCGTGGGCCAAAACAGCCGCCATCATCACATTGGCCGTGGCCAACACCGACGATCCAAAGGTGCCGCCGAGATACATTTGTGAGCCTTTGAGCTTACTGGCCGTGGCGATCACATACCCGCCGTCAAAATCCGCCTTGACACCCAAGGCCATAATACCCTTCATATGCAGATCAATGGGGCGCACGCCGATAACGCAGCCGCCGGGCATGGAAACCTTGGCCCTGCCCAATTTGGCCAGCAACGGCCCCAGGACGCAAAAAGAACCGCGCATGGTTGAAACTAATTTATAATCCGCCACATGATTATTGGCACTGCCGGAAATAATCACTTTATTAGCGCCGATCTCAACAGTCTTGCCCAATGACCGCAATAATTTGCACATGGTCAGGGTGTCGCGCAGTTTAGGGATATTACGTATCTCGCAAACGCCGTCGGTCAGCAGGGTAGCTGCTAAAATCGGCAGGGTTGCATTCTTCGAGCCGCTGACCCTGATTTCCCCCTTAAGGGGCTTGCCGCCTTCAATGATAAACTTTTCCATGAACCCTCCGCTATACAGTTAAGATGTCGGGATAAATTTCTTCCGCTAAAATGCTAATTGCTACTTACTGATTCCTGGATAAGTTAGGAGCAAAAGCACGCATTTTAGCTCCAGAAACTTATCCCGACATCTTAACTGAAATTATCCTTTCGCGTCCTGCTAAATCTTGAATAATTTCTATATTTGAAAAAGCCTTCCGGGTTTCAATAAGCCCCGTTATGGCTTCTGCCTGCCCGTCGCCAAACTCCATCATAAGGCAAGCGCCCTTTCTTAGCAAGGGAGGAGTATATTTTATAATAATCCTGTAAAAATTCAAACCATCTTCTCCGCCGTCCAAAGCCATGGCAGGCTCTTTTTTGACATCCCGGGGCAAAGTACTCAACTGGCCGGTGGGAACATAGGGCGGGTTGGATATGATCAGATCAAATAATTGATTATTACAAGCAGAAGCCCAGGGGCTCTGGCGGCTCTGCAAAGAGACAAGCAGATCATCACGGATAAATTGTATTTGGCCCTCCACCCCATGCCGCCTGGCATTGGCGCGGGCAAGTTCCAGGGCCTGCGCAGAAACATCAATACTGACAATTTGTGACCGAGGAACAAATTTGGCCAAGGCGATGGCAATATTGCCGGAGCCGCAACCCAGATCAAGGGCAACGCCGCCCTTAAAACATTTAAGTGCCGCATCAACCAACTGTTCTGTTTCAGGCCTCGGGACCAATACCGACGGATTGACCGTTAACTCTAAACCCATAAAATTGCAAGTGCCCAAAACATACTGCAAAGGCTCGCCAGCAGCTCGCCGACGTTTATAATTCTCAAATTGCTCCTGCTGAGCACAAGTTAATTTGAGCTTATCAATAAGCAAATCAATAGGCCGGCATTGCAAAATATGGGTAAGTATAATTTCATCTTCAGTCATAATATAGCGTCACTATGAGGACACTGTATTTTCTTCGAAGGAAACACAATGGCCGAACAGTACCTCACTTAGGATCAGCTTGCTCTTTAATGTCTTTTTCAGCGGCCATGAGGGCATTGGTCAGTTCGTCCATATCACCGTTGAGTATGCTCTCCAGCTGATGGCTGGTAAAACCGATGCGATGGTCTGTCACTCGCCGGTCAGGAAAATTGTAGGTGCGGATTTTTTCGCTGCGGTCGCCGGAACCTACCTGGGACTTGCGCAAGGCTGATTCTTTTTGGAAAGCTTCCTGCTGCATATGGTCCAAAATACGGGCGCGTAAAATACGCATGGCTTTGGCGCGGTTCTTAAGCTGGGAACGTTCATCCTGGCAGACGACCACGGTGTTTGTCGGCAAATGCGTGATGCGCACGGCTGAATCCGTCGTATTAACGCTTTGCCCGCCGGGCCCGGAAGAACGGTACACATCGATCTTTAAATCTTTAGGATTGATTTCCAGATCAATTTCTTCAGGCTCAAATAAAATAGCAACAGTGACCGCCGATGTATGAATACGTCCCGAAGCTTCAGTCGTGGGGACACGCTGCACGCGATGGATGCCGCTTTCCCATTTAAGGCGTTTGGAACAATCTTTACCGCTTAAAGAAAACGAGACTTCCTTAACACCGCCGGCTTCAGTGTTCACATAGGACATCAGCTCAAGCTTCCAGCCTTTAAGATCAGCATACTTGGTGTACATGCGATAAAGGTCGCCGGCAAAAAGGCTTGCTTCCAGGCCTCCGGTCCCTGCCCTGATCTCAACGATAATATCTTTATCCGGTTCATTCTTGGAAGGGTCAAGAAAATCCGCAAGCTGCTGGGTCAAGCCCTGGGATTGGGACTCTAAATCACGAAGCTCACTCTGGGCAAGCTCCTTGAAATCAGCATCCCCTTTGGCCTTGACCATTTCCTGTAATTCAGCTATTTGGCTTAGAGTCTTTTGGTAAGTACGGTAAAGCTCCATGAGCCCCCCGAGACTGGAGAATTCTTTGGCTAATTTACCGTATTGATGGGAATCAGACAAAACATTTTCATCAGCTAGAAGTTTTTCCAGCTCATGATAACGTTCTTGGGCCTTGACCAATTTTGCTTCATCATTTGGTCTTAGCATAACGCTTGTTGAAACGCTCAATTCGACCCGCCGTATCAACGAGCTTCTTAGACCCTGTGAAGAAAGGATGGCATTGGGAACAAATCTCCACGCGGACCAATTTTTTGGTTGCACGTGTATGGATCACATTCCCGCAGGCGCACGTGATGGTGGCTGCTTCGTATGCAGGATGAATATTGGCTTTCATTGATTTCTCCTTGTTACATTAATTTTAGAACGCGTATAATACACTATTTGTTCATATTTTGCAAGAAATCTGAATTGGTCTTAAATTTGGAGATTTTATCGATCAAAAGCTCCATCGCCTCCGCGGAATTAAGGTCATTAAAGGCCTTGCGCAATAGCCAGGCGCGTTGTAAATCGCCTTCAGGCACCAATAACTCCTCATGACGGGTATTGGAACGCTTGAGATCAATGGCCGGATAGATGCGGCGCTGGAACAGATTGCGGTCAAGCTGAAGCTCCATGTTGCCGGTACCTTTAAATTCTTCAAATATAACTTCATCCATGCGGCTGCCGGTATCCACCAGGGATGTGGCGATAATCGTCAATGAACCGCCTTCTTCTATATTACGGGCCGCACCAAAAAAACGTTTAGGCTTGTGTAAGGCATTAGAATCCACACCGCCGGAGAGGATCTTTCCGGAATGCGGCACCACGGTATTATAGGCGCGGGCCAGGCGTGTGATGCTGTCGAGCAAAATAACCACATCGCGCTTATGCTCAACCAAACGTTTGGCCTTTTCAATGACAACTTCCGCGATCTGCACGTGGCGCTCGGCCGGCTCATCAAAGGTTGAGGCAATGACTTCCCCTTTGACAGACCGCTGCATGTCTGTAACTTCTTCCGGACGCTCATCGATCAAAAGCACGATCAGGATAACTTCCGGATGATTAGCGACAATGGCGTTAGCCATCTTTTGCATGAGCACCGTCTTACCGCTATAAGGCGGCGCCACAATCAAAGCGCGCTGGCCTTTGCCGATGGGAGTCAACAAATTAATAATACGGGTGGAAACTTCAGTCTGGGTTGTTTCCAGGTTCAAACGTTCTTTGGGATACAGGGGCGTTAAATTATCAAAGAATATCTTATCTTTACATTTCTCAGGATTTTCAAAATTAACGGCTTCAACCTTCAAAAGGGCAAAATATTTCTCCCCTTCCTTAGGCGGGCGGATCTGGCCGGAGACCGTGTCCCCGGTTTTAAGGTCAAAACGGCGGATCTGCGAAGGTGATATATAAATATCATCCGGACAAGGCAAATAATTATATTTAGCGCTTCTAAGGAAGCCAAAACCTTCGGAAAGGATTTCCAAGGTACCTTCGCCGAACATCAGCCCTTCTTTTTCTGCCTGGGCCTGCAGGATCTTAAACATCAAATCCTGTTTCTTCAGGGCGGAGGCGCCCTGAATGTCCATGTCGCGGGCGAGCTTGGTCAACTCCCCCATCTTCATGTCTTTTAACTGTTCTATATGGACCGTCTTCCCCTGCGGGTTGGCGGGCTTATAATCACCGTTGCCGTTTTCTTTAAGATCGTCCTTGTCCTGTTTTGTTTCTGTCCTGCTCATTGATTTCTCCTTTTAACTCTTTCTTTTTTTTAATCTATTAATTATCTCATCAACTTGTTTTCGCGTTTGCATGAGGCCATGGCTGTTGTCGATGATAATATCAGCCATGTCGCATTTTTCCTTGAGAGGCATTTGGAATTGAAGCCGGCGCATCATATCGCTGCGGGTCAACCCCAAACGCTTCTGGGCGCGCTCAATCTGCTGGGCACGCTTGGCTTTAACCACTATCGTTGTATCAGTGATTTTGTCCCATCCGGACTCAAATAGAAGTGGTACATCTAAAACGACAAAGGATTCATGTTTATATCGGGATATCAAACTTTTAACTACTTTGAGAGCCTCTGGATAAAGTATGTCGGTGAGTTTCTGTAATTCACGTGGATGTTTAAAAACAATCTTGGCCAATTCAGAGCGGTTAATCGTACTGGTTTTAAGTATAACACCTGGAAATATTTTTGCCACCTTTTTTACACATTTTTTACCGGGGGCCAATAAGTCGCGGGTGATGGCATCGGCATCAATGATTTTGATCCCCCGCTTGGCAAACATGGCAGCCACTGTTGATTTGCCTGTTCCCAGACTACCTGTAAGGCCTATGACAAACATTCTTGATAAACCCTCATATATTCCTTGGCAGATTTTTCCCAGGAAAAACGATAACGTAAAGCCTGCTCCCGTAAATCTTCCATATAGGCCTTCTGCTTATATACCTTCAGGGATTCTTCAACGGCTTCAATAAAAGCTTCCCTGGTGTATTCGGTAAACACAAAACCATTGCCGGTTTTATGGATAGGATCATAGAGGCGAATGGTATCTGCCAGGCCGCCGGTCTTATGCACAATGGGAATGGCCCCGTAACGCAAAGCAATCATCTGTCCCAGGCCGCAGGGCTCATATAGAGAAGGCATTAAAAAGAAATCTGAAGCAGCATAGATTTTGTGGGCAATGCGCTCATCAAATACCAGGAATTTACCCACATGGCGGGGATGGCGCTGGGCAGCGTCTTCAATCATGCGGTGATATTTTTTGTCCCCGACTCCCGTAAAAACAACCTGGCCATCCTTGGCAACGATACCATCAACAGCCTCCATGATAATATCCAAACCTTTTTGAATGCAAAGCCTGCCGACAAAACCAAACATCGGTATATTTTCTTTCAATGGCAAATCCAGGGCTGCCTGTACCACCAGCTTATTCTGCTGCTTGTTCTCATTGACAACGGCAGGACCGTAAGAAAAATCCAAGAACGGATCATCCACCGGGTTCCAGACATCATAATCCAGGCCATTTAAGATCCCATAAATATCCTGACTGCGGTTACGCAAAACACCGTCCAAGGCACAGCCTAATTCATAGGTCTGTATTTCTTTTGCATATTGGGGTGAAACCGTGGTGATGGCATCCGCATAAATAATCCCGCCTTTGAGCATATTGACCTGGTCATAAAACTCAAGGCCTTGAGTATGAAAAACGTTACCGTCGATGCCCAATTTTCCATATTGATTTTTGGGAAACACGCCCTGATAAGCCAAATTATGGATCGTCAGCACTGACCGGGCATTTTTAAAAAAAGGGTCATTGTGATAATTGGTTTTTAACAAAACCGGGATCAAAGCCGTATGCCAATCATGGCAATGCAAAATATCAGGGGAGAATTTTATTTCTTTTAAGATCCGGAAACTTTCATGGCAAAAATGCGTGAAACGCTCCAGATTATCCTGGTACTCGCCGCCTCCTTCACCATATATGCCTTCCCTGCCGAAATAATGGTTATGCTCAACAAAACAAACCCGCACATTCTCGCCGATGTGCACAATGGGCGTGGGTGCCTTAATATTAGAAGTTTTATAACGCGGGGTGATAATGACAACCTCATGCCCTAATTTCTCCAAAGCCGGAGGCAGGGCCCCGCAAACATCCGCTAACCCGCCGGTCTTGGCAAAAGGCACTACTTCTGAGGCGCAAATAACAATTTTCATATTTCCCCTATTATCATTCCCTTACTTATAAATACTGTCATTCCCGCGAAAGCGGGAATCCATACACGCGTGTTGGCTGATACCGATATATTTTTCTGCTAAAATTTGACGTTCACGCTGGTAGCGTGGTTTCCCAATTTACTTGGTCACGCGTATAGATTAGCCGAATGCAACGTTGTCAAATTTCTCACGCAGAAAAACATATCGGCATCAGCCCTCTAATGTACTAAATCAACTAAACTAGTCTGTCCCTATTTTGAAAATAGTTCTGCTAATTGATCAAAGCCTATATAGAAATCTGAACCTTCTTTCCTAATTTGAGCCAAATATTCTTTAATTTCTTGATTATTATATGCTAAAAGTAAATCATAAGAAAAATCATCGTAAATAAGTTTTTTATTAATTAATCCCATTTTATAAACGTCATATAATTGATCGTAAACACCCAAGAATCCCTCTAAATCGTCTTCATCAAAGGAACCACCATGGCTCTTTAAAAGGACTTTCTTATCCTCAATTGCGAAAGTTATATTAAGGTTTGTTCCATTAGAAAGCTTATCGTCAAACTTTAACATATTTTCTTCATATAGATTATTTTTAGAATAATTCATTTGAGCTACAGTAAGATATGTTCCTACTCCAACGACCACCAAGAATTGAATAATGGTCATGGTTCTCGACCAAAATTCCCATTTATCTAAGAATACTTTCTCTTTTTTAGTCATAAAATAATAAATACTCTTTTTTCAACTCTTTATAAAAAAGAGGGGAAACCGCTCGCAGGCTGATGTTGATATGTTCTTTTTGCGTAAAAAAATCTGACCCTTCGCTTTTGGTTACCACCTTTCGCGTGACCAAATAATTGGGAAACAACGTCTCCAGCGTGAACTAAGATTTTTAGCAAAAAGAACATATCGATGTCAGCCGTCCATGCGTGTCATGGATTCCCGCTTTCGCGGGAATGACAAAAGATTGCTTCGTCACTTCGTTCCTCGCAATGACACTGGTTATCCAATCTTTTCCATCTCAAGCCAGTTGGGGCCGACCTTAACGGATGTTTTCATGGGCACTGACAGGTCCATGGCGCCTTCCATTTCCTCACGCACCAAAGATGACATTGTTTTTACTTCCCCTTGAGGCACGTCGAAGACAAGCTCGTCATGGACGGTCATGATCATCGTTGAAGATAATTTCTGTTTGGCCAATTGGCGGCTGATCTTGACCATGGCGATCTTGATGATGTCCGCGGCCGTGCCCTGCATGGGCGCGTTGATGGCCTGGCGCTCGGCAAACTGGCGCAATCCCATATTGCGGTTATGGATATCCGGCAAATAGCGACGGCGGCCGAACAAGGTCGTGACATACCCCCAATCACGGGCCTTCTGGATTTCCCCATCCAGAAATTGACGCACCTTGGGGTAACGTAAAAAATACTTATCAATAAAATCCTGGGCTTCTCTGACGCTTACGTCTAAATCTTTGGCCAGACTAAAAGCGCCCATGCCATAGACGATACCGAAATTGATCCGTTTAGCCGCATACCTCATTTTATCGTCCACCTTGCTCTCAGGCACCTCAAACATCAGGGAAGCCGTGTAACGATGAATATCGCCATCGCCCTTGCAGGCTTTTTTCAATTCTTCGTCGCCGGCCAAATGCGCCAGGATCCTCAATTCAATCTGGGAATAATCCGCGGAAAGCAATACATGCCCTTTTGTATACGGCACAAATGCACGGCGGATACGCTGTCCGAATTCCGTACGGACAGGGATATTCTGCAAGTTGGGATTATTGGAACTTAAACGCCCGGTCTCAGCCCCGGCCTGGTTAAAGGTCGCATGCAACCGATGCGTCTTGGGATCAACCAGCAATGGCAAGGCATCGATATAGGTGGATTTTAACTTAGACATCTGACGGTACTCTAAAACCAAAGCCGGTAAAGGATGCTGGCCGGCCAATTTTGTCAAAACTTCCTCATTCGTTGAGAAACCTGTTTTTATTTTCTTGGCCGTCGGCAATTTCAGGCGTTCAAACAGGATCTCGCTTAATTGTTTGGGCGAATTAACATTAAAGGGCCCTCCGGCGATCTTAAACAAAGACTTTTCCAACTCGACAATCTTACTTTCGCATTCTTTGGAAAGCTCTTCCAGCACCTCCACATCGAGCCTGACACCACTCGCCTCCATCTCAAAGAGCGCACCAGATAAG